>NZ_CP119145.1:5476759-5815138 GCF_029167625.1 Streptomyces sp. AM 4-1-1
CCGTACCAGCCGCAGATAGCGGTCCCAGTCCCAGTACGGCCCCGGGTCCGTGTGATCGGTGCCCGGCACCTCCACATGGCCGATGAGGTGCTCGCGGTCCACGGGTATGCCGTAGCGCCCGCATATCGCCGCCGTCAGACGCGCCGACGACTCGTACATCGCAGTCGTGAAGTCCTGCGGCCGGTCCACGAACCCCTCGTGCTCGATGCCGACGCTGCGCTCGTTGTACAGACGGTTCCCCGCGTGGAACGCCACGTCCAGCTCTCGGATCATCTGCTCCACCCGCCCGTCCTTGCCGACGATGTAGTGCGCCGCCGCGCCGTGGCCGGGGTCCCGGAAGACCTTCACCGCGCTGCGGAAGCTGCCCTGCGTCACATGGACGACCACCCGGTCCACGCGGTAGTCGACGGGGCGGTCGGCCCGTCGCCAGTTCGCCTCGGAGGCCGCCGTCCAGCCCGCCCCCGGGTAGTCCACCTGACCGGGCTCGCGCGGCTGCCCCGTCCCCGGGTGCCAGGAGCGCGTCAGCCGCTCCACGGCCACGGCCGCCGCGCCCGCCGCCGTGGCGCCGCCGCCGATCAGCAGCGCCCGTCTGCTCAGAGGCCGCCCGCCTCCGCCCGCTCCTGTCGTGCCCTTGGTCCCCATGTGGTCGTCAACGCATATCCGGGAGCTTTCGTTTCCCGACGCCACGTACCCTGGTGGAGCTATGACTCAGACCTCTCAGCGCCCTCTCCGTGTGCTCGCCGCCATGTCGGGCGGGGTGGACTCCGCAGTCGCCGCCGCCCGCGCCGCCGAAGCGGGCCACGACGTGACCGGTGTGCACCTCGCCCTGTCCGCGAACCCGCAGTCGTTCCGTACCGGAGCACGCGGGTGCTGCACCATCGAGGACTCCCGCGACGCACGCCGCGCGGCGGACGTCATCGGAATCCCCTTCTACGTCTGGGACCTCGCGGAACGCTTCCGTGAGGACGTCGTGGAGGACTTCGTCGCGGAGTACGAGGCGGGCCGCACCCCCAACCCCTGCCTGCGCTGCAACGAGAAGATCAAGTTCGCCGCGCTGCTGGACAAGGCCCTCGCCCTCGGCTTCGACGCCGTCTGCACCGGCCACTACGCCACGGTCGTGACGACCGGGGACGGCGGCCGGGAGCTGCACCGCGCCTCCGACATGGCCAAGGACCAGAGCTATGTGCTGGGCGTCCTGGACGAGCGCCAGCTCGCCCACGCGATGTTCCCCCTCGGGGACACCCTCACCACCAAGGACGAGATCCGGGCCGAGGCCGAACGGCGCGGCCTGGCCGTCGCCAAGAAGCCCGACAGCCACGACATCTGCTTCATCGCCGACGGTGACACCCAGGGCTTCCTTGCCGGCCGGCTCGGCACGGCCGAGGGCGACATCGTCGACGAGTCCGGTACGAAGGTCGGCACCCACGAGGGCGCCTTCGGCTTCACCATCGGCCAGCGCAAGGGCCTGCGCATCGGCCACCCCGCCGCCGACGGCAAGCCGCGCTACGTCCTCGACATCTCCCCGGTGAACAACACGGTGACGGTCGGCCCGGTGGAGGCTCTCGACGTCGTCGCCCTGACGGCCATCAGGCCCCGCTGGTGCGGCACGGCCCCCACCGGGCCGGGCACGTACACCGCTCAGCTCCGCGCCCACGGAGGCGAGACCGAGGTGACGGCGGAGCTGGTGGACGGCGAGGAACTGCGCGTCACCTTCACCGAACCGGTACGGGGCGTGGCACCCGGCCAGGCGGTCGTGCTGTACGACGGGACGCGGGTCGTCGGCTCCGCCACCATCGCGACCACGGCGCGCCGCGAGACGGCGACGGCTCAGACGCACTGATCCCGTGACCGGGTGACCTGGGGCGTGGTGACCGGCCGCTTCCCGGCGGCCTCCGGCCACGCCGGGCAGGCCGCCCGGACACGCCACCGCCCCCGGGACGCGGTCGTCCGGGGGCGGTCCTCCGGGGGACGGTCCCGAAGGCGTGCGGCGGCGGTCCGGGCCGTCGCCGGTCCGGACCAGCGCGCGTCGGGCCGTCGCCGGTCAGAACCAGCGCGGGACGACCGGGAGGCCGCCGGAGTCGCTGGTCACCCCGTGCGCCCCGCGGCCGGTGAGCCAGCGGACCAGAGCGCTCGGGGCGCCCGTGACCGTGGGGCCGCCGGTGCCGACGACGACCCGTTCCGCGCCCGGGGGAGCGAGGGTGAGGTCCACGCGTTCCCCGCGTCGCTCCCAGGCCCGCAGGACGTCGGCGAGCAGCGCGTCGATGAGGTCGGGCGGGAAGTCGCGCACGCTCGCGCCGCCGTCCAGGTCGACGGCGTGCGTCCACACCTCACGGGCGCGCATCCAGGCCGTCTCCCGCGCGGGCACCACACGCCCCTGCGCGGTACGGACCCGCGCGTCCCACGCCGGGCCCGGCAGATCGCGCCACTCGACGTCGAGGTGGGCGGCGCTGTGGACGAACAGGCTCCGCAGGGCGTGGGCCGGGAGGGTGGCGCCCCGCAGGATCTCGGCGTCGCGCTGTTCCGGGGAGGCGTACATGGGCGTCTCGGTCCCCGTGCCCGCCCACTCCACGAGCCGGCTCAGCGCGCGGGCGTTGTACCCGACGTGGGCGACGACGTGGCGGCGGGTCCAGCCGGGCAGCAGGGACGGGCCGTCCAGCTGGGAGTCGGTCAGGTCGTCGAGACATCGGGTGATGTACGCGGTGCCGAGCCGCGCCCAGGCCAGTTCCCGGGCGGGGGCCTGCGGGGAGTCGTACCGGGCGCCGGGGCCCTGGCGTTCCCGCAGGGCCGCCCGGGCGTCCTGGAGCGTGCCGCCCGTGCCCGTGCCGCTGACGCCGGCGTTGGTCGCGTCCGTGCCGGTCGTGCCCGTACCGTTTCCGCCGGCGTTGGTCGCGTCCGTGCCGGTCGTGCCCGTACCGTTTCCGCCCGCGTTGGTCGCGTCCGTGCCGGTCGTGCCCGTACCGCTGCCGCCCGCGTCGCTCATGCCCGCGCCGCTTCGTCCGGTTCGTTGACGGCGACGTTCACCAGTTCGCCTATGCCGTCGATGCCGGTGGTCAGGGTCTGGCCGGCCCGGAGGTAGCGAGGCGGCTTGCGGGCGTGTCCGACCCCGCCGGGCGTGCCGGTGGCGATCACGTCCCCGGGCAGCAGGGTGAAGATCGTGGAGATGTAGCGCACCAGCTCGGGGGGGCCGAAGACGAGGTCGTCGATCGGTGTGCTCTGGAGTTCCTCGCCGTCCAGCCCGGTCGTCATCACCGTCCCCGGGGCCAGTTCGTCCGGTGTGATCATGACCGGTCCGAAGGGGGTGCTGTTCTCCCAGGTCTTGCCCTGGAACCACTGCGTGGTGCGGTACTGGTGGTCACGCATGGTGATGTCGTTGAGCACCGAGTACCCGGCGATCGCGGCCTCGGCCTCCTCGGCGGACGCGCGGCGCACCCGCCGGCCGATGACGACGGCGAGTTCGCCCTCCCAGTCGACGTTGTCGGACTCGGGCGGCAGCAGGATCTCGTCCCGGGCCCCGATCAGGGCCTCGGGGTACTTGGCGAACAGGGTGGGGTACTCGGGCAGTTCGCGGCCCATCTCCAGGATGTGGTTGCGGTAGTTGAGCCCGACGCAGACGATCTTGCCGGGGCGCGGGACGACCGGTGCGAGGTCCGCGGCGGCGAAGTCGTGCCGGGGACCGTCGGCCTCGGCCGCCCGGCCCAGGCCGTCGGCCCGCAGAAGTGCGCCGACATCGCCGAATCCGGTCTCCACGGCGGTCGTGCCCTCGACACGGACGGCGGCGGTCGCTCCGTCCGGACGTCGTGTCGCTCCGCCCAGACGTATGGTCGCGAGCCTCATCGCTGGTCTCCTTCACTGTGCGTGCGCTCGAAGTGCGTACGGTCGAAGTGCAGACGCTCCATGACCGGAGCGTCCGAGAATCGGAACAGGTCGAACTGCTCGTCGGCCCGCAGGGTCCAGGACACCCACGACGGCACCACGAACAGGTCGCCCTTGGTCAGCTGGTGCTCCTGGCCGTTCAGCACCGCCCGGCCGCTGCCCTCGAACACCTGGAAGACGCTGGAGCCGACCTCCCGCCGGACGGGGAGTTCGGTGCCCGCCCGGAGCCGGTGGAACTCGGCCCGGATCGTGGGCATCACATCGCCGCCGGTCGTGGGGTTGGTGTAGCGGACGGCGGCGTGGCCCTGTTCGACGGTGGCGGGATGGCCCTCCTCTTCGAGCAGGAGCTGCTGGGTCAGTGCCGCGTCGGTGTGTTCCCACCGGTAGGCGCCGATCGGCGACGAGACGGTGTCGCGCAGCCCGGAGAGCGGGCGCAGCCCCGGGTGGCACCAGAGGCGTTCACTCCGGGAGAAGTCCGGAGTGGCGCGGTCGGTGACGCGCTCGCTGCCGAACTCGAAGAACCCCGCATCGACGTAGTGGGTGAGCGGGATGTCGAGACCGTCGATCCACGCCATCGGCCGGTCGGTCTCGTTGTGGTGCCCGTGGAACCGCCAGCCCGGGGTCAGCAGGAAGTCACCGCGGGACATCCGGACGGGGTCGCCGTCGACGACCGTCCACACGCCCTCCCCCTCGACGACGAAGCGGAACGCGTTCTGGGCGTGCCGGTGCTCGGGCGCGGCCTCCTTCGGGCCCAGGTACTGGATCGCCGCCCACAGGGTCGGGCTGATGTACGGGCGGCCGGGAAGCCCGGGGTTGGCCAGCGCGATCGCCCGGCGCTCGCCGCCCCGTCCGACCGGGACCAGGTCTCCGGCACGCCTGGCCAGCGGATGGAGCGTGGACCAGCGCCACACATGGGCGACGGCCGCGGGCCGGGGGTGCGTCGGCATCAGGTCGTCGATCCGGGTCCAGAGCGGGATCAGGTTCTCGGCCTCGAAGTCCTCGTAGAGCCGGGTGAGTTCGGGGCTGTCGCCCTGTGTCATCCGGTTGACGACCGATCCGTGACCGGTCGGAGGCTGTTCCTGGGCTGTCATCGTGACCCCTCCTCTTCAGGCGCGCCCGTACGGCGCGTGTGAGCCTCGTCGTTCCGCCTCGGGCGTCCGCGCGGCCTCAGCGGCAGGGCCGCGGGCTCCCGCCCTGACATGGAAGACGATAGGCACACCTTTGCGTATGACGCAAAGAATCCCTACTATTATTCTGTGGAGCAGAATACGAACTCATATCGCGTCGAAGCGGTGGACCGCGCGCTGGTCCTGCTGACGCTGCTGGCCGAGCGCGGCCGGCTGAGCGTGACCGAGGCGGGGCGGGAGCTGGGAGTGGCGCCGTCCACGGCGCACCGGCTGCTGGCCACGCTGTGTCACCGGGGCTTCGCCGTGCGCGGCGACGACAGGGTGTACCGGCCGGGCCACCACGCCCTCCCGGCGGGGACACGCACCGCGCCGCCGCTGCCGGACCGGATGCGCCCGCACCTGGAGAGCCTTTACGGGGCCGTGAACGAGACGGTCCACCTCATGGTGCGCACCGGCACCGAGGTGCTGTTCCTCGACGGGATCGAGGGTGTCCGGTCGCTGCGCGTGGGCCTGCGCGTCGGTGTGCGCATGCCCGCGTACCGCACGTCCGGCGGCAAGGCCATGCTCGCCGATCTGGAGCCGGGCGCCGTCGACGCGCTGCACTCGGGCGGACTGCCCCCGTCACCCGGACTGCCGCCCCCGCCCAGCGAGAAGATCCGCGACCTGCCCGCGCTGCGCCGCGAACTCGAAACCGTCCGCCGTGAGGGCTTCGGTTTCAACCAGGACGAGAGTGAGCCCGGGGTGACCGCCATCGGTGCCTCCGTCGGTGTCGTCGACGGACACCACGTGGCCCTCGCCGTCGCTCTTCCCTCGGTCCGTGCCGAGTCGGGCGGGGTCGACGCGTTGTCCGCACGGCTGCTGCGGAGCTGCCGGGACGCCCGTCGGGAGGTCGGTGCGGCCGACCGCGCGCGGCGGGACGGCCGCTAGCGGTGCGACGGTCGTCGGCGGAGTACGGCCGGACGGTTGTCGGCGGAGTCCCGGGTGCGGAGTATCGGGACGGTCGTCGCCGGAGTACGCGGACAAGAAGGGATCGATTCGTGCTATTAGAACGTTGTACCCCATAACGGCCGTCGGTACGTCGGCCGACATCACCTGAGGAGTCGCCCCCACAGCGCCGGGCGAGCGACCACACGCACAGGAGTGACCACAACGAGTCCGCCTGCCGGATGCTGATCGTCTGCCCGGGGAGTTTTGATGGCCGTGTCATTCTCAAGATCTTCCGAACCGCTCCAGCAGCACGGCCGGCTCCGCACGGGCGATGTGGACCTCGCCCAGCAGGTCGTGGCCGAGGTGTACGAGCCGCACACGCTGACCCCGGTCGACAGGAACGGCCTCGACGCCCGCCTGAACGCCGTCCAGCTCGGCGGTGTGACCCTCGGATACCTCACCTACGGCACCGAGGCGCACATCGCGCTCCCGGCGAGCGAGCACTGGTACCACATCAACATCACGCTCGCGGGCAGCAGCCTGGTCACGCGCGAGAACGGCGACCGGGGGACGACCCGGGGCATGGCGCACGCGGCGATGCTGCTGCCCCACCGCGCCCAGACGATCGCCTGGGCGGCGGATGCCGCGCAGTTCGCCCTCAAGATCCCCCGGGCCGATCTGGAGGGGCACCTCGCCGCCCTGACCCGCTCGCAGGTCACGGGCCCCATCGACTTCGACCTCGTGATCGAACTGGACTCCCGGGCCGGCAAGGGCCTGTTGCGCTGCATCGAATTCGTCAGGACGGAATGGGACGAGGACGGGGTCCTCGCGCGGAACGCGGACTCCCGCCGCCAGCTCGAATCCATGCTTCTGACGAATCTCCTGGTGGCGGCTGCCGGGCCGCATCAGGCGCTGCTCCAGCGGACCGACGGGACCCTCAGGTCGAGCACGCTGAAGAGCGCCCTCGACTACATCCACGACCACGCCGGGGAACTCCCGACGCCGACCGATGTGGCCACGGCGACCGGGGTGAGCGCGCGCACCCTGCAACTGCACTTCCTCAACAACCTGGGCTGCACCCCTTCGCAGTATCTGCGCGACATCAGGCTGCGCGGGGTCCGCGACGAGCTGCTGTACCCGCGCTCGGCCGAGACGACGGTCACCGACGTGGCCTCGGCGTACGGCTTCCACAACCTGGGACGGTTCTCCTCGCTGTACAGGTCGGTGTACGCGGAATCCCCGTCGGAGACGCTGCGCAGGACCAGGAGTTCCTGAGCCGCCGGGCACGGAACGGCGCGACCGCCGGCCTTCGGGCGGGTACGCGGGCGCCTGGGTCCCACGCGGTGCGGTCCCGGAGGCGTGCCGGGACCACCCGTACCGCCGGCCGGGACCGTCGGGAGCCCCCGTACCGGGCCCGTCGCTCGCGGCCATGGTGGAAGCGGGCCCGTACCGCGCGGACCCGCTTCCACCACCGAGGCTCACGGCGCCGGGTTCACACCACCTGGACGATGTGCTTGTACTCCTGGAACTCCGTCAGCGCCCGGTTGCCGTTCAGCCGGCCGAGACCGCTCTGCTTGCAGCCGCCCTCCTCGAACTGGTCGAGCACGACGGCCCAGCCGTTCGTCCACACCGTTCCCGCCTCCAGCGCGTCGGCGAGGCGCAGTCCGCGTGCTCCGTCGGCGGTCCACACCGACGCCGCGAGGCCGTACCGCGTGGCGTTGGCCTTGCGTACCGCCTCCTCCTCCGACGCGAAGGTCTCGAACGTGGCGACCGGACCGAAGAGTTCCCTCTGTACGAGGGGCGAGTCGGTGTCCCGCACACCGAGCAGCGCCGGACGGTAGTACGCCCCGTGGGCCAGGCCCTCGTCGTCGGGACGGCCGCCCGCCACGATGACCTCGGCGTCGCCGAGCGATTCCTCGATCAGCGCCTCCAGCCTGTCCCGGCTCGCGACGTCGATCAGCGGACCCATCTGCGAATCGGGGGCGTCGCCCGGTCCGACCTTGACCCCGCTCAGGGCCTCGGCGAGCCTCGCCCGCACCTCGTCGGCCACCGACGCCTGTACGAGAACCCGGCTGCCTGTCATGCAGAACTGGCCGCTGAACGTGGTGATCCCGGCGGCGATCGTCCCCACGGCCGCGTCGAGGTCCGCGTCCTCGAAGACGATCATGGGTGTCTTGCCGCCCAGTTCGAGGGAGAGCCGCTTCAGGGTCGGACCGGCGTCCGCCATGATCCGCCGACCGACGTCGGTGCTGCCCGTGTAGCTCAGGGCGGCCACATCGGGCGAGGAGACCAGCAGCTTGGCACCCACGCTGCCGGACTCGTTGAACACATTGAGCACACCGGCGGGCAACGAGGGGCAGTCCGTGAGGAGTTCGGTGAGCCGGGTGTTGACCAGGGCCGTCTGCGCGGCCATCTTCATCACCACCGTGCAGCCGGCCGCGAGTGCCGGGGCGAAGGACCGCACGGACAGCACCACCGGGGAGTTCCACGGGACGATGACACCCGCCACACCCACCGGCTCCGCCAGCAGGATGGAGTAGACACCCGGGCGCACCCGGCCGCCGCTCCCCGAGTCGGTGAGGGCCTGCGCGGCGTAGTACCGCAGCTTCGACGGTGTCAGGCTCAGCTCGAAGCGCGCCTCGGGAAGGATCTTGCCGTTCTCCCGGGCGAGCAGGTGCGCGAGCTCGTCGGTCGCGGCCTCGACACGGTCGGCCATCTCGCTGAGCACCTGGGCACGCAACTGGCGGTCGGTCCGCCACTGGTGGGTCGCGAAGGTGTCCTTGGCGATCCTGATGGCGTCCTGGACCTGCGCCTCCTCCACCTCGTAGTAGGTGCCGAGCGTCCGCCCGTCCGCGGGCGAGACGGAGACGCCTGTCGTGGCAGAGGTGACCCACTGCCCGCCGATGTGGTGCCGGGCGGGTCCTGTCTCCTGGCCGAGGGGCTTGCTTTCCGCGACGTTGGTGGTCACGACGTTCCTTCCTGCTCACTGCTCGTTGGGCGAAAGCTGGGGTGAGGGCCTGCGGAGGCCCGGGTGAAGGCTGCTCGGGCGGAGGCTTGGGCGAGGGCGGTTTCTGGGCGGTGCCGGCGGTGCCGGCGGACCGGTGACGCGACGCGTCACCGGCCGCCTCAGCCGGCGGCCCTCTTCGCGTACCGGACCGTCAGTGGGTCGGGACCGAACCGCCGACCGCCCAGACACTCCGAGAGCGTCAGCACCTGATCGGCGAATTCGCCCAGGGCGGCGAGGACTTCGGCGTCCACCTCGTCCGTGCGGAAGGCCGAGTCCACGAAGAAGGCGCTGTTCGGTGCGGTGACCGCGCCGAACCAGCCGAGGATGTCGCGGAGATGGCGTTCGGCCGACAGGAAGTGGTGCGGCGCCGCCGCGACGGTGAGAATCCCCACCGGCTTCGAGCGCAGCGACTCGTTCGGCAGCATGTCGATCAGGAGCTTGAGGGTTCCCGTGATCGATCCGCGATAGACCGGTGAGGCCACGACGACGGCGTCGGCCTCGCCGATCAGCCTCACCGCGTCCTCGTCCCAGGTGGCCACCACCGGACCGATCGGTTCCCGGGGCCCGATCCGCTCCACGCTCCAGCCGGGGTGACGGTCGCGGACGCCGTTCTCGACCAGCCCGAGAGCACGTGCCATCCTCCCGGGCGGTGTGGGACTTCCGTAGACGGTTGCGAGTCTCATCCGATCGCTGCTTCCCTCATGTCGAATTCGAGGTACCTGCCCCGGTGGAACAGCAGTGGGGCGCCCGCCGTACCGGTTTCCAGTCCGGTGACGGCGGCCACCACGACGGTGTGGTCACCGGCGTCGATCTCGTCGGTGACGGAACATTCGATCCATGCCAGAGCGCCGCTGATGAGGGGCAACCCGGCCGGGGACGGCCGCCATTCGGTGCCGGCGAACCTGTCGATACCCGAACGCGCGAACCGGTCGCCGATCGACCGCTGATCCGCGGCCAGCACACTGACCGCGAACCGCCCCGATCTCCGGATGCCCGGCCAGGTCGCCGACTCCTTCCGCACGCACACCAGCACCAGGGGCGGGTCCAAGGAGAGCGCGGAGAACGATTGGCAGGTGAATCCGGCAGGACCTCCGCGGTCGATCGAGGTCACCACGGTGACCCCGGTGCAGAAATGGCCGAGCACGGTCCTGTAGTTCCGCACGTCCGCGCCGGAAGAGTTCGTCATTCCCAGACCTCCCTGATCCCCTGTCGTTCTCAGCCCCGCAGGCCCGCTTCCCTCATCAGGGGGAGAACGCGCTCGCCGAAGTATTCGAGCTCCTGCACGTAATCGAGGAAGCCGATCATCATGCCGTCGACACCCGCCTGGGAAAGACCGGCCAACTGCTCGACGATCTGCTCCGGCGTGCCGATCAGCGGATATCCGCCGTAGCCGAGGATGAACCGCTCCTGGAGGGCCTTGATCCGGTCGAACGAACCGCTCTCGCTCCCGAGCCCGCCCGAGACCATCTTGGCCACCTCCCAGTCCCCCTTTTCGAGGATGTGGTCGAGGAGAGCCTTCGTCTCCTTCTCGGTGTCACGGCAGATGATGTTGCCGTAGCCGAGAATTCCCAGGTCCCGCTTGTGGGAATGAGCGATGGAACGCACCCGGGCAGCGGTCTCCTTCGCCTCGGCCGGATCGGCGAAGGCGATGAAGTTGAAGTCGCATTCGCGTGCGCAGAATTCCAGCCCGTCCGGCGAGTTGCCGGCGTTCACCAGCACGGGGTACGGCTGCTGAATCGGCTTGGGGTCGGAGAAGGCGTCCTTGATGTCGAAGAACTCACCGTGGAAGTTGACGCCCTCGCCCTCGGTCCACATGCGCTTGGCGATGGTGATCCACTCGGAGCCGTAGCGGTAGCGCGCGTCGTGCTCGCGCTGCGTTCCGCCGAACATTTCCATTTCCGCCTTGTACCAGCCCATGGTCATGTTGAGGCCGAAGCGTCCGTTGGAGATGTGGTCGACCGTGACCGATTCCTTCGCCGCGACGATGGGGTTCTTGGTCGGTACGTGGGTGGTGGAGAACACCATGATGTTCTCGGTCGCCTGGGCGAGACCGGCCGCCCAGGTGTGGGTCTCGAAGTTCGAGCCGTTGAAATTGGTCTCGCCGCCCATGCCCCGGTATCTGGCGACCGGGAGCATCGCCTCGAAACCGAGCCTGTCAGCGATCTGCGCGATCTGCTGGGTGTGCTGCCACGAGAGCTCGTACGACGACTCGGCGTGGGTCGCCATCAGCCCGTGACTGCAGTTCGAGCCGAATATTCCCAGCTTCATCCTGTTGTCGTTGAACATGGGGACACCGCTGGCACTGCGCGCCGCGACGAGTTCGTCGTAGGAAAGTCCGGGAGCGGTTCGGGCGTTCATGTCGTCTCCTGTTTTCGTGGCCGCGACACCATCTGGCGGCAGGGTTCGAAACACGTGACGACAAAGTAGGCAGGAACGTGTGGAAGGGGCTATCCACAATACGAATGCACGGAGGCCGACAAACGAAACACCGGGAAACGGTCATGGCACGGGACGGCGCGGGGCGTCGCGCGGGCGACCGGCCGGGGGAGCGGGGGGCCGGGGAAGGCGCGCGGGACCGGGCGTGGGGCGGGCGAATGGGCGAGGGGCGAGGGTGCGTGATGTGCCGGGGCGGCGGGCGGTCCGTCGCCCCGGCGACGGTCAGCCGGTGACCACCTCGGTGTCGTAGAAGCAGTAGTGGTTCTTGATCGCGGCGACCTGCTCCTTCGGCTCCGGATAGGCCCAGACCAGGTCCGCGGCGTCCGGCAGCGACCAGTACGAGGCGTCGCCCTTGAACGGGCAGTGGGTACGCGTGTCCGACGGCGTGAGCAGTTCGGCGCGGACGTCCTCCGGCGGCAGGTAGTACCGCGGCGGACAGCCCGTCTCGCGCAGCACGAGCGGACGGTGGCTCTCGGCGAGCAACTGACCGTCGTGCACCGCGCGGACATGCTCGGTGCCGGGCTCGACGGTGATGCGGTGTCCAGGTGTGGATGTCATACGTGGTCCAGCCGCCCCGGACGCCGGATTCTTCCCGGCCGCCGCCGTACGGGTCACGTCGTCACTGTCGGTGGCACCGCTCAAGGGCTGTCCCGTCCCTGGTGGAGTACGGGACAGCCCTTAGCGTGGACCCCATGAAGATCTGTGTCTTTCTCTCCGCCGCCGACCTCGACGAGCGCTACACCCGGCCCGCCCGTGAATTCGCCGAACTCCTCGGCCGGGGCGGCCACACGCTGGTCTGGGGCGGTTCGGAGAGCGGTCTGATGAAGGTCGTCGCGGACGGGGTGCGGGAGTCCGGCGGCCGGCTCGTCGGCGTATCGGTGGACTTCCTCTCCGCGAAGGCCAGGGCCGACGCCGACGAGATGGTGATCGCGGGGGACCTCGCCGAGCGCAAGGCGCTGCTCCTGGCGAAGGCGGACGCCGTGGTCATCATGGTGGGCGGCACCGGGACGCTCGACGAGGCGACGGAGATCCTGGAGCTGAAGAAGCACGGCAAGCACATCAAGCCGGTCGTCCTGCTCAACACGGCGGGCTTCTACGACGGGCTGCGCCAGCAGTTCCAGCGCATGGAGGAGGAGGGCTTCCTGCCCGTACCCCTGACCGACCTGGTCTTCTTCGCCGAGGACGGCGTGGGCGCCCTCGCCTATCTGGAGGAGTCCCAGGGACTGCGGTGAGCTGCGACGACCCGCGGTGCCCCGCGGGGGCGCGGGCGGGCCGGGGAGGCCGCGACGGACCGCCGGTGCGATCATCGGTCCATGTCCACTCATCTCATCACCGGCGCGGGCTCCGGTATCGGGGCCGCCGTCACCCGCCGCCTGCTGGAGCGGGGCGACGACGTCGTGGCGCTGGCCCGGGACGCGGGCCGTGCCAGGGAACTCACCGCGCTCCACCCCGGCGCGCGGACCCTCGTCGGCGACCTCGGCACCCCCGACCGGCTCTCCTGGGCGTTCGGGCAGCAGACCATGCCGGACCGGATCGACTCCCTCCTGCACGTAGCGGGCGTCGTCGAGCTGGGCCGGATCGGTGAACTCACGCCCCGGGCATGGCACTTCCAGCTCAACACCAATCTGGTCGCCCCCGCCGAGCTGACCCGCCTCCTGCTGCCGCAGCTGCGCATGGCCAAGGGCCACGTCCTCTTCGTGAACTCGGGCGCCGGACTCGACGCACACGCCGAGTGGGGCGCGTACGCCGCGAGCAAGCACGGCCTGAAGGCGCTCGCCGACTCGCTGCGCCACGAGGAACACGCCAACGGCGTCCGGGTGACCTCCGTCTATCCGGGGCGCACCGCGAGCCCGATGCAGGCGAAGGTCCACCAGCAGGAGGGCAAGGAGTACGACGCGGACCGCTGGATGGACCCCGGGTCCGTGGCCACGACGATCCTGATGGCCCTCGACCTGCCGCGCGACGCGGAGGTCAACGACCTGACGGTCCGGCCGGGCCGCTGACCGGCCGCCCCGTAGGCTTCCCGTGTGAGCGAGAAGAGCGGTTTCAGGATGTGCCGGGCGACCGGAATCGGGTCCATGCCGGGGGGAGACGCCCGGGAGGCGTCCAAGACCGTCACCGGTTCCCTGGCGGACGGCGAGGGCATGCCGCATCTGCCCGAACTCCCCGCGCGTGGTCCCGGCGCGGACATGATCGGGCGGACCGTCGGACTGCTCGTCGAGATGTACGGCCATGTCGAGCCGAGCGGCTGGCGGCTCGGTGACCGTCCTGGACGTGACACCCGCCGCGCCCGTTCCTGGCTCGGCGAGGACCTGGACGCCCTGGAGGAGTTCACCCAGGGATACCGGGGCCCGCTCAAGGTCCAGGCCGTCGGCCCGTGGACGCTCGCGGCATCGCTGGAACGACGCGGTGGGGAGGCCGTCCTCGGTGATCCCGGAGCCTGCCGGGACCTGGCGGGCTCGCTCGCCGAAGGGCTGCGCGGGCACCTCGCGGAGGTACGCCGCAGGGTGCCCGGCGCCGAGGTCGTGCTCCAGCTCGACGAACCGTCGCTGACCGCCGTGCTGCTCGGCCGGGTCAGGACGGCCAGCGGCTACCGCACGTACCGGGCCGTGGACCGCCAGGTCGTCGAGGACACCCTGCGCGACGTCATGGCGGCCGACGGCGACGGTCCGGCGGTCGTCCACTCCTGCGCGCCCGACGTGCCGTTCGCCCTGCTGCGCCGGGCCGGGGCCGACGGCATCTCCTTCGACCTCTCACTGCTCACCGAGCGTGAGGAAGAAGCGATCGGGGAAGCCGTCGAGGGCGGCACCCAGCTCCTCCTCGGAGTCGTCCCCGGTGCGGACGCGGCCTCGGACGAATTGTCGGACCCGGGCGGTAGCGTCATGGGGGTCAGGACGTTGTGGCGCAGGTTGGGGCTGAATCCGGGGACTCTCAGCGAGTCCGTGGTGATCACTCCGTCGTGCGGGCTCGCGGGCGCCTCGCCCTCGTACGCCCGCGCCGCGCTCGCCCACTGCGTCCGGGCGGCGAGATCGCTCGCAGACAACCCTGAGTGACGGGCTACGGGAGGACGGGACGATGGCCGGCGAACAGCAGGCGCAGCGGATCGCGGTGCCGACGGAGGCGCAGGCGCTCCACGCGCGCCTCGCCGAAGAGATCGACGAGCACCGCTTCCGGTACTACGTGAAGGACCAACCGGTCGTCAGTGACGCCGAGTTCGACCGGCTGATGCGCTCACTGGAGGGGCTGGAGGACGAGTATCCGCAACTGCGCACGCCGGACTCGCCGACCCAGAAGGTCGCGGGGCCGTACAAGACGGAGTTCACCTCCGTCCAGCACCGCGAGCGGATGCTCTCCCTGGACAACGCCTTCGACGACGCGGAGCTGGCGCTCTGGGCCGAGCGCGTCGCCAAGGACGTCGGCACACCCGGTTACCACTTCCTGTGCGAGCTGAAGATCGACGGCCTCGCCGTCAACCTCACCTACGAGCACGGCCGGCTCACCCGCGCCGCCACCCGGGGCGACGGCCGCGTCGGCGAGGACATCACGCCCAACGTCCGGACGATCGCCGAGATCCCGCACCGGCTGACGGGCGACCGGATTCCGGACCTGGTCGAGATCCGTGGTGAGGTCTTCTTCCCGATGGAGGCGTTCGAAGGGCTGAACGCCCGGCTGGTCGAGGCCGGTGACAAGCCCTTCGCCAACCCGCGCAACGCGGCGGCCGGTTCGCTGCGCCAGAAGGACCCCAAGGTCACCGCGGGACGCCCGCTGCACATGGTGGTGCACGGCATCGGCGCCCGCGAGGGCTTCGACATCGACTGCCTCTCCCACGCCTACGAACTCCTGCGGGAATGGGGCCTGCCCACCGCCCGGCACAACAGGATCGTGGACTCCCTCGACGGTGTACGGGAGTTCATCGCGTACTTCGGCGAGCACCGGCACTCCGTGGAGCACGAGATCGACGGCGTCGTCGTCAAGCTCGACGAGATCCCGCTCCAGGGCCGGCTGGGCTCCACCTCGCGCGCCCCCCGCTGGGCGATCGCCTGGAAGTACGCGCCGGAGGAGGTCAACACCAAGCTGGTCAACATCCGGGTCGGCGTCGGCCGCACCGGCCGGGTCACGCCGTACGCCCAGGTGGAGCCCGTCGAGGTCGCGGGCTCCGAGGTCGAGTTCGCCACCCTGCACAACCAGAACGTGGTGAAGGCGAAGGGCGTCCTGATCGGGGACACCGTGGTCCTCCGCAAGGCGGGCGACGTCATCCCGGAGATCCTCGGCCCGGTCGTCGACCTGCGGGACGGCGGCGAGCGCGAGTTCGAGATGCCGGCCGAGTGCCCGGAATGCGGGACCGCGCTGCGCCCCATGAAGGAGGGCGACATCGATGTCCGCTGCCCCAACGCCCGTTCCTGCCCTGCCCAGTTGCGGGAGCGGATCGCGTACCTCGCGGGCCGCAAATGCCTGGACATCGACCACTTCGGGTATGTCGTCGCCGCCGCCCTCACCAGACCGCTGGAACCCACCGAGCCGCCACTGCGTGACGAGGGCGACCTCTTCGGGCTGACCATCGAGGAACTGCTGCCCATCCGCGCCTATGTGCTGGACCAGGACAGCGGCCTGCCCAAGCGCGATCCGAAGACCGGCGAGGAGAAGGTCGCGACGGTCTTCGCCAACCAGCAGGGCGAGCCGAAGAAGAACGCCCTGGCCATGCTGGAAGCCATCGAGGAGGCCAAGCGGCGCCCGCTGGCCCGCATCCTCACCGGACTGTCGATCCGCCACGTCGGCCCGGTGGCGGCCGCGGAGCTGGCCCGCCAGTTCCGCTCGATCGACCGGATCGACGAGGCGAGCGAACAGGAGCTGGCCGACGCCGACGGGGTCGGGCCCGTCATCGCCGCCTCGGTCAAGCAGTGGTTCGCCGAGGACTGGCACCGCGAGATCCTGCGCAAGTGGCGGGCGGCCGGGGTCCGGACGGAGGACGAGCGCGCGGGCGAGGAGGAGGGACCGCGACCGCTCGAAGGACTCACCGTCGTCGTCACAGGCACGCTTACCGGCCACACCCGCGATGGCGCGAAAGAGGCGTTGCAGAGCAGGGGGGCGAAGGTGACCGGTTCCGTTTCGAAGAAGACCTCCTTCGTCGTCGTCGGCGACAACCCGGGCTCGAAATACGACAAGGCGATGCAGCTGAAAGTTCCGGTTCTGGACGAGGACGGCTTCGCTGTACTGCTCGAACAGGGTTCCGACGCCGCTCGCGAGGCCGCGCTGCCGGCCGGTGAAGAGAGCGGGCAGAACGGCGAAACCTGAGGTGAAGGACGCGGTCGGCGGGCCACCGCCACCCGTCCGGAGCACGGCGGACCCGGGAAAAGGGTTGGTCCTCATTCGGGCAAGAGCTGCAGAGCGGTGCCCTTCGGAGCCTTCGGCGGCCTAGTGTTGATGTGTGCGCCTGCCGTGCACGGCTGCGTGGTGGGAATTGGGTCGTGATGGCATGGGAGCGGGGGCCATCGCGTGACATCGGCACCGCCGGCTGTGAGAGGGACGGAATGAAACCGACCGAGAGCGCCGCTCCGGGGTCACGGCTGCGAGGTTCCGTCGGCCTCACCCGAAAAGTGGGCGCGGCCATCGTGGCGGTCGCCACGGTCCAGCTCGTCATCGGCCTCTGCGACACGGTGCGCGACGGCCGGGCGCTCTTCCCGTCCGGGGCGGTGGGCTGGTCCCTCACCGTGCTCACCGGGATCGTCGTCGGCCATCTCGTCGCGCTCGGCCGCGACCGCTGGTGGGGCGGCACCGGGTCGGGGGCCGCGCTGACCCTGGCCGTACTGCTGCTCTACGGCTGGGTGCCCGCCGGTCTCGTCAGTCTGGTCGTCGTGGTGCTGGTGGGCGTGGCCCGCAGGCACCGCTGGTGGCAGGGCATCCTGCACGGTGCGGTGGACATACTCGGCATCGGGGCGGCGGCGCTGGTCCTCGCCGCGTTCGACGTGGTCCCGACCGTCGAGTCGCCCTGGCGCCCCCGCCACTGGAACGCGGACGCGGTCCCGGAGGTGCTGCTCGCCGCCGCCATGTACCTGCTCGTCACCCGGGCCCTGCTCTGGTACGCCCGCGCACCGCACGCCGGCGGACTGCCGACCATCGCCCGCACGGCGATGCTCCGGCAGGGGCTCGTCGCCGTCGCCCTCCTCGGCATCGCCCCGCTGATCTGCGTCGTCGCACTGGCCCAGCCGGTGCTGCTGCCGCTGTTCGCCGTCCCGCTGATCGCCCTCGACTCGACGCTCTGGATCGCCCGCGCCAGGGCCGAGGAGCAGCTGCGCGACCCGCTCACCGGGCTCCCCAACCGTCAGTGGCTGCTGGAGCGGGCCTGGGCGGCGCTGGAGGAGGCCGAGTCCGTCGGAGTCCGGTCGGCGCTCGTCCTGATCGACCTCGACCGGTTCCGCGCGGTCAACGACACCCTGGGGCATCTGGCGGGTGACCGGCTGCTGTTGCAGATCGCGGACCGGCTGCGGCTGGCGCTGCCGAGGGGAGCGGAGGCAGCCCGGCTCGGCGGCGACGAGTTCGCCGTGCTGCTGCCGACCGCCGACTCCGCCACCAGCGCCCAGCGGGTCGCCCGCCACCTCGTCGCCGAACTCTCCTCCCCGCTCGACCTCGACGGCCTCACGCTGGTCCTTGAGGCGAGCGCGGGCGTCGCCGTCTACCCCGACCACGCGCTGGACGCCGAAGGGCTGCTCCGCCGCGCCGACGTGGCGATGTACCAGGCGAAGCGGGACCGTACCGGGGTCGAGGTGTACGAGTCGAAGCGGGACAGCAACACCCCCGACCGGCTCGGTCTCCTCGGCGATCTGCGGCGCGCCCTGGACGCGGGCGAGGTCGAGCTGCACTACCAGCCGAAGGTCCGGTTCGACGGACAGGTCGCCGGACTCGAAGCGCTGGTGCGCTGGGTGCATCCGGAGCGCGGCCGGGTCCCCCCGGACGAGTTCATCGCCATCGCCGAGTCGTCGGGACTGATGCCGCACCTCACGGAGTACGTCCTGGAGACGGCGCTCGCCCAGGTCGCCCGGTGGCGGGCGAAGGGCCTGTTCGTCCCCGTCGCGGTGAACGTCTCCCCGCGCGACGTCCACACCCCGGGCTTCGCGGGCGCGGTCGCCGCGCGGCTGGCACGGCACGGCGTTCCGGCGGGAGCGCTCCAACTGGAGATAACCGAGCACGTGCTGCTGGAGGACCCGCAGCGCGCCGCCGACACGCTCGCCGCGCTCACCGGCCACGGCGTGAAGATGTCGCTCGACGACTTCGGCACCGGCTACTCCTCTCTGGTGCATCTGCGCAGGCTGCCGGTGAGTGAACTCAAGATCGACCGGTCGTTCGTGGCCCGGCTCGCCATCGACAACGAGGACGCGGAGATCGTCCGTTGCACGGTCGATCTGGCGCACTCCCTGGGGCTGCTGGTCGTCGCGGAGGGCGTGGAGGACGACGAGACGTGGGAGCGGTTGCGCGATCTGCACTGCGACGCGGTGCAGGGCTGGCTGGTCGCGGCGGCGATGCCCCCGCACGAGACCACTGCCTGGCTGTGGGCCCGCGGCGAACACGGCTGGCGCCGCCCCGCCGAGCTGGAGGCCGCGGCCGCCGCGGCGGCCGGTGCGGCGGAACCGGAGCAGCGGCCCTCCGGCCGCACGGTCAACTCGGGCCCCGCCCCGGCCTGACGCGGTCCCGCCCCTGGTCCCGCACGGCCCCGTACCCGCCACCGTGCGTACCGCGAAGCCCGCCCGGGGACCCCGGCGCATGCCCGAAACACCCGGTGTACGCCGAGGGGACGGCGGTGCGTGCCGGAGGTGCCCGGGGCGGGCCGCGCGGTTCCGTGGCGGGTGTTCCGTGGGTGGCGCCCGAGGATTTGGGCGACCCCATAGGATTGGGCCAAAACCGCACACCAACCCCTGAGGATCGCTGCATGCCTGGCATCACGCGCGAGGAGGTCGCCCACCTCGCCCGGCTGGCGCGTCTGGAGCTGAAGGGCGAAGAGCTCGAACACTTCGCCGGACAGCTCGACGACATCATCGGCGCGGTCGCCCGCGTCTCCGAGGTCGCCGACCAAGACGTACCGCCGACCTCCCACCCGCTGCCGCTGACCAATGTCATGCGGGCGGACGAGGTCCGTCCGTCGCTCACCCCCGCGCAGGCGCTCTCCGGCGCCCCGGCCCAGGAGCAGCAGCGTTTCAAGGTGCCGCAGATCCTGGGGGAGGACTAAGAAGTCATGACGGACATCAAGACGGACATCATCAAGCTCACCGCCGCCGGGATCGCCGGGAAGATCGCTTCCGGCGAGCTGACGGCCGTCGAGGTCACCGAGGCCCACCTGGCCCGGATCGAGGCCGTGGACGAGAAGGTCCACGCCTTCCTGCACATCGACCGCGAGGGCGCCCTCGCCCAGGCCCGCGCCGTCGACGCCAAGAGGGCCGCGGGCGAGAAGCTGGGCCCGCTGGCCGGCGTACCGCTCGCGCTGAAGGACATCTTCACCACCCGGGACATGCCGACCACCGTCGGCTCGAAGATCCTCGAAGGCTGGGTCCCGCCGTACGACGCGACCGTCACCCAGCGGCTCAGGGCCGCCGACGTCGTCATCCTCGGCAAGACCAACATGGACGAGTTCGCCATGGGGTCCTCCACCGAGAACAGCGCCTACGGCCCGACCGGCAACCCGTGGGACCTCACCCGCGTCCCCGGCGGCTCCGGCGGCGGCTCCTCGGCGGCCCTGGCCGCGTTCGAGTCCCCGCTCGCCATCGGCACGGACACCGGCGGTTCCATCCGCCAGCCCGCCGCCGTCACCGGCACGGTCGGCGTCAAGCCCACCTACGGCGCGGTCTCCCGCTACGGCATGGTCGCCTTCTCGTCCTCCCTCGACCAGGGCGGCCCCTGCGCCCGCACGGTCCTGGACGCGGCCCTCCTGCACGAGGCCATCGCCGGGCACGACCCGCTCGACTCGACGTCCATCGACGCCCCGGTCCCGCCGGTCGTCGAGGCCGCCCGCAACGGCAGCGTCGAAGGGATGCGCGTCGGCGTCGTCAAGCAGTTCGCGGGCGAGGGCTACCAGGCCGGTGTCGTCCAGCGGTTCGACGAGGCCGTCGAACTGCTCAGGTCGCTCGGCGCCACCGTCGTCGAGCTGGACTGCCCGTCCTTCGACCTGGCCCTGTCGGCGTACTACCTGATCGCCCCGTCCGAGTGCTCCTCGAACCTGGCCCGCTTCGACGCCATGCGGTACGGCCTGCGGGTCGGCGACGACGGCACCCGGTCCGCCGAGGAGGTCACCGCGCTCACCCGCGAGGCCGGCTTCGGCGACGAGGTCAAGCGCCGCGTGATCCTCGGTACCTACGCGCTCAGCTCGGGCTATTACGACGCGTACTACGGTTCGGCGCAGAAGGTCCGCACCCTCATCACCCGGGACTTCGAGAAGGCGTTCGGGCAGGTCGACGTGATCGTCTCGCCGACGACCCCGACCACCGCCTTCCCGATCGGCGAGCGCGCCGACGACCCGATGGCGATGTACCTCGCCGACCTCTGCACCATCCCGACCAACCTCGCCGGGAACTCCGCCATGTCGCTGCCCTGCGGCCTGGCACCGGAGGACGGCCTGCCGGTCGGTCTGCAGATCATCGCCCCCGCCATGAAGGACGACCGGCTGTACAAGGTCGGTGCCGCCGTGGAGGCGGCCTTCGTGGAAAAGTGGGGGCACCCGCTGCTTGAGGAGGCTCCGTCGCTGTGAGCGCACTGACCAAGGCCAAGGGATTCAAGAAGTCCAAGGCCGGTACGTATCTGTCCATCGGCACCACCGCCTTCGGTGCGCTGAGCGTTTTCAAGCAGGCGAAGCTGGCCCGCGAGGAGAACGACACGCTCCGGCTGGTCGACGCCGTCGTCACCGCCGCCGGCATCGCCACCGGAATCGTCCTGCTGCTGCGCGAACTCAAGCGCCTCGGCGACGACGACGTCCTGCTGGGCTGAGAGGGAAAGCTTCACCGTGACTGTCACTGACCTGGAGTCGTACGAGGACGCTCTCGCGACGTACGACCCCGTCATGGGCCTTGAGGTCCATGTCGAGCTCGGCACCAAGACCAAGATGTTCTGCGGCTGTTCCACCGAGCTGGGCGCCGAGCCGAACTCCCAGACGTGCCCGACCTGCCTCGGGCTGCCGGGCTCGCTCCCGGTCGTCAACGCGATCGGCGTCGAGTCCGCCGTCAAGATCGGCCTCGCGCTGAACTGCGAGATCGCCGAGTGGTGCCGCTTCGCCCGGAAGAACTACTTCTATCCGGACATGCCGAAGAACTTCCAGACCTCCCAGTACGACGAGCCGATCGCCTTCGACGGCTATCTGGACGTCCAGCTGGAGGACGGCGAGACCTTCCGCGTGCAGATCGAGCGCGCCCACATGGAGGAGGACACCGGGAAGTCGCTCCACGTCGGCGGCGCCACCGGCCGCATCCACGGCGCTTCCCACTCGCTGCTCGACTACAACCGCGCGGGCATCCCGCTCATCGAGATCGTCACCAAGCCGATCGAGGGCGCGGGCGCGCGGGCCCCCGAGGTCGCCAAGGCGTACGTCGCCGAGCTGCGCGAGCTGATCAAGGCGCTCGGTGTGTCGGAGGCCCGCATGGAGCAGGGCCAGATGCGCTGCGACGTGAACCTCTCACTGCGCCCCAACGGCACCGAGAAGTTCGGTACGCGCTCCGAGACGAAGAACGTCAACTCGCTGCGTTCCGTGGAGCGCGCGGCCCGCTTCGAGATCCAGCGCCACGCGGCGGTGCTGAACGCGGGCGGCACGATCCTCCAGGAGACCCGGCACTTCCACGAGGAGGACGGCTCCACCACGTCCGGCCGCATCAAGGACAACGCCGAGGACTACCGCTACTTCCCCGAGCCGGACCTGGTTCCGGTGGCCCCCTCCCGCGAGTGGGTCGAGGGACTGCGCGAGGGACTGCCCGAGCTGCCGCGGGTGCGCCGCAACCGGCTCCGCGAGGAGTGGGGCGTCTCCGAGCACGACATGCAGTCGATCCTCAACGCGGGCGCGGTCGACCTGATCGTCGCCACGACGGAGGCCGGTGCCCCCTCGGACCAGGCCCGCAAGTGGTGGATGGGCGAGCTGGCCCGCAACGCCAACGAGACCGGCCGCGGTCTCGACGAGCTGGGCGTCACCCCGGCCCAGGTCGCCAGGGTCGCCGCGCTCGTCGCCTCGGGGGACCTCAACGACAAGCTGGCCCGGCAGGTCCTGGAGGGCGTCCTCGCGGGCGAGGGCGACCCGGACACCGTCGTCGAGAAGCGCGGCCTGAAGGTGGTCTCCGACGAGGGCGCGCTGGGCGCGGCCGTGGACGAGGCCATCGCGTCCAACGCGGCCGTCGCGGACAAGATCCGCGGTGGCAAGGTCGCGGCGGCGGGCGCGCTCGTCGGCGCGGTCATGAAGGCCACCCGGGGCCAGGCGGACGCGGCCCGGGTGCGTGAGCTGATCCTGGAGAAGCTCGGCGTCGAGGGCTGAATCCGGCCGCCGCGCGCGCCATGTGATGTCGCGTGCGGTGCGTGACGTCGTGCCGTACGCGGTACGTGACGTCGCGCGTGGTACGTGAGTGAAGGGGCGGCGCCCCTCCCGTGAGCGGGGTGCGCCGCCCCTTCACCGGTTCCACCCGCACCCCGTGGGCCGGTCCCGGGCCGGGTCTCCCCGGTCGCCGTGCCCGCCGCGGCCGTTCCGTCGTCGCGGCGCCTCCGGCGGGCCCCCGCCCGTCCACCCGCCCCGATGGTTCCGCAGCCCGGGAGAGTCCGCTGAACACCGTCACCGCCGAGACCGTCTCCGTCACGCTGCTGCTCGGAGTGCTGGCGTTCGCCGTCGTACGCCCCCGGGGGCTGCCCGAGGCGGTCGTCGCCGTGCCCGCCGCCGTGATCGTCGTCCTGGCCGGCGCGGTGTCGCTGTCCGACGCCCGCGCCCAGCTGGAGACCCTGCTGCCGGTCGTCGGCTTCCTCGCCGCGATCCTGGTGCTCGCCCGGCTCTGCGCCGACGAGGGGCTGTTCACGGCCGCCGGTGACCTCGTCGCCCGCGCCTGCGGCGGACGGACCGGGCCGCTGCTCGGCGGGGTCTTCGCCGTCGCCGCCGTCGTCACGGCCGTCCTCAGCCTGGACGCGACCGTCGTCCTGCTGACCCCCGTCGTCCTCGCCACCGCGGCCAGGGTCGGGGCCAGGCCGCGTCCGTACGTCTACGCCTGCGCCCACCTCGCCAACTCGGCCTCCCTGCTGCTGCCGGTGTCCAACCTCACGAATCTGCTGGCGTTCACCGCGAGCGGGCTGTCCTTCACCCGGTTCGCCGGGCTGATGGCGCTGCCCTGGCTGGCGGCCGTCGGCGTCGAGTACCTGGTCCTCCGCCGGGTCTTCGCGGCGGACCTGGCGGCCGGGGCGCACCCGCCGGAGCCGGTGGCCGAGCGGCCCGGCGTACCGGTGTTCACGCTCGTGGTGCTCGCCCTGACCCTGGCCGGGTTCGCCGTCACCTCGTTCGCCGGGGTGGAGCCGCTGTGGGCGGCGCTGGCCGGGGCCGTGGTCCTCGCGGCGCGGGCCCTGGGACAGCGCAGGACGACGGTGGTGGGACTGGTGCGCTCGGCCGGTCCGCTGTTCTGTCTCTTCGTGCTGGCGCTGGGCGTGGTGGTCAGGGCGGTCGTCGACAACGGGCTGGGCTCCGGCATCGAACGGCTGCTGCCGGAAGGGGCGTCGTTGCCCGCCCTGCTGGTGGTGGCCGCCGTGGCGGCCGTGCTCGCCAATCTGATCAACAACCTGCCCGCGATCCTGGCCCTGCTGCCGGTGGTCGCGGCGGCCGGTCCGGGGCCGGTGCTCGCCGCCCTGATCGGCGTGAACCTCGGCCCGAACCTCACCTATGTCGGCTCGCTCGCCACCTTGCTGTGGCGCCGGATT
The DNA here is from genome assembly GCF_029167625.1 of Streptomyces sp. AM 4-1-1. Classification (NCBI taxonomy): domain Bacteria; kingdom Bacillati; phylum Actinomycetota; class Actinomycetes; order Kitasatosporales; family Streptomycetaceae; genus Streptomyces; species Streptomyces sp. AM 4-1-1. The sequence goes on from NZ_CP119145.1 coordinate 5,501,036, forward strand.
CTCCGCGCCCACGGCGTCGAGCCCGAGCTCGGGCACTTCACCCGGCTCGGGCTGCTGACCGTACCGGCGACCCTGGTGGCGTCGACGGTGGCGCTGTGGGGCGCGCTGGCGCTGATCGGCCCCTGACGGGCCGTAGGGCCCGGAGGAGCGGTCGGGGCTACTTCCTGAGGACGGGCGAGCCCAGTGCCAGAAGACTGTTGGGGCAGGTGTCCGCGACCTCCGGATAGGAGATGACCAGCCGCAGCCCGTTCCTGACGTCCAGGGAGAGCGCCTGCGGGTGGCCCAGGGTGACGTTGGCCGCGAAGAGGGACTTGCCGTCCACGCTGATCTCCAGCCGGGCGACCTTGTCCCTGGTGGAGTCGTCGATGCCCGCGACGAGGTCGAAGGTGTTCCAGTTGCGGCCGAGGTTGTACTCGGTGACCCCGCAGTTGTAACCGGACTTGTCCACCAGGAGCGTGTCGTTGTAGTACTTCCCGTTGAACGTCGCCTCGCCCACGATGAGTTCGGCGTCGGTCTTGTCGACGCTCTGGACGGTGGTCAGCGCCACCTCCTTGGCGTCCGTCACCTCCGCCAGGTCCACCGACGGGCTGGGGGAGGCGTCCGCCGGCGTCTCCTCGCCGTCCCCGTTCACCTGATCGCCGGAAGCGCCGGACGATCCGTCCGTGGCGGCCGTCTCGGTGACGGTCACGGTCGGTCCGGGCGCCGCCCCCGTCTTCGTACCGCCGTCGTCCTTCGTCAGCCCCTGGACGACGTTCACACCGATCGAGGCCGCCAGCAGCACGGCCAGCGCGGGTGCCAGCACCCGCCGCTTCTTCTTCACGGGCGGCAGCGACAGGGAGGCCGGGTCCGGGTAGGGCTGCGGCGTCGTGGCGTTCGGACCCACCGGCTCCACGGGTCCGGCCGGGCCGGCCGGGCCGGCCGGGCCGTCCGGGCCGGCCGGCCCGGTGGGCGGGACCGTGCTGGGCAGCGGCACCCCGGGGTCGGCCGACGCGGTGATCGGTGGCCCGAATCCGCCCGGGGCGGGCTCCGCCGACGGCGGCGGCAGCAGTGGCGGCTTCGGCACGGCCGGCGGCTCCGGGGCCGGAGCGGCGTGCGCGGCCGGCGCGGCCGACGGGAGCGGGGGCGCGGCGTCCCGCACGGACGGCCCGGACCTGGTGGTCGACACCACGGCCGACCGTACGTCCTTCACCCAGGCCGTCAGCGTCTCCGGCCGCTGGTGCGGGTCGGCCGCGCAGACGCTCAGGATGCGTTCGGCCCGCTCCGGTTCGACGGCGGCGACCTCAGGGAGCGCCCCCAGCGCGGCCCGCAGCTGCTCCGGGGAGCTGGGCGGGGCCTGTCCGCTCAGCAGGAAGTACGCGATGGCGCCGAAGGCGTACTTGTCCGTGCCCGGCGACCGCTTGCCCTCGAACACCTCGGGGGCCGCGTAGCCAGGTGTGAACCAGACCTCCGCCGTCTGGTGGTCGGCGGTCAGCTTGCTCAGCCCGAAGTCGACGAGGGTGGCCTGGCCGTGGGCGTCGACCATCACATTGCCGGGCGAGAGGTCACCGTGGACCACGGTCCGCCCGGACGGCGCGGCCTTCCCGGAGTGCAGCCAGTCCAGCACGTCCGCGAGCTGTTCGAGCGTCCGCAGCACCTCGCGCCGCTCGGCGTGCGAGGAGAGCGTGCGCTCCGCCCGCCAGTCCCGCAGGTCGAGTCCGCCGACGTGGTTCATGACGAGGACGAGGGCACGGCCCGCGGCGGTCCCCGACTCCCCGGAACCGTGGATCGGCGGGCCCTCGAAGTGTTCGCGCACCCCGACCACCCCGGGCCGGTTCACGAACCGCAGCAGTTCCGCCTGCTCCTGCCACTTGGCGCTGAGCCGCTGGAACTGCTCGATGGTGATCGTGGTCTTCGAGTCCAGGACCTTCACGACCACGGTCTCGGGCTCCCCGCCCAGCTCGATCTCCGCCCGGTAGAGGACGGCTTCGCCGCCCCTCCCGATGGAGTTGAGCAGGCGGTACCGGTCCGGTGCGGAATCCGGTCCGATGTGATGCGAAGCGCTGTTCAACTGTCCCCCCGGTCAACACGATTGGCAGGTCCTTAGACTGCCGCGTGCGCGGTACCCAGGTCAACGGCCCGTCAATCCTGGGAGCCCCGGGAAGTGACCGGCGACACGTGACACGCGCCTGCGAGGGAGGCCGGCCGGGGGAGGGGCGGACGTTCACCCCGGGGTCGCACGGACGCCTTCGCGCCGCCATCCGGCTTGATTAGTTTCCCCGCCGTACGAACGGACTCGGGAGGCTCACTTGACCACGGACATCTCACGGCGACGGCTCTTCGCGCTCGGCGGCGGCGCCCTCGGGGCGGGGGCGGCCGGTTCGCTGCTGCCACCGTCCCTGCAGACCGCCATCGCGCGGCCCGCGCACGGTCCGGGTTTCGCCGGCGGTGGACTGCACGCCGTCAAGCACGTGGTGATCCTGATGCAGGAGAACCGTTCCTTCGACCACTACTTCGGTGCGCTGCGCGGGGTACGCGGCTTCGGCGACCGCAACGCCGTCGAACTGCCCGGTGGAAAGCCGGTCTTCGAGCAGCCGGGGGCGGGGGGCACCTCCGTACTGCCCTTCCCGGTGCGGGAGGCGGCCGAGGCGCAGAAGAAGGACCTCCAGTACATCGGTGCGCTCGACCACTCCTGGAACGGCGGCGCCAAGGCGTGGGCCGACGGCTGGATGAACGGCTGGGTCGGCGCCAAGTCGGCCGCCACCATGGCCTACTACGACCGCCGCGATCTGCCCCTGCACTACGAACTCGCCGACACCTTCACCGTCTGCGACGCCTACCACTCGTCCATCCACTCCTCCACCAGCCCCAACCGCAACCACCTGTGGAGCGGGAGGACGGGTTTCGAACCGAACGGCGCGCGGGCCGTCGGGAACGACGCGTACGACGAGGCCGCTCATCCCGGATACGGCTGGAGCACCTACGCGGAACGGCTGGAGAAGGCCGGGCGCAGCTGGCGCACGTACACCGAGTGGGAGAACTTCACCGACAACCAGATCGAGTTCTTCACGACGTTCAAGGCGGTGGCCCGCAAGGCGCTGGCGAAGACCGGCGGGCACACGTACATGGAGTCCTTCTACGCGGCCGTGCGCGGTACGGACGATCCGCGGGAGCGGGCCGGGCTGCTCGCCCGGCTGGAGGCGGGCGTCGCCACGCTGAACCGCCGCGAACGCAGCCTGTTCGAGCGGGCGCTGCGCCGGGTGGAGACGGGGACGCTCGCGGACGCGTTCGCCGCCGACGTCGCGGCGGGCACGCTGCCGGAGGTCTCCTATCTGGTGCCGTCGGCCGTGGACTCCGAGCATCCGAGCGTGTCGTCGCCGGTCCACAGCGCCACGATCGTCTACAAGGTCCTCGACGCGCTGGGCAAGCACCCCGATGTGTGGCGGCACACCGTCGTACTCGTCAACTACGACGAGAACGACGGCTTCTTCGACCACGTGCCGCCGCCGGTCGCGCCGCCCGAGGTGACCGAGGAGCGCTGGCAGGGCAGGCCCACCGGGCTGGGGATGCGAGTGCCGCTGCTGGTGGTGTCGCCGTGGACGGTCGGCGGCCATGTCTGCTCCGAGGTCTTCGACCACACCTCGGTGATCCGCTTCCTGGAGCGCTGGACGGGGGTCCGGGAGCCGAACATCAGCGACTGGCGGCGCACCGTCACCGGCGATCTGACCTCGGCCTTCGACTTCGGCCGGGCCGGGCGGCGGCCGGACGTGGCACGGCCGGGCGCCGTACCGGCGTTCAGCGGGCGCTGGTCGCCGCGACCGCCGCTGGCGCAGCGCATGCCCGTGCAGGAGGCGGGGACCCGCCCGGCGAGGCCGCTGCCGTACCAGCCGGACGCGCAGGCGACGACGGTGAAGGGGGCCGTGCGGATCGCGCTCCGCAACACCGGCCGGTCGTCGGCGCACTTCACGCTCTACCCGTACGCCGGGGAGTTCCCGGTGCCGCAGCACCGCGATGTGAAGGGCACCGCGCAGTGGCGGGTGCCTCTCGACGGGGACGCCTACCGCTTCACGGTCACCGGCCCGAACGGCTTCCGCCGGGAGTTCGCGGGGCGGGCCGGCGGGACCGCCGAGGTGGCGTCCCGGATCGACGCCCATGAGCGCGATCTGCACCTGACCCTGAGCAACACCGGGCGGACGACGCTCACCTTCACCGTGCGCCCGCTCGGCTATGTCGACGAGGCGGACCTGCGGGACTGGACCCGGCGGATCACCGTCAAACCCGGCCGCGAACGCACGGTGGTCCACTCGTCGGCCGACGCGCACGGCTGGTACGACCTCGCCGTCACCGCGGAGGGGGACGCCACCTTCCGGCGGCGGCTGATGGGGCACATCGAGAACGGCAGGGCCAGCGTCTCGGGGTGAGGGCGGGACGGGGAGGCCGGCCCCGGAGCGAGGGAGGAAGCCGTGTCCGGAGCGAGGGGGGAAGCGGTGGTCCGGAGCGAGGGGGAAGCGGTGGTCCGGAGCGAGAGGAAACACGCTCCGGAGTGATGACGGGGGCGGTCCGGAGCGACCGGAAGTGTGCTCCGGGCCGCCGTGCCGACGAGCGGACTCATGTCCGTCTTATGCCCTCGTGTCCATGTGAGTAAGGCCACGAAACGGACAAAGGATCACGTTCGGCTGCGAGAGTTGTCTCCGCAGGTCATGTGTTCTTCACGGGCAGTTCTCCCCGATCTCCCCGAGCAAGATCCATCGAACCCTCAGGGAGAACGTCCGTTGGCAGCCATCGCCCGGTGGTGCATCAGGCACCGTCTCGTCGCCCTCCTCATCTGGCTCGCCGCACTCGGCGGAGCCGCCACCGCGGCCGGTGTCGCCGGTTCCGCGTACACCAACGACTACGACATCCCGGGTACGGAAGCCGGTCGCGCCACCGACCTCCTCACCGAGGGGTTCACCGACCTCGGCGGTGATACGGACACCGTCGTCTGGCACACCCCGGACGGCACCGTCCGGGCCACCGACGTCCGGCAGACGATGACCCGGACGCTCCACGAGATCGCCGAACTGCCCGGTGTCGGCGGTGTCAGCAGCCCGTACGGGGCGGTTGGCGCCGACCGGATCAGCGCGGACGGGCACACCGCCTACGCCACGATCACCTTCGACCAGCAGGCCGACGACATCACGCCGCAGCAGGCGCGGGCCGTCGTCGACACCGCGAAGGAGGCGTCCGGCGACGGACTCCAGGTGGAGCTGGGCGGCAGCGCGATCGCCCTGACCGAGACCTCGTCCGTGCACCTCAGCGAGATCATCGGAGTGGTGGTCGCGGGGGCGGTGCTCTTCCTGGCCTTCGGATCGCTCGCCGCCAGCCTGCTGCCCATCGCCACCGCGCTCGTCTCCGTCGGCACCGCCTACGCGGGGATCGTGCTGCTGGGGCATGTGATGACGGTCGCCGACTTCGCCCCGATGCTGGGCATGCTGATCGGGCTCGGTGTCGGGATCGACTACGCCCTGTTCATCGTCACCCGGCACCGCACGGGGCTCCGCCGGGGCATGGCGCCCGACGAGGCGGCACGGCACGCCGTGACCACCACCGGGCGGGCCGTCGTCTTCGCCGGGGCCACCGTCTGCATCGCCCTGCTCGGGATGCTGATCCTGCGGCTCAGCTTCCTCAACGGCGTCGCCATCGCCGCCTCGCTCACCGTCGTCCTGACCGTCGCCGCCTCGGTGACGCTGCTGCCCGCCCTGCTGTCCTTCATCGGGATGCGGGCGCTGAGCCGGCGCGAACGGCGGCAGCTCGCCGAACACGGACCGCGCCCCGAGACCCCGTCGGGTCTCGCCGCCCGGTGGGCCGTGTTCGTCGAACGGCATCCCAAACTGCTCGGCGCCTGCGCCGCAGCGGTGATGCTGGTCCTCGCGATCCCCACCTTCTCGCTGCACCTGGGCACCTCGGACCAGGGCAACAACCCGACCTCGTCCACCACCCGGCAGGCGTACGACCTGCTGGCCGACGGATTCGGGCCCGGCGTCAACGGGCCGTTGACGCTGGCCGCGCGGCTCGACGGCGCCGACGACCGGCTCGCCATGGACGGCCTGCCCGCCGCCGTGCGCGGCACCGAGGGGGTCGCCTCGGTCGGCCCGGTCACGTACAACGGCAGCGGGGACACCGCCTTCGTCACCGTCGTACCGACGACCGCGCCGCAGTCGCAGCACACCAGCGAACTCGTCGAGCGTCTGCGCGCCCAGGTGCTGCCGAAGGCCGAGCACGACACCTCGCTCCAGGTCGAGGTGGGCGGAGTGACGGCGGGTTACGACGACTTCGGGCAGGTGGCCGTCGGGAAACTCCCCCTCTTCATCGGGGTGGTCATCGGGCTCGGCTGTCTGCTCCTGCTGCTGGCGTTCCGGTCCGTCGGCATCCCGCTGAAGGCGGCCGTGATGAACATCGCCGCCGTGGCCTCGTCGTTCGGGGTGGTCGTCGCCGTCTTCCAGTGGGGGTGGGGGAGCGAGCTGCTGGGACTCGGCAGCGCCGGTCCGATCGAACCGTTCCTGCCGGTGATCATGGTCTCCGTGCTCTTCGGGCTCTCCATGGACTACCAGGTCTTCCTGGTCGGCCGGATGCGGGAGGAGTGGCTGGAGACCCGTGACAACCGCCGTGCGGTACGGGTCGGACTGGCCGAGACCGGCCGGGTGATCAACTCCGCCGCCGTCATCATGATCTCGGTGTTCCTCGCCTTCGTGCTCAGCGGCGACCGGGTCATCGCGATGTTCGGCATCGCGCTCGCGGCGGCGGTCGCCCTGGACGCGTTCGTCCTGCGTACCCTGCTGGTGCCCGCGCTGATGCATCTGCTGGGCGGTGCGAACTGGTGGCTGCCCCGCTGGCTGGACCGGCGGCTGCCGCACATCAGCATCGAGCCACCGGACCACGCGGCGGCGCCCCGTGCGAAGATCCCGGGAGCGCGTACGGGCGACGGCGCCGGACCGGCCGAACGGGCCGGGGCCGCCGAGCCCGTGCCGCTCGAACGCGTCCGCTGAGACGTACGGCCACGGCGGCCGGCCGAGACCGGCGGAGCACCTGGCGCGGCGCAGACGGAGACGACGGAAGGGGAGGACGATGTTCGCGGTGTCCCTGGGGGACGACGGGGCCGAACTGGGCCCGCTGGAGATCTGGCAGGCGCCGGAATTCCTCGCCCATATGGACCGGGCACGGGATCTCGTGGACCCGTGGATTCCGTTCGCCTCGTACGCGACCGACCTGGAGTCGGCGCGCGCACTGCTCCAGCGGTACGCGGACCGGCAGGCGACCGACACCGGACGGATATACGGCATCCGGCTGGACGGCACACTCGTCGGCGGCGTGATGTTCCCCGCCTTCGACGCCGCTTCTGGCGTCTGCGAGGTCGGCTGCTGGCTGGAGCCCGCCGGTCAGGGGCGGGGCCTGGTGACCCGGGCGGCGCGGAAGCTGATCGACTGGGCGGTGGAGGAGCGCGGGATGCACCGGGTGGAGTGGCGCGCGTCCTCCGCGAACACCCGCAGTGTGGCCGTTGCCCAGCGGCTCGGCATGACCCGCGACGGGGTGCTGCGGGAGGACACGCCGTACCGGGGCGTACGCCAGGACACCGAGATCTGGTCCGTACTGGCGCCGGAGTGGCGCCGCGCGAAACGGTGAGCGGCCGGGGCGGGCGAAACGTTAAGCGGGTTCTCATGCGCGGCGCCTAGCGTGCGCCTCATGAACCCCACGACTCCCAAGACCCCCACAGTCACCGCCGCGGACGACGACCGCGAGAACAGGACCGCGACGGAGGCGACCACCACACCCGAAGCACCCGAAGCCCAGGACCGGGCCGCGTCCGAGCCGGCGGACGCCCCGGACGGGAGCGAGACCGCCGACGGGAGCGGGCCCGGGGCCCACGCGGGCACCGACGCCGATGCCGAGAGTCTCGACGACGAAGCGGCGGAGGACGATCCGCACACCAAGGAGTCGTCCTGGATCGGCGCGGGCGCGACGGCCGTCGTCGCCGCCGCGCTCGGCGTGGTTTCGCTCACCGGGGGCTGGACCAGCCGGGTCGCCGCCGAGCGCGAGACGCTGCTCGGCCAGATCCACACCGGGTCGGGCGGCAGCGCGGCCCAGCAGATCTCCGAGATCTACGGGGACGCCTGGCACACCACGGCCTTCGTGAACGGCGTCTTCGCGCTGGTGGCCCTGCTGGTGGGCGTCTTCGCGCTCGTACGACCCGCCTTCGGCGCCCCCAGCGCCCACCCGCAGCCTGGCTGGATTCGCGCCGTCGCCCTGGCCGGTGTGGTGCTCGGGGTGATCGGGGTGCTGCTCTCGGTCGGCATGTACTTCGATCTCTTCGTCGCCCTGCCCACCGTCGCCACACCCGCCGCAGGCTGAGCACAACCACCGCACCGCCGCCGGGCGGGGCCGCCCCCGGGGCCCGCGCCGCCCCGGGGGCGGCGCGGGGCGGCATCGGCTCACCGCCGCCGCCTCCGCCCGGAGTGCGCACGGCCGGACGACCGGCCCGGTCACCGGCCGTCGTCGGCGCCCCCGCCCGGACCCGTGTCCTTCTCCGGGTCCGGGCCTTCCGAGGTGGCGGCCTCGGCACCCGTTTCTCGTCCGCCCTCCGGCGTCGCCCCGGACTCCGAATCCGGAGCCCGGACGGTCACCTTGCCCGACGAGAGGTCTATCGGCCCGCGCCCGGGGTCGCCGACACCGAGATCCACCCGGCTCAGCTCCAGCCGCTTCTGTTCCTCGGCGGCGTGTTTACGGCCGGGGGCGAAGAGTTCCTCGAAGAAGTTGAACACCGGCCGCGCTCCTTCCAGCGGGGCTGTCGCCCCTCAGGGCCTTCCGTTCGGGTCAGGCCGGGCTCGCGGGCTCGGGCACCGCACCTCGCGGCGTTGTCGTCGGTCGGCACGGCTCCGCCATGACTGCCTCCTCCGCCTCGCGGCGCACGGCACCGGCCCGCTCCCTGATCCGGCCCGGTCCGGACGAGAGACCCTGGCCGTCCCCCGCGGACGACGTCACCGCACCTCCAGCACCAGAATCCTGTCGTCTCCCGGCTTCGGGGTGCCACGGCCGTCCGTCTCGCTGGTCACGAGCCAGAGCTTGTCGCCGCCCGCGGCGAGCACGGTACGCAGACGGCCGTACTTCCCTTCCAGGAACGACTGGGGGGCCGCCAGAGGTTCCCCGGCCGCGTCACCGGAGAGCGGAATCCGCCAGAGCCGTTCACCGCGCAGGCCCGCCATCCAGATCGATCCCCCGGCGAACGCGATCCCGCTCGGTGACGCCTCGGACGTCTTCCACTGGGCGACCGGGTCGATGAACCCCTTCCTGCCCTTCGTGCCCTCGACCTCCGGCCAGCCGTAGTCGCCGTCGGGCACGATGCGGTTCAGCTCGTCCCAGGTGTCCTGCCCGAACTCCGACGCCCACAGCTGCTTCCGCCCGTCCCAGGCCAGGCCCTGCACATTGCGGTGCCCGTACGAGTACACCAGGGAGTCCGCCGACGGATTGCCGTGCACCGGCTCACCGTCCGGTGTCATCCGCAGGATCTTCCCGGCCAACGACTCCTTGTCCTGGGCGAGCCCGTCGTCCCCGGTCTCGCCGGTGCCCGCGTACAGCATCCGGTCCGGGCCGAACGCGATCCGGCCGCCGTTGTGCACGGCCCCCTTCGGGATGTCCCGCACGATCGTGTCGGGCGCCCCGAGCATCCGGCCCGCCGTCTCGTCCTCGTCGTACAGCAGACGGGCGATGCGGTTGTCGGACGCGGTCGTGAAATACACGTAGAGCAGATGATCGGTGCCGTACGTCGGCGACACCGCCAGGCCCAGCAGCCCGCCCTCACCGGACGCCGACACCCCGGGCACCGAGCCCAGCAGCGTCTTCTTCCCGGTCGTGCCGTCGATCCGGGTGATCGTGCCCTGGTCACGGGAGGTCACCAGCAGATCACCACCGGGCAGCTCCGCGAGCCCCCACGGAGAGTTCAGGCCCTCCGCGAGCGTCGACACCACCTTCACCGACCCCTTGGCGGGCGGCGGCTCGGCCACATCCTCCGACGGCGAGGGGGAGGGCGCGGCGGACGCCGAAGAGGCGGGTGACGACCGGGGTGACGCCGACCCGTCCGACCCCCCGCCCGCCGGACCGCCGTCCGGTGCACACCCGGCGGACAGCAGCAGCGACGCGGCGAACAGCGCGGTCACGACCCGCCCTCGTACGACGGCTCCCCGAGGTACGGCAGACCCTCGCCCAGATCCCAGCACAGCACCGCGCACAGCATCGGTCCCTTCGACGGCGGCATGACTACTGTTCTTACACCGCGGCCGGCCGCCCGGTTCCCGAAGTCGCCGAAGTTTCCCCGGCCGACACCGACATCACCCGTCCGCCCAACGGAGCCGGCCGGCCACGCGGGGCCCGTACCGCCCGTGCCCGTACTCCTCGTCGCCGTACCCCTGGTCCCCGTACCGCCCCGGCCCCGTACCGCTCGGCTCAGTCCCACGACCCCCGCGCCCGGGGCAGCGCGTCGATCTCCGCCAGGTCCCCCGCCGTCAGCTCCACGTCCGCCGCCCGCGCGTTCTCCACCGCCCACTCCTCGCGCTTCGTCCCCGGCACCGGCACCACGTGCGCGCCCTGCCGCAGCACCCACGCCAGCGCCACCTGCGCCACCGTCGCCCCGTGCCGCTCCGCGATCCTGCGCAGCCCCGCCACCACCGGCTGGTTCGCCGCCATCATCTCCGCGGTGAACCGGGGATGCCTGGCCCGCAGGTCCTGCGGCTCGAAACCCTGACCGGGCGTCAGCGTGCCGGTCAGGAAACCGTTGCCCAGCGGCATCGCCGCCAGCACACCCACACCCCGCGCCGCGCACCACGGCAGCAGGGTCTCCAGCGCCTCCGGCGACCACACCGACAGCTCCGCCTGCACCGCGCTCACCGGGAACACCTGCTGCACCCGCTCCAGTTGGCGGATCGTTCCGTCATGCGTCCGCGCCCCCGACCGGCGCGAGGCACGCGCACCGACCGCGCACAGACCGAGCGCCCGCACCTTTCCCGCCGAGACCAGATCGGCCATCGCGCCCCAGGTCTCCTCCACCGGTATCTCGGGGTCGGCCCGGTGCAGTTGGTACAGATCGATCACATCGGTCTGGAGCCGGCGCAGCGAGGCGTCACAGGCCCGCCGCACATAGCCGGGGCGGCCGTTGGCCACGATGTGCTGATCGCCCACCAGCAGCCCGCACTTGGTGGAGACGAACGCCTCGGACCGCCGGCCCTTCAGCGCCCTGCCCACCAGCAGCTCATTGGTGAAGGGGCCGTACATGTCGGCCGTGTCGAGCAGTCGGACGCCCGCGTCGAGTGCGGCGTGCACGGTACGCAACGAGCGGTCGCCGCGCTGCTGGGACGCGCTGTACGCCCAGCTCATCGGCATGCAGCCGAGCCCGACCGAGCCCACGGCGAGCGCCGCCGCACCGATAGTCCTGCGCTCCAACTCCCCGAACCCTTCCTCGGTCCCGCCGTCGCGGGGCCCCACCGCACCCCAAACTAACCTCTGCCGTCGGCCGGTCACGCTTCGCATAGCCTCCTGGCCATGACTTCCACCAGGACATCGCCCCGGAATCAGGACGTATGGCTGCCGATCGCGATCGACGGGATCGACGGACTCCCCGAGGGTCTCAACTACCACTTCTGGGACGGCGGGCGGGACTACCCAGCCGACCCCGCGAACTGCGCGTTCTACGTGGTCCCCTACCTGAAGGGGCCGGAGGTCGCCGTCCGCCCGCTCGCCGTACTGAGCGGTGTACGGGTGGTGCAGACCCTCTCCGCCGGCACCGACCTCGTCCAGCGCCACCTCGGGCAGCTGCCGCCCGGCGTTCAGCTGTGCAACGCCAAGGGGGTCCACGAGGCGTCGACCGCCGAGCTGGCCCTCGCCCTGATCCTGGCATCCCTGCGCGACCTCCCCGGCTTCGTGCGCGGCCAGGACAACGAGGACTGGCGCACCGGCTTCTATCCCGCGCTCGCCGACAAGTCCGTCCTGATCGTCGGGTACGGGGCGATCGGCGCCGCCATCGAGGACCGGCTCGAACCCTTCGAGTGCGCGCGGCTGGTGCGCGTCGCGCGCTCCGCGCGAACCACCGCGCGCGGTCCCGTACACGCGATCGACGAGCTGCCCGCGCTGCTGCCCGAAGCCGATGTCGTCGTCCTGGTCACCCCGCTCACCCCCGCCACACAAGGGCTGGTGGACGCCCCGTTCCTCGCCGCGATGGCGGACGGGGCGCTCCTGGTGAACGTCGCGCGCGGCCCCGTCGTGGACACCGGGGCCCTGCTGGCCGAACTGGAGTCCGGCCGCCTGCGCGCCGCCCTCGACGTCACTGATCCGGAACCGCTGCCCGCGGGCCATCCTCTCTGGCATGCTCCGAACGTCCTCATCACGCCTCATGTGGGCGGCAGCACCTCGGCGTTCCTGCCGCGCGCCAGGCGTCTGCTGGCCGGTCAGCTCACCCGGTTCGCGGCGGGGGAGCCGCTGCGCAACCTCGTGCTCACCACCGGCTGACCACGCTGTGGGGCCACTTCGCTGCGCAGGGTGGCGACAGCACCTCGTATCGTCACTGAGAGTAGATAAGCTATGTCCCTGAGTGACGAGTCTGGTGTATCGTCCCGAATCGGGGGCCGCGCCGTGGCAGGGACGGTGGCGGTGAGCATGTGAAGGCGAGGGGGGCGACGGGCGATGCACGGTCAAGGGACGAACGATCCGGCGTGGCAGGGCGGTCGGCGGCGGACGCCGGGAGCCCCGAGGCCCGGAAGACGCCTCCTCCCGGTGCGCAGACACCTCCTCAGGCCCGCGTCGCCGGGAGCGCCTCGGTGAGCGGCCTCGGAACACTGCTGTGCAGTCAGCCGCCCCCCTGTCCGGAGCCGTCCCCCGGGTCGGTCACCGGGGGGACGGAGGGCGGGGCACCGACCGGGACGGCGGGAGCCGGTACGCGTGCCGGCGCCCGCGCCCGCCTGGTGCCGCGCATTCTGCTCGGCCTCGTCTGCGCCGGGTACGGCGTGGGGGCGGCCCTCGGCTGGGGCAGCCCCCGGCTCGCCAAGATGATGGGCGATTTCGGCCTCAGCGCCGCCGCCCTGATCGCGGCCGTCTCCTGTCTGCTCTACGCCCGGACCCGCAGCGGCCGGTTCCGGCCCGCCTGGCTGCTCTTCTCGGTCTCCTCCGCGATGGCCGCGGGCGGAAACGCCGTCTGGGGGTGGTACGAGGTGGTGGTGGAGCGGCCCGTGCCCGGCTCCTCGCTCGCCGACGCCTTCTTCCTCTGCTTCGCGCCGCCCGCCATCGTGGGCCTGCTCGTCCTCGCCCGCCGACCGGTCAGCCGGGCCGGCTGGGTCTGTCTGGGACTGGACGCCTGGCTGATCGGCGGATCGCTGCTCACGCTCTCGTGGAGCCTCGCGCTCGCGCACACCGCCCACGCGGTCGGCTTCCGCAACGAGAGCGTCGCCCGCGCCGCCCTCTCGCTGGCCTACCCGCTGCTGGACATCGTGCTGGTCAGCATGGTGCTCGCGCTGCACTTCCGGCGGGCCGGGGCCAACCGCTCCGCGGTGAACACCGCCATCGCCGCCCTCGCGCTGACCGTGCTGTGCGACGCCCTGTTCACCTCGCCGCTGCTGCGCCAGACCTACCACTCGGGGCAGGTCCTGGACGCGGGCTGGTTCACCGGTTCGCTGCTCCTGGCGTACGCGCCCTGGGGCGCCCGCCGCGCCGGCTGCGGGCAGCGCCCCCGGCCGCCCGTCCGGCCCACCACGGGCCGCCCCATCGCCGGTTCGCTCGCCGCGCTGACGCCCTACCTCGCCGCGGCCGTCTGCACCCTCGGCATCCTCTACAACGTCGTCGAGGGACACCGGGTGGACCGGGTCGTCGTCTTCACCGGATGCGCCGTCGTGCTCGCCCTGGTCGTCCGCCAGGGCATCATGCTCGTAGACAACATCGCCCTCACCCAGGAACTCGCCCAGAAGGAGAACCACTTCCGCTCCCTGGTGCAGGGCTCCAGCGACGTCATCATGATCGCCGCCCCGACCGGCATACTGCGTTACGTCAGCCCGGCCGCCGCCGGGGTGTACGGGAGGGACGCCGACGACCTCGTCGGCGCCGAACTGGCCTCGATCATCCACCCGGACGACCTCGGGCGCGTGATCCACGAGGTGCGGAGGTTCCTCGCCGCCCCGCCCGCCGAGGAGCCCACCACCCGCATCGAGTGCCGGTTCAGATCGGGCTCCGGCGACTGGCTCAACGTCGAGTCCACCGTCAACCGCCACCAGGGCGGGCTCATCCTCAACAGCCGGGACGTGACCGAACGGGTCCGCCTCCAGGCCCAGTTGCAGCACAACGCCGAACACGACCCGCTCACCGGCCTGCCCAACCGGGCGCTGTTCACCACGCGGGTCCGCCTGGCCCTGGAGGGCCGCAGGGCCGGTGACCCCGGCACCGCCGTGCTCTTCATCGACCTCGACGGCTTCAAGGCCGTCAACGACCGGCTCGGCCACCAGGCCGGCGACGAACTCCTCGTCCAGGCCGGCCGACGTCTCCAGGACTCGGTGCGGGCCGGGGACACCGCGGCCAGGCTCGGTGGCGACGAGTTCGCGGCGCTCATCCTCGGTGACGGCGGCGGTGACCAGGCCGGCCGCGAGTACCAGGTCCATGAGATCGCCGACCGGCTGCGCCTCACGCTCTCCGAGCCGTACCGCGTCGGCGGTGACGAGGTCGCCGTCGCCGCCTCCATCGGCGTCGCCTTCGCCGAGCCCGGCATCACCCCCAACGACCTCATGCGCAACGCCGACCTCGCCATGTACCGCGCCAAGGCGAGCGGCAAGGACCGGGTCGAGCTGTACGCGCCACAGATGCAGGCCGACGTGATCCGCCGCTCGGAACTGGCCACCCGGCTCCGCACCGCGCTGCGCGAGGGCGAGTTCGCCCTCCTCCACCAGCCCGTCGTCCACCTCTCCAGCGGGACCGTCGCCGCCGTCGCCGCCGAGGCCCGCTGGCGCTCCGCGCAGGGCGTCCTCTTCACCCCGGCCGAGTTCCTGCGCGCCTCCGAGGGCGGTGACCGCGGTGCCGAGCTGGGCCGGTGGCTCCTCGAAGAGGCCGTCGGACAGGCCGCGGACCGGGCCGGGGCCGGTCACTCGGTCACCGTGTCCGTCCGCCTCTCCGCCCGCGGGCTGACCGACGGGACGCTTCCCTTCAGCTCGGTCGAAGCCCTTCTCGCCCGGCACGTCCTGCCCTCCGGCACGCTGATGGTGGAGATCGGCGACAGCGACCCCCACATCCCCTTCGACGACCTCGAACAGCGGCTGACCGCGCTGCGCGGACTCGGCGTACGGATCGCGCTGGACGGCTTCGGCAGCGGATACGCCGCGATCAACGCGCTGCGCCGGCTCCCCGTCGACGTACTGAAGCTCGACCGCGGCCTCGTCGACGGCATCGTGGAGTCGCCCCGGCTGCACAAGATCACCGGCGGGCTGCTGCGGATCGCCCGTGACCTCGGGATGCAGTCCGTCGCCGAGGGGGTCGACACCCCGGAGCAGGCACTCGCGCTGCGCGCACTGGGCTGCACGCACGGGCAGGGCGCGGCGTTCTCCGGACCGCTCGACGAGTACCGGTTGCGGTGCGTCCTGGCGCGCGGCGAGTTCCCCGTGCCGGGCGATCCGCTCACCCGGCACGTCCTGACCGGTGGCCCGATCCCACTCCTCAGCAGTTCACATGGTGAGACGCCCGTCCCACCCACTTGACACACCGAGCGCGCCGGAGGGAGGGTCTATGCCATGCGCACCCGAATTCTCGTACTTGGAAAGCGCGTCGGCTGAAGCGGAGTCCGTCACCGAAGACTCCGCAGACCGCACCGGCGCGCTCCCCTCGCTTGCCTCACGGCACGAGGGGTTTTTTGTTGCACCGACACCTCCCGAACCCCGCAAAAACCTCAGCTTCGAGAAGAGAATGCCGATGACCGAGCAGGCCACCGGGGCCCACCACCCCCAGCCGCGAGCCCGTAGCGGCGGACCGTCGTCCGCCCCCGTCGAGTACGTCACGGGCGCGCAGTCACTCATCCGGTCTCTGGAGGAAGTGGGCGCGGACACGGTATTCGGTATTCCCGGCGGTGCGATCCTTCCGGCGTACGACCCGATGATGGACTCCACCCGGGTCCGTCACGTCCTGGTCAGGCACGAGCAGGGCGCCGGACACGCGGCGACCGGTTACGCGCAGGCCACCGGCAAGGTCGGCGTCTGCATGGCGACCTCGGGGCCGGGAGCCACCAACCTGGTCACGCCGATCGCCGACGCGCACATGGACTCGGTCCCGCTGGTCGCGATCACCGGCCAGGTCGCCTCCAAGGCCATCGGCACGGACGCCTTCCAGGAAGCCGACATCTGCGGCATCACCATGCCGGTCACCAAGCACAACTTCCTGGTCACCCGGGCCGAGGACATCCCGCACACCATCGCCGAGGCGTTCCACATCGCCTCCAGCGGCCGGCCGGGCCCCGTCCTCGTCGACATCGCCAAGGACGCCCTCCAGACGAGGACCACCTTCAGCTGGCCGCCCACGATGGACCTGCCCGGCTACCGCCCGGTGACCAAGCCGCACGCCAAGCAGATCCGCGAGGCCGCCAAGCTCATCACCCAGGCCAAGCGCCCGGTGCTGTACGTCGGCGGCGGCGTGATGAAGGCGGGCGCGACCGCGGAGCTGCGGATGCTCGCGGAGCTGACCGGGGCCCCCGTCACCACCACCCTGATGGCGCTCGGCTCGTTCCCCGACAGCCACCCGCTGCACGTGGGCATGCCCGGGATGCACGGCGCGGTCACCGCCGTCACCGCGCTCCAGAAGGCCGACCTGATCGTGGCGCTCGGAGCCCGCTTCGACGACCGCGTCACCGGCAGGCTCGACAGCTTCGCCCCGTACGCCAAGATCGTCCACGCCGACATCGACCCGGCGGAGATCGGCAAGAACCGCGCCGCCGACGTGCCGATCGTCGGGGACGCCCGCGAAGTCCTCGCCGACCTCGTCCAGGCCGTCCAGGCGGAACACACCGAGGGCCGTACCGGCGACTACAGCGCCTGGTGGAAGGACCTCAGCCGCTGGCGCGACACCTACCCGCTCGGCTACGACCTGCCGGAGGACGGCAGCCTCTCGCCGCAGCAGGTCATCCAGCGCATCGGCGAACTCGCCCCCGAGGACACCATCTTCGCGGCGGGCGTCGGCCAGCACCAGATGTGGGCCTCGCACTTCATCCAGTACGAGAAGCCCGCCACCTGGCTCAACTCCGGCGGCGCCGGGACGATGGGGTACGCGGTCCCGGCAGCCATGGGCGCCAAGGCGGGCATGCCGGACCGCACGGTCTGGGCGATCGACGGTGACGGCTGCTTCCAGATGACCAATCAGGAACTCACCACCTGCGCCCTCAACAACATCCCGATCAAGGTCGCCATCATCAACAACGGCGCGCTCGGGATGGTCCGCCAGTGGCAGACCCTGTTCTACAACCAGCGCTACTCCAACACCGTGCTGCACTCGGGCACCGACGTCGACGGCAACCCGTCCAAGGGCACCCGCGTGCCGGACTTCGTCAAGCTGTCCGAGGCCATGGGCTGTTACGCCATCCGCTGCGAGGACCCGGCCGACCTGGACAAGGTCATCGCCGAGGCCAACGCGATCAACGACCGCCCCGTCGTGGTCGACTTCATCGTCCACGAGGACGCCATGGTCTGGCCGATGGTCGCCGCGGGCACCTCCAACGACGAGGTCATGGCCGCCCGGGGAGTCCGCCCCGACTTCGGCGACAACGAAGACGACTGAGAGACAGAGAGAGACCGCCCCATGTCCAGCAAGCACACACTCTCCGTCCTCGTCGAGAACAAGCCCGGTGTTCTCGCCCGGATCACCGCCCTGTTCTCCCGACGCGGCTTCAACATCGACTCGCTCGCGGTCGGTACCACCGAGCACCCCGACATCTCCCGCATCACCATCGTCGTGAATGTCGAGGACCTGCCCCTGGAGCAGGTGACCAAACAGCTCAACAAGCTGGTCAACGTCCTGAAGATCGTCGAACTCGAGCCGACCGCTGCGATCCAGCGCGAGCTCGTCCTGGTGAAGGTCCGCGCGGACAGCGAGACCCGCTCCCAGATCGTCGAGATCGTCCAGCTGTTCCGCGCCAAGACCGTGGACGTCTCCCCGGAGGCCGTCACGATCGAGGCGACCGGAGGAGCCGACAAACTGGAGGCGATGCTCAAGATGCTGGAGCAGTACGGCATCAAGGAGCTCGTCCAGTCCGGCACCATCGCCGTGGGGAGGGGCGCGCGGTCGATCACCGACCGTTCGCTGCGCGCCCTCGACCGTACGGCGTAGTCGCCGACGCGCAAGAGTCGTCCCGCCGGCTCCATCGCGGCGGGACCGGAAAACGACAGAGACGCACCCCGCCGTACGGTGGGACGCAACACCAGCACACCAAGGAGAAAACCCAGTGGCCGAGCTGTTCTACGACGACGATGCCGACCTGTCCATCATCCAGGGCCGCAAGGTCGCGGTCATCGGCTACGGCAGCCAGGGCCACGCCCACGCGCTGTCGCTGCGTGACTCGGGTGTCGACGTCCGCGTGGGTCTGCACGAGGGCTCGAAGTCCAAGGCCAAGGCCGAGGAGCAGGGTCTGCGTGTGGTGACCCCGGCCGAGGCGTCCGCCGAGGCCGACGTCATCATGATCCTCGTCCCGGACCCGATCCAGGCCAAGGTCTACGAGGACTCCATCAAGGACAACCTCAAGGCCGGCGACGCGCTGTTCTTCGGTCACGGCCTGAACATCCGCTTCGGCTTCATCAAGGTCCCCGAGGGCATCGACGTCTGCATGGTCGCCCCGAAGGGTCCGGGTCACCTGGTCCGCCGTCAGTACGAGGAGGGCCGCGGCGTTCCGTGCATCGCCGCCGTCGAGCAGGACGCCTCGGGCAAGGCGTTCGCGCTGACCCTCTCGTACGCGAAGGCCATCGGCGGCACCCGCGCCGGCGTCATCAAGACGACCTTCACCGAGGAGACCGAGACCGACCTCTTCGGCGAGCAGGCCGTTCTCTGCGGTGGCACCGCCGCTCTGGTCAAGGCCGGTTTCGAGACCCTGACCGAGGCCGGATACCAGCCGGAGATCGCGTACTTCGAGTGCCTCCACGAGCTGAAGCTGATCGTGGACCTCATGTACGAGGGCGGCCTGGAGAAGATGCGCTGGTCCATCTCGGAGACCGCCGAGTGGGGCGACTACGTCACCGGCCCGCGGATCATCACGGACGCCACCAAGGCCGAGATGAAGAAGGTCCTCGCGGAGATCCAGGACGGCACGTTCGCCAAGAACTGGATGGCCGAGTACCACAACGGCCTGCCCAAGTACAACGAGTACAAGAAGGCCGACAGCGACCACCTGCTGGAGACCACCGGCCGTGAGCTGCGCAAGCTCATGAGCTGGGTCGACAACGAGGACGCGTAACTCCTGGTGCCGCTCCCGGCGAGCTCCGCCCCCGGGCGGACGCCGCCGGTCACGGCGCCGGTCGCCGGACGGTCCCCGCGGGCCGTCCGGCGGCACCGTCCGCCGTTCTCACCGCTGGAGGAGTCGGCTCCGTACGTGTGTACAAGTCGTCCATCCCGTGTGGGTGATCCTTCCATCGGGGCACAGAACGCGCCCCGCGAGTGACTACACTTCTCCACACATACACGCGTCAGGGCACACAGTGTCGTGCGTCTTCCACGCGGCTAGCCCCTCCACCGCCTGCGGCCGTCGGGACGGCCGTCCGCATTGGACCAGTGAGGACTCACGTGAGCTCGAAACCTGTCGTACTCATCGCTGAAGAGCTGTCGCCTGCCACGGTCGATGCTCTGGGTCCGGATTTCGAGATCCGGCACTGCAACGGCGCGGACCGCGCCGAACTGCTCCCCGCCATCGCCGATGTCGACGCCATCCTGGTGCGCTCCGCCACCAAGGTCGACGCCGAGGCCATCGCGGCCGCCAGGAAGCTGCGGGTCGTCGCCCGCGCGGGCGTCGGTCTCGACAACGTCGACGTCTCCTCGGCCACCAAGGCCGGCGTGATGGTCGTCAACGCACCGACCTCCAACATCGTCACCGCCGCCGAGCTGGCCTGCGGTCTGCTCGTCGCCACCGCGCGGCACATCCCGCAGGCCAACACCGCCCTGAAGAACGGCGAGTGGAAGCGTTCGAAGTACACCGGTGTCGAGCTGAGCGAGAAGACCCTCGGCGTCGTCGGCCTCGGCCGCATCGGTGTCCTGGTCGCACAGCGCATGTCGGCGTTCGGCATGAAGATCGTCGCGTACGACCCCTATGTGCAGCCGGCCCGCGCCGCGCAGATGGGCGTCAAGCTCCTCACCCTGGACGAGCTGCTGGAGGTGGCCGACTTCATCACGGTGCACCTCCCGAAGACCCCCGAGACGCTGGGGCTGATCGGTGACGACGCGCTGCACAAGGTGAAGCCGACGGTGCGGATCGTCAACGCCGCGCGCGGCGGGATCGTCGACGAGGAGGCGCTGGCCTCCGCGCTCAAGGAGGGCCGCGTCGCGGGCGCCGGTCTGGACGTGTACGCGAAGGAGCCCTGCACGGACTCCCCGCTGTTCCAGTTCGACCAGGTCGTCTGCACCCCGCACCTCGGCGCCTCCACCGACGAGGCCCAGGAGAAGGCGGGTATCGCCGTCGCCAGGTCCGTCCGGCTCGCCCTCGCCGGCGAGCTGGTGCCGGACGCGGTCAACGTCCAGGGCGGGGTCATCGCCGAGGACGTGCGCCCCGGACTGCCGCTCGCCGAGAAGCTGGGCCGGATCTTCACCGCGCTCGCGGGCGAGGTCGCCGTCCGCCTCGACGTCGAGGTGTACGGGGAGATCACCCAGCACGACGTGAAGGTGCTCGAACTCTCCGCGCTCAAGGGTGTCTTCGAGGACGTCGTCGACGAGACCGTGTCGTACGTCAACGCCCCGCTCTTCGCGCAGGAGCGCGGTGTCGAGGTCCGTCTCACCACCAGCTCCGAGTCCTCCGAGCACCGCAACGTGGTGACCGTCCGGGGCACACTGTCGGACGGTGAGGAGGTCTCGGTCTCCGGCACGCTGTCCGGTCCCAAGCACCTCCAGAAGATCGTCGCGATCGGCGAGCACGACGTGGACCTGGCGCTCGCCGACCACATGGTCGTCCTGCGGTACCAGGACCGTCCCGGCGTCGTCGGCACCGTCGGCCGCATCCTCGGCGAGGGCGGCCTCAACATCGCGGGCATGCAGGTCTCGCGCGCGGACGCGGGCGGCGAGGCGCTGGTCGTGCTCACCGTCGACGACGACGTCCCGCAGTCGATCCTGAACGAGATCTCCGAGGAGATCGGCGCGGCCTCCGCCCGCTCGGTGAACCTCACCGACTGAGCCGCCTGCCCGGTCGAGCCCCCGTGCCCGGCGTATAGACGCTTGTCTCACACACGCGTCTGGACGCCGGGTACGCTGCTGTCATGGGACATCGTGAGGATCTGCTCGAAGGCGCCAAGCGCTGCCTGCTGGACAAGGGGTACTCCCGGACGACGGCACGCGACATCGTGGCCGCTTCGGGCACCAACCTCGCCTCCATCGGCTACCACTACGGCTCCAAGGAGGCCCTGCTCAACCAGGCGTTCATCAAGCTGACCGAGGAGTGGGGCGACCTGATCAGCGAGGTGCCCCCGCAGGTCGCGGAGAGTGCCGGAGAGCGGCGGGACCCGTTCGACCAGTTCCGCGAGGTGTGGGGCCGGGTCATCGATTCGTACGAGGAGAGCCGGCCGGTCTGGCAGCTCCAGATGGAGGTCGTCTCCCGCATCGACACCGATCCGGAACTCCAGCGGGCGCTGGCGGGCCCGCAGCGCGAGGGACGGGACGGACTCGCCGAGAACATGCTGGGCATCGACCCCGGGACGGACCCGGAACGCGCCCGGGTGGTCGGGCTGTTCTGTCAGGCGCTCCTGGTGGGCGTGATGGTGCAGTGGATGATCGACGGCGACTCCGCGCCGTCGGCGCAGGACCTGACGGACGGTCTCAAGGTGGTCCTGGAGGGCCGCAAGACCTGAGGCGCCGGTCTGAAGCCGTACGGACCGAGGACGTACGGACCGAGGCTGTACGGACCGGGGCCGCGCGGTCCGAAGGAGCCCGGCGGGGGCACGCGACTCCCTCAGATCCGGGCCCTCTTCAACGCCATGTGCAGCAGCAGCCGGTCCTCGCCGTCGTTCAGATCGAGGCCGGTGAGCTGTTCGACCCGGGAGAGCCGGTAGTAGAGCGTCTGCCGGTGGATGCCCAGCTCGGTCGCCGTGCGGCTCGCCTGGCCCGCGCAGTCGAGGAACACCTCGGCGGTCCGGGCCAGTTCAGTGTGCGGCGGGCTGAGCAGGGTGCGGACGGCGTGGTCGGGAGCGGCGTCCGGGAGCGCGGGCAGCGCGGTCAGCAGCCGGTACGGGCCGATGGAGGCCCAGTCGGCGACCGGACCGTACCGGGTCTCCGCGTGGGCGGCGCGGGCCGCGGCCGACGCCTCGTGCCAGGACGCCGTCAGCTCGGACAGGCCGCGGCGGGGTGCGGCGATCCCGGCCGTCGCGGCCGGTCCCGCGAGGGCGCGCAGCCGGTCGGCCGCGGTGACCGCCGGGTCCAGTACGTCGGGGGAGCGCAGCCGGACCAGGACGGCGAGGGACAGGTCGCCGGAGTCCGACGCGACGGTGGCGAGCGCCGCCGCCGAGGTGACCGTACGGGCGGAGGGGGCCTCGCCGGCCCAGGGGCCGATGCCGACCAGGGTGTGCAGTCCGTCCGCGTCGGCGCCGAGGGCCGTCCGCAGCGCGGCCACCGCCATGTCGCGCTGCCAGCCGTGCGCGGCGGTGAGCACCGCGCCGAACTCGCGGGACAGGTCCGTGCCCGCCCGCGCCTCCTCGGACAGCAGCGCCCCGATCCGGGCCGCCACCTCCATCGCCGCGTCCAGCCGCGCCTCGGTCGGTCCGGGCTCGGCGTCGAGCAGCCACACGTAACCGAGCACCACTCCCCGGTGGCGGGCCGGCAGACAGATCCGGCTGCGGTACACCCCGGCCTCGGGGGTCGCCGGGATGCGGACCGGGCCGGTCGCCCGGGTGATGCCGAAGCCCTCGAACCAGGCGCGGACGGCGGGGGTGGAGCGCCGGGTCAGGATCGAGCGGGTGCGGACCGGGTCCATCGCCGTGTCGTCGTCGCTGTCGTGCGCGCCGAAGGCCACCAGGCCGAAGTCCCGGTTCTCCAGTGTGGCGGGGGCGCCGAGCAGCCCGGAGATCTCGTCGACCAGTTCCTGGTAATCACCCTTCACCCCGCCATCCTCGCACTTCTTCAGACATATGTCTGAGATGGCGGCCACGGATGCGTGACACCTGTCGATGGCGTAGCGGCGGTGGAATCCTTAGATTTCACGGTGGTTCTCCGTGCTGTACCGGTCTGTTCCCCTTGGCCTGCCACAGCCCCCTTTCATACTTTTCCGTGGAGGTGTCCCCGTGCTGGGTTCCGTGATCCTCGCCGCGTCGCGCAGCGGCCAGATGCGTCGCTTCGTGTCGGTCGCCCCGGGCACCAAGCAGGTCGTCGACCGGTTCATCGCCGGTGAGACCGTCGAGCAGGTCGTCCCGGTCATCGAGGACGCCGCCGACAAGGGTCTCGAACTGACCCTGGACGTGGTCGGCGAGGACATCACCGAACCGGCCGACGCCGCGGCCGCGCGCGACGCCTATCTGGAGCTGATCGGGCGGCTGAAGGACCTCGGCCTGGGCACCAGGGCCGAGATGTCGGTCAAGCTCTCCATGTTCGGCCAGGCCCTGGACGGCGGCCATGAGCTGGCGCTCGCCAACGTCCGCCCGGTCGTCGAGGCCGCCGCCGCGATCGGCACCACGGTCACCCTGGACGCGGAGGACCACACCACCCTCGACTCGATGTTCGCCATCCACGAGGAGCTGCGGAAGGACTTCCCGCAGACCGGCTGTGTGATCCAGTCGTGCCTGTTCCGCACCGAGGACGACGCCCGCAGGCTCGCCGCCGCGGGCAGCCGGGTGCGTATCGTGAAGGGCGCGTACAAGGAGCCGGCCACCGTCGCGTACCAGGACAAGGCCGAGGTCGACAAGGCGTACGTCCGCATCGTGAAGATCCTGATGGAGGGCGAGGGCTACCCGATGATCGGGTCGCACGACCCGCGCATCATCGCCATCGCCCAGGAGCTGGCCCGCAGGTCCGGGCGCAAGCTGGACGAGTACGAGTTCCAGATGCTGTACGGCATCCGCAGCGAGGAGCACGTCCGGCTGGCGGCCGAGGGACACCGGATGCGCGTCTACACGGCGTACGGCACCGACTGGTACGGGTACTTCATGCGCAGGCTCGCGGAGCGCCCGGCCAACCTGCTGTTCTTCCTCCGCTCGATGATCACCAAGGGCTGACCTCCGGGCTGATCCCCGACCCCCTGACGAACCCCTGACGCAAGGAGACAAGGCACCCATGGACGCTGTGACCCAGGTTCCCGCGCCGGTCAACGAGCCGGTCCGTTCCTACGCCCCGGGCTCCACCGAGCGCGCCCTGCTGGAGGCGAAGCTCAAGGAGCTCTCGGAGAACCCGATCGACCTGCCGATGACCATCGGCGGCGAGAAGCGGATGGGCGGCGGCGAGCGCGTCGATGTCGTACAGCCGCACAACCACAAGGCCGTCATCGGTACGTTCGCCGGTGCCACCGAGCAGGACGCGCAGGACGCGATCGACGCCGCTCTCGCCGCCGCCCCGGCGTGGCGCGCGATGTCCTTCGACGACCGCGCCGCGATCATCCTGCGCGCCGCCGAGCTGCTGGCGGGCCCGTGGCGCGCCACCATGGCCGCCTCGACCATGCTCGGCCAGTCGAAGACCGCCCAGCAGGCCGAGATCGACTGTCCCTGCGAGCTGATCGACTTCTGGCGCTTCAACGTGCACTACGCGCGCCAGATCCTCGCCGAGCAGCCCCCGGCGAACTCGACCGGTGTGTGGAACCGCATGGACCACCGCCCGCTGGAGGGCTTCGTCTACGCGATCACGCCGTTCAACTTCTCGGCCATCGCGGGCAACCTGCCGACCGCGCCCGCCCTGATGGGCAACGTCGTGGTGTGGAAGCCGTCCCCGACGCAGACCCACGCCGCCGTGCTGCTGATGGAGCTGCTGGAGGAGGCCGGGCTGCCCAAGGGCGTCATCAACCTGGTGACCGGTGACGGCATCGCCGTCTCGGAGGTGGCCCTGAACCACCGCGACCTGGCCGGTATCCACTTCACCGGCTCGACCCCCACCTTCCAGCACCTGTGGAAGACGGTCGGCGCGAACATCGAGAAGTACCGCACCTACCCGCGCCTCGTCGGCGAGACCGGCGGCAAGGACTTCGTGGTCGCCCACCCGTCGGCCGACCGTGCCGTCCTGAAGACCGCGCTGACCCGTGGTTCCTTCGAGTACCAGGGCCAGAAGTGCTCGGCCACCTCCCGGGCGTACATCCCGGCCTCCCTGTGGAACTCCGGTTTCAAGGAGGAGTTCGCGGCCGAGGTCGACTCCATCACCATGGGTGACGTCACCGATCTGTCGCACTTCATCGGCGCCGTCATCGACGAGCGGTCCTTCGCCAAGAACAAGGCGGCCATCGACCGCGCGAAGGCCGACCCGTCCTGCACGATCGTCGCGGGCGGCACCTACGACGACTCGGTGGGCTACTTCGTCCGCCCGACCGTCATCGAGTGCGACGACCCGGCCAACGAGGTCTTCACCACCGAGTACTTCGGTCCGATCGTCGCGGTGTACGTCTACGAGGACGACGCGTACGACGCGATGCTGGAGCAGATGGAGTCCGTGTCGGACTACGCGCTGACGGGCTCGGTCATCGCCAACGACCGTGCCGCCGCCGCGTACACGATGGAGAAGCTGCGGTACGCCGCGGGCAACTTCTACATCAACGACAAGTCGACCGGCGCCGTCGTCGGCCAGCAGCCCTTCGGCGGTGGCCGGGCCTCGGGCACCTGTGACAAGGCGGGCGCCCCGCAGAACCTCCAGCGCTGGACGCTGACCCGCGCCATCAAGGAGACGCTGGTCCCGCCGACCGACTACGTCTACCCCCACCAGGGCTGACATCCCCACCGGAGCCGCCCGGCTCCGCCACGGGTCCCCGCCCCCGTCCCGGCCCCCCACGCCGGACGGGGGCGGTTGCCGTTCCCGCCCCCGCCGGGCGGGGTCAGATCTCGACCATCACCTGGTCCAGCGATTTGCGCACCAGGTCGGGCACCCGGCAGTCCTCGGCCGGGTAGCCCACCGGGATCACCGCGAACGCCTTCTCGTTCTCCGGCCGGTTCAGCACCTCGCGCAGGAACCGCATCGGGCTCGGCGTGTGGATCAGCGCGGCGAGACCCGACAGATGCAGGGCGGAGAGCAGCATGCCGACGGCGATGCCGACCGACTCGTCGACGTAGTAGTGCTTGTGCTTGGTGCCGTCCTCGCCCAGCCAGTACCGCTGCTGGAAGACCACGATCAGTCCGGGCGCGTCCGTCAGGTGCGTCTTCACGGCGTCCGTGCCGAGCGGCCGCAGCGCGGCCAGCCACTCCTCGCCGAGCCGGCCGTCATAACTGATCTTCTCCTCGTGCTCGGCGGCCTCCCGGATGCGTCGCCGCACGTCGGGGTCCTTGACCAGGACGAAGGTCCACGGCTGCTGGTGGGCGCCGGACGGGGCGGTCGACGCGCAGGCGACCGCGTCCCGGATCACCTGCTCGGGCACCGGGTCGGTGGAGAACCGTCGTACGGTCCTGCGTTCGTCCATGCGCAGCCTCAGCCGGGCCGCGTTGGTCAGGGACTCATCGGCCGGCATCCGCTCGGGGTGGTAGGGGACGGACCGGTACGGGGCGCCATGGATGGGCGTCCACTGCTGGGATGTGGGTTGTGACATGGCACGCAGTCTGCGGTGCCGGTCGGCCGGGGACCAGAGGGCTGCCGGTCAAATCCGGCCGAGCCGCGGTGGCCGGCCGCCCGGCACCGGGTCCGGTCGGTCAGCCTCCGCCGCCATGGCCGGGGGCTGGGAGCGGTGGGTGCGGGAGCGCTCCGTCTCAGATAGTAGGAAGCCCGAGTAATTGTGGAGACAGAGCGGCCGACCTGACTTACGTTTGTAGGAGCCGAACGTCTCGCTGATCCAGCGATCGGCGGTCGTGAACGCGCGCCCCGCGCAGGCAATCCCTGCGGCGCCCGCTCCCCGCCCCTTCCGGCACCTCGAAATCTCGATCTCGCAGTTCTCGCGATCTCAACGATCTCAAGGAGTCGATCCACCATGGCAGAGACGACTGTCCGCCGCGTCCGTCACGCCCACCGCCCGAGCGAGGCCGAGCGGAAGAACGCCGCCGCCGCCCTGCAGCGGGCCCTCGACCGCAGGGACAACGGCGGTTCCACCGGTCACTGAGGACCGGTGGAACCCGCGCGCCGACCAGCTGCCGTACCGGCCCGCACCCCGACCGGCCCCCGTACCGCCGACCGGCCGGTTTCACCGGCGGCCGGTCCGCCGGTCAGCGGCCCCGGGCGATCTCGAAGTGGTCGATGCGCTCGCCCGACTCGGCCAGCGCGCTGACCCTCATCCGGGCCTGCCGCCCCGCCCGTACCTCCACGGCCAGGAACGAGTAGCCGGTGTAGCGCACCCGCGACCACTCCACGGTCTCGGTCTCCTTCGCACCGCCCTTGACCCAGTGGTACGTCTTCACGCTGTCCTGGTCCTGGACGTGCCCCTCGTAGCTGTCGGGTGCCGGGAAGTTGTACAGCGACTTCCCGGCACCGCCCGCGGTGACGTACACGATGCCGTCCCTGGTGGGATCGGTGCGCTCGCCGATGGGGACCTTCCGGGACACGGCGTTGCGCTTGATCGCGTCCGTGCGCTCGTACACGTGGTTGTGGCCGTTGATGACCAGGTCCACCTGGTGCTTCTCGAACAGCGGCACCCATGCCTCGCGCACCCCGCCCTCGGAGGCGTGCGAGTTCGTCGTCGAGAACGCGCAGTGGTGGAAGAAGACCACGAGGAAGTCGATGTCGTGACGTGCGCGCAGCTCACCGAGCCGCCGGTCCAGCCAGCGGGTCTGGCGGCCGTCACTGACGCCGAGATTGGCGGGGATCTCGTACGAGACGTCATTGGCGTCGAGCGCGATCACCCCGACATTGCCGTGCGTGAAGGAGTAGACACCGGGCAGCCGCACCGGGTCCGGGCCGTTGTCGGGCAGCGACCAGCGGGCGTTCTGCCCGCCGTAGCCGTCCGGTGAGTACCACGCCTCCATGTCGTGGTTGCCGGTCGTCACCATCCACGGCACGGTCTTCGCCACCGTCTCCGTCTGCGCCAGGAACTGGTCCCAGGTGCGCGCGTCGTACGAGTCGGTCTCCCGGCCGGAGCCGGACGGGTCGGCGTAGCAGATGTCGCCCGCGTGCAGATGGAACGCCGGGTTCTGGCCCAGGATCAGCTGGTCGTTGCCGAGGGCGTGGTAGCTCACGCCCTGGTCGCCGAAGGCGGTGAAGGTGAAGGACTCGGCGTGCGAGGGCGCGGTGGTGAAGGTGCCGAGCGTGCCCAGGTTGCCGGGATCGGCGGGGTCGAAACCGGTGTGCCCGACGCCGTAGTAGTACGTCGTCCCGGGCCGCAGCCGGTCCAGCCCCGCGTGCACGTAGAACTGCTCGGCGGCCGCGATCTTGCCGCCGTTCAGCACCGGGGTGGTCAGGTGCCGCACCTCGGCGTCGATCCTCCGGCTCAGCGCCCACGGCTTGAGGCCGATCCGGATGTACGGACGCCGTACGGCGAACGGCACCTGCCAGGAGACCCGCATCTGCGTCCTCGGGTCGGCGCCGTACGCGAGGTGCCGGCCGAACGGGGCGACCAGCGAACCGTCCACCTGCGTCGTCGAGCGCCGGACCGGTACGGTCGGCGCGGCCTGGGCGGGGGAGGCGGCGAGGCCCGCCGTGGAGAGGCCGGCGCCCGCGACCGCGGCGGTCGCCACGCTCGTACGCAGTACTCCGCGCCGGGTCAGCCGGGAGCGGAGGTAGTCGTGCTGCTCCGCCATGCTCATGCGGTCGGCGAGCTTCTCGGGGATTCCGAAACGGGGGATGTCCATGGCCGAAAACATCCACCCACTGATCGACCGGATCACTTCGATCAGGTGAACGGCACACGTACAGCTCACCATCTGTCCGTATGGTGGACACCTGATGTCATGGGATGGGACGCGGCGTAGGGTGCCGACATGTCTCGCAGCATCGATCTCGCAGTGATCCCTGGTGACGGTATCGGCCAGGAGGTCGTGGCCCAGGGTCTCAAGGTCCTGGCCGCCGTCCTTCCGCAGGACGTGAAGCTGGAGGCCAAGGAGTACGACCTCGGCGCCCAGCGCTGGCACCGCACCGGTGAAACCCTCCCCGACGCGGAACTCGAAGCCCTCAAGGGCCACGACGCCATCCTGCTCGGCGCGATCGGCGACCCGTCCGTGCCCTCCGGTGTGCTGGAGCGCGGTCTGCTGCTGAAGCTGCGGTTCGCCTTCGACCACTACGTCAACCTGCGCCCCTCCAAGCTCCTCCCGAACACCGCGTCCCCGCTGGCCGGCCGCCCCGACATCGACTTCGTCGTCGTCCGCGAGGGCACCGAGGGCCCGTACACCGGCAACGGCGGCTCGCTGCGCACCGGCACCGAGCACGAGGTCGCCACCGAGGTCAGCCTCAACACGGCGTTCGGGGTCGAGCGGGTCGTCCGTGACGCGTTCGAGCGCGCGAACGCGCGCCCCCGCAAGAAGCTGACGCTGGTCCACAAGAACAACGTCCTCGTGTACGCGGGCCACATGTGGAAGAACATCTTCGACCGGGTCGGCGCCGAGTACCCCGAGGTCACCACCGACTATCTGCACGTCGACGCGGCGACGATCTTCTTCGTCACCCAGCCGGATCGCTTCGACGTCATCGTCACCGACAACCTCTTCGGTGACATCCTCACCGACCTCGCCGCCGCCGTGACCGGTGGAATCGGCCTGGCCGCCTCCGGCAACATCAACCCGACGGGCGCCTTCCCCTCGATGTTCGAGCCGGTCCACGGCTCGGCCCCCGACATCGCGGGCCAGGGCAAGGCCGACCCGACCGCCACGATCCTCTCCGTCGCCCTGCTGCTGCGCCACCTCGGCCACGAGCCCGAGGCCCTGCGCATCGAGGACGCCGTCTCCGCCGACCTGGCGGAGCGCGGAGACAGCCCCCGCACCACCGACGAGATCGGCGACGCGCTCGCGGTACGCGTAGCGGGCTGACCCGACGACTCCACCTCGAAGCCGCCGGGTCGCGACAGCACCCGGCGGCTTCTCCTGTGCGGCCCCGGGTGTCACCATCGAACCCAGGACCGCGATCACGCCATTTCACGCACGGCCACCCGCGAGCGATAATCGAACGCGGGGCCGGGGCTTGCGGGAAAACTCGGACGTCCTCATACCTGTCCGGCAGGAAGGACGTGAGCGCGGTCCCTCACACACAAAAGGTGAAGGACGCATCATGACGACGCCCACGATCGAGCTCAAGCCCTCCTCGAACCCGCTGTCCGACGCGGAGCGCGAGGCGATCCTGGCCAGCCCCGGCTTCGGCCGCCACTTCACCGATCACATGGTGACCATCAAGTGGACCGAGGGCCGCGGCTGGCACGACGCCCAGCTCACGCCGTACGCGCCGCTGTCCATGGACCCGGCGAACATGACCCTGCACTACGCGCAGGAGATCTTCGAGGGGCTCAAGGCGTACCGGCAGCCCGACGGTTCGGTCGCCACCTTCCGTCCCGAGAGCAACGCCGAGCGCTTCCAGGTCTCCGCCCGCCGGCTCGCCATGCCCGAACTGCCGGTCGAGACGTTCATCGAGGCGTGCGACGCGCTCGTCCAGCAGGACAAGGCGTGGGTTCCGGCACACGGCGGCGAGGAATCGCTCTACCTGCGCCCCTTCATGATCGCCAACGAGGTCGGGCTGGGTGTGAAACCGGCCAACGAGTACCTCTTCATCGTCATCGCCTCCCCGGCGGGTGCCTACTTCCAGGGCGGCGTGAAGCCCGTCTCCGTCTGGCTCTCCGAGAACTACGTCCGGGCCGTCCCCGGCGGCATGGGCTTCGCCAAGACCGGCGGGAACTACGCGGCCTCCCTCCTCGCCCAGGCCGAGGCCGCCGCGAAGGGCTGCGACCAGGTCGTGTGGCTCGACGCGCTGGAGCACAAGGTCGTCGAGGAGATGGGCGGCATGAACCTGTACTTCGTGTACGGCGACCGCGTCGTCACCCCGCGGCTGACCGGCTCCCTCCTCGCCGGCGTCACCCGTGACTCGCTGCTCGCCATCGCCCAGGACCTCGGTCTCCGGTCCGAGGAGGGCCGCGTGACCACCGAGGACTGGAAGCGCGACACCGAGAACGGCACCCTCACCGAGGTCTTCGCCTGCGGCACCGCCGCCGTCATCACCCCGGTCGGCTCGGTCAG
This sequence comes from Streptomyces sp. AM 4-1-1, assembly GCF_029167625.1. Lineage (NCBI taxonomy): Bacteria > Bacillati > Actinomycetota > Actinomycetes > Kitasatosporales > Streptomycetaceae > Streptomyces > Streptomyces sp. AM 4-1-1. The sequence goes on from NZ_CP119145.1 coordinate 5,532,475, forward strand.
GTCGAACGGCGGCGACTGGACCCAGGGCGACGGCAACCCCGGCCCGGTCACCCTGAAGCTCCGCGAGGCGCTGCTGGACATCCAGCGCGGGACCGCGGCGGACCCGCACGGCTGGATGCACGAACTGGGCTGACCCCCTGCCCGCCGAACGCACCAGGCCGCGCCCTCACCCCGGGCGCGGCCTGCGTCGCTCCCGGGCCCGCGGAGCGCCCAGGTCACCGGGTCCTGCGACGTCGTTCCGCGTCTCGGTGCCCTCACCACCTCACGCCACGGCCCGTGCCCGGAAGTCCCCCTTCCGTGGACGGGGGCGCACGTACGTACGCCGGACCGTCGCGGCGCGCGCCCTTGTCGCGCTCCCCGGCGCTGCGGCACGGTGACCGACCATGGGACGTCAGCGATGGCAGCGGATCTGGATCGGCTCCGCGGGGAACATGGTCGAGTGGTTCGACTGGTTCGTGTACGCGACCTTCGCCGTCTACTTCGCCGACTCGTTCTTCCCCGAGGGCAACGGGACCGCGAACCTCATGAACACCATGGGCATCTTCGCGGTCGGCTTCTTCATGCGGCCCGTCGGTGGCTGGCTGCTCGGCCGGATCGGCGACCGCAAGGGCCGCAAGGCCGCGCTCACCCTGACCGTGACCCTGATGTCGGCCTCCGCCGTCCTGATCGCCGTGGCCCCGACCTACGACGTCGCGGGATACGGCGGCGTCGCGGTCCTGCTGGCCGCCCGGCTGCTCCAGGGTCTGTCGGTCGGCGGTGAGTACGCCGCCAGCGCCACCTACCTCACCGAGGCGTCCGCCCCCGAGAGGCGCGGCTTCGCCTCCAGCTTCCAGTACGTCTCCATGACCGCCGGCCAGCTCGTCGGCCTCGGCCTCCAGATCGTCCTCCAGCGCACCATGTCCGAGGCGGCCCTGCACAGCTGGGGCTGGCGCATCCCGTTCGTCGTCGGCGCGGCCGGCGCGGCCATGGTCTTCCACCTGCGCCGCTCCATGCTGGAGACGGAGGTGTACGCGGACTCCGGCGCCGCCGGCCAGGACGACCGGGGCACGCTCACCGCGCTGTGGCGGCACCGGCGCGAGGCGTTCCTGGTGGTCGCGCTCACCATGGGCGGCACCGTCGCGTACTACACGTACACGACCTACCTCACGAAGTTCCTCTCCACCAGCGCGGGCATGGAGAAGTCCACCGCCTCGCTCGTCAGCTTCTGCGCGCTCTTCGTCTTCATGTGCGTCCAGCCACTGGCCGGGATGCTCTCCGACCGCGTGGGCCGCCGTCCGCTGCTGATCACCTTCGCCGTCGGCTCGACCTTCCTGACCGTGCCGATCATGACGCTGCTGCGGCACGCGGGGACCTTCTGGCCCGCCTTCGGGCTGGCGCTGCTCGCCCTGCTCGTCGTCACCGGATACACCTCGATCAACGCCTGCGTGAAGGCCGAGCTGTTCCCGACCGGCATCCGCGCCCTCGGCGTCGCCCTCCCGTACGCCGTCGCCAGCGCCCTCTTCGGCGGCACCGCCGAGTACGTCGCGCTCTGGTTCAAGAAGGCGGGCGCCGAGTCGGGCTTCTACTGGTACGTGGCGGGCTGCGCCGCCGTCTCGCTGGTCGTCTACCTGACCATGCGCGAGACCCGCGACATCGACCTCGGCCGGGTCGGGGCCGTACCGGAGAAGACCGTACGGCCGGTGACGTCCGACGCGGCGGGGGTCACGCCCGCATCCTGAGACGGGGCACACGGGGCGGCGGCGGTGTGCGAGACTTCCTCCGTGTCCTCGTTCGCCATGATTATCGGCAGCAGGCGCGCCGGTCCGCAGTGACTGTTCCGTACACCCGAGTACGGCATGGCCACCGTGCCCCAGACCCGCGCGCAGACCTCTCGCACCCGCGAGGGGTTTTTTCGTTTTCGGCCCTCACCTCGGCCGGAACGAGGCACCCGGGATGATGGGGGCAAGTGGAGCCAGATCGTCCGGAGCCACTCATCCGACAGGAGTCAGACCAGCATGACCACCAAGGCCAAGGCCAGCGACGACAGTTTCCATGTCTTCGACACCACACTGCGCGACGGGGCCCAGCGTGAAGGCATCAACCTGACGGTCGCGGACAAGCTCACCATTGCCCGGCACCTGGACAACTTCGGCGTCGGATTCATCGAGGGCGGCTGGCCGGGGGCCAACCCCCGCGACACCGAGTTCTTCGCCCGCGCCCAGCAGGAGATCGAATTCCGCAACGCCCAGCTCGTCGCCTTCGGCGCGACCCGCAGGGCCGGCGCCAAGGCCGCCGAGGACCCGCAGGTGAGAGCCCTGCTCGAATCGGGCGCCCCGGTCGTCACCCTGGTGGCGAAGGCCCATGACCGCCATGTGGAACTGGCCCTGCGCACCACGCTCGAAGAGAACCTGGAGATGGTCCGCGACACCGTCTCCCACCTCTGCGAGCGTGGCCGCCGGGTCTTCGTCGACTGCGAGCACTTCTTCGACGGCTACCGCGCCAACCCGGAGTACGCCAAGTCCGTGGTCCGCGCCGCGTCCGAGGCGGGCGCCGACGTCGTCATCCTCTGCGACACCAACGGCGGGATGCTGCCCGCCCAGGTCCAGGCCGTCGTCTCCACCGTCCTCGCCGACACCGGAGCCCGGCTCGGCATCCACGCCCAGGACGACACCGGCTGCGCCGTCGCCAACACCCTGGCCGCCGTCGACGCGGGCGCCACCCACGTCCAGTGCACCGCCAACGGCTACGGCGAGCGGGTCGGCAACGCCAACCTGTTCCCGGTGGTCGCCGCGCTGGAGCTCAAGTACGGCAGGACCGTCCTGCCCGAGGGCGCGCTCGCCGACATGACCCGCGTCTCGCACGCCATCGCCGAGGTCGTCAATCTCAGCCCCTCCACCCACCAGCCCTACGTCGGGGTCTCCGCGTTCGCCCACAAGGCCGGGCTCCACGCCTCCGCGATCAAGGTCGACCCGGACCTGTACCAGCACATCGACCCCGCGCTGGTCGGCAACTCCATGCGGATGCTCGTCTCGGACATGGCGGGCCGCGCCTCGATCGAGCTCAAGGGCAAGGAACTCGGCATCGACCTCGGTGACGACCGCGAGCTGGTCGGACGGGTCGTCGAACGGGTCAAGGAGCGCGAACTCAAGGGCTACACGTACGAGGCCGCCGACGCCTCCTTCGAACTGCTGCTGCGCGCCGAGGTCGACGGGCAGGCGCGGCGCCACTTCCGTACCGAGTCCTGGCGGGCCATCGTCGAGGACCGGCCCGACGGCACGCACGCCAACGAGGCGACCGTGAAGCTGTGGGCCAAGGGCGAGCGGATCGTCGCGACCGCCGAGGGCAACGGTCCGGTCAACGCGCTGGACCGCGCGCTGCGTGTCGCGCTGGAGCGGATCTACCCGCAGCTCGCCAAGCTGGAACTGGTCGACTACAAGGTGCGCATCCTGGAGGGCCGCACCGGTACCGACTCCACCACCCGGGTCCTGATCACCACGGGTGACGGCGCGGGGGAGTGGGCGACCGTCGGGGTCGCGGAGAACATCATCGCGGCGTCCTGGCAGGCGCTGGAGGACGCGTACACCTACGGCCTGCTGCGGGCCGGGGTCGAGCCGACGGAGTAGCCGGCCACGCGGAACGCCGGGGGCGGGGACGGAAGACCTCTTCGGTTCCGTCCCGGCCCCCGGCGCGTCGGCCGTGCACTGGGTCAGCCCTGCGGCGCGGCGACCTTGACCGCGGAGATGTCGAAGGTCAGCCGGACCTTGTCGCTGACCATCACGCCTCCGGCCTCCAGCGCGGCGTTCCAGGTCAGGTCCCAGTCGGAGCGCAGGATCTCGGCGCCGCCCTCGAAGCCCACGCGCTCGCTGCCGTAGACGTCGGTCGCGGAGCCGTTGAACTCCAGGTCGATGGAGAGCGGGCGGGTGACGTCCTTGATCGTGAGGTCGCCGGTGACGCGGTAGGTGTCGCCGCCGAGCTGTTCGGCGCGGGTGGAGCGGAACCTCATCAGCGGGAACCGGTCCGCGTCGAAGAAGTCGGCGCTGCGCAGGTGCCCGTCGCGGTCGCCGATGCCGGTGTCGACGCCGGCGATCCTGACGTCGATGGCCGCGGCCGAGTTCTCCGGGGCGGAGCCGTCCAGGGTCAGGGAACCCTCGAAGTCACCGAAGGAGCCCCGGACGTTGGTGACCATGGCGTGCCGCACGGAGAAGCCGATGCGGCTGTGCGACGGGTCGATCGTGTACTCCCCGGTGAGGGCGGCCAGCGCCGGGTCCACGGGAACCGTGGCGGTGGTGGCGGACCGGGTGTCGTCGGCGTGCTTGCGGTTGAACAGAGCCATGGCTCCTCCTCGGGGACGGGATCGACAGATGATCGAAGATGTTTAACCTTCAACGAGATTGACTGTAGACCTGTCTTGTTCAAATTTCAACATCTAAGGTCGGATCGGTTCCGCGCCTGTCTCCATGTGCCGTATGCCACATAGTGACCTTTGTGGACCCCATACAAAGGCAAACCTCTGTGAGCTGGTACTTGGCCTCCGTCGAAGGCGTCTTCTGTTCACCTTCACCAGGAAACGGGCCAGGAGACTGTGTGAATTTGACGTCGGGTTTTCTTGGCGGAGTTCGTAGGGTCGACGCATGACCGTTGTGGACGAGACCCCCGCCGAGCCGAGTGACACGCGTGGCCGCGTGGCCGAGCTGCGCGCACTGCGCGAACAGGCCAGGCGCGGACCGAGCGACCGCGCGACCGAGGCGCAGCACGCGAAGGGCAAGCTGACCGCCCGGGAACGCATCGCGCTGCTCCTGGACGAGGGTTCGTTCAAGGAGGTCGAGCAGCTGCGCAGGCACCGGGCCACCGGATTCGGCCTGGACGCGAAGAAGCCGTACACCGACGGTGTCATCACCGGCTGGGGCACGGTCGACGGCCGTACGGTCTTCGTGTACGCGCACGACTTCCGGATCTTCGGCGGGGCGCTCGGCGAGGCCCACGCCACGAAGATCCACAAGATCATGGACATGGCCATCTCGGCAGGTGCGCCGCTGGTCTCGCTGAACGACGGCGCCGGCGCCCGCATCCAGGAGGGTGTCTCGGCGCTCGCCGGGTACGGCGGCATCTTCCAGCGCAACACCCGTGCCTCCGGTGTCATCCCGCAGATCAGCGTGATGCTCGGCCCGTGCGCCGGCGGCGCCGCGTACAGCCCGGCGCTGACGGACTTCGTGTTCATGGTCCGCGAGACCTCGCAGATGTTCATCACCGGACCGGACGTCGTGAAGGCGGTCACCGGCGAGGAGATCACCCAGAACGGCCTCGGTGGCGCCGACGTGCACGCCGAGACCTCGGGCGTCGCGCACTTCGCGTACGACGACGAGGAGACCTGCATCGCCGAGGTGCGCTACCTCATCGGGATGCTCCCCTCCAACAACCGGGAGAACCCGCCCGCCGTCCCGAGCGACGACCCGGCCGACCGGCGCGGTGACGTGCTGCTGGACCTGGTCCCCGCCGACGGCAACCGCCCGTACGACATGCACAAGGTCATCGAGGAGCTCGTCGACGACGGCGATCACCTGGAGATCCACGAGCGCTGGGCGCGCAACATCATCTGCGCCCTGGCCCGGCTCGACGGCCAGGTCGTCGGCATCGTGGCCAACCAGCCGCAGTCACTGGCCGGCGTGCTGGACATCGAGGCGTCCGAGAAGGCCGCGCGGTTCGTCCAGATGTGTGATGCCTTCAACATCCCCATCGTCACCCTTTTGGATGTCCCCGGCTTCCTTCCCGGGGTGGACCAGGAGCACGGTGGGATCATCCGGCACGGTGCGAAGCTGCTCTACGCGTACTGCAACGCCACCGTGCCGCGGATCTCGCTGATCCTGCGCAAGGCCTACGGAGGCGCGTACATCGTGATGGACAGCCAGTCCATCGGCGCCGACCTGACCTACGCGTGGCCCACCAACGAGATCGCCGTGATGGGCGCCGAGGGCGCCGCCAACGTCATCTTCCGCCGTCAGATCGCCGACGCCGAGGACCCCGACGCCATGCGTGCCCGGATGGTCAAGGAGTACAAGGCCGAGCTGATGCACCCGTACTACGCCGCCGAGCGCGGACTGGTCGACGACGTCATCGACCCCGCCGAGACGCGCGAGATCCTGATCGCCTCACTCGCGATGCTCCGGACCAAGCACGCGGACCTGCCGTCCCGCAAGCACGGCAACCCCCCGCAGTGATCCTGCGGAGCGGGGCCGAAGACGCCGAGACCACAAGAGACGGAGACCACCTCATGAGCATCACTTCCGCCGAGTCAGTGCTGCGCGTCGAGAAGGGGCACGCCGACCCCGAGGAGCTGGCTGCCATCACCGCCGTCCTGCTCGCCCGCGCCGCCGCCCGGCCCGCCGCCGCCACCGTCCGCCGGGGCAGCGACACCGCCGGCTGGCGCCGCCTGGAACGCACCCCCGGCTTCCGCGCCCCGCACAGCTGGCAGGGCTGAACTCCCCGGAGCGGGACCCCACCCGCCCGGCCCCGCACCACGCCGAAGGCCCCGCGCTCCTCAAGGAGCGCGGGGCCTTCCGCGTGAGCCGGGGGACCGCCCGACCGGTCCCGCCCGCCTACCGCAGTCGTGCCATCAGGGCGTGCTCGACCAGCGTGATGAGCGCGCTCTTGGCGTCCGCGCGATGGCGGGCGTCCGTGGTGAGAATCGGGGTGTCGGGGCCGATCTGGAGTGCTTCGCGTACTTCGTCGGGGGTGTAGGGCTGGTGTCCGTCGAAGCCGTTGAGGGCGATGACGAAGGGGAGTCCGCTGTTCTCGAAGTAGTCGACGGCGGGGAAGCAGTCGGCGAGGCGGCGGGTGTCGACGAGGACGACGGCGCCGATGGCGCCGCGGACGAGGTCGTCCCACATGAACCAGAAGCGGTCCTGGCCGGGGGTGCCGAAGAGGTACAGGATCAGGTCCTGGTCCAGGGTGATGCGGCCGAAGTCCATGGCCACCGTGGTGGTGGTCTTGTCCCCGGTGTGCGTCAGGTCGTCGATGCCCGCGGACGCGGACGTCATCACGGCTTCGGTGCGCAGCGGATTGATCTCCGAAACGGCACCGACGAACGTGGTCTTACCCACGCCGAAGCCCCCTGCCACCACGATCTTCGCGGAGGTAGTGGAGCGTGCTGCTCCGCCGCTAGAGCTTGCGAAGTCCACTGAGCACCCTTTCGAGCAGTGTCACATCTGGCTGGCCGCCGGCGGTCTCGTCGCCGCCGGGCTGATGGATAGCGACGAGTCCGGCCTCTGCCAGGTCGGCTACGAGGATTCGGGCAACGCCGAGGGGGATCGAGAGAAGGGCCGAGATCTCGGCAACCGACTTGATCTCGAAGCACAGCCGGCAGATCCGCTGGTGTTCGGGCAACTGCCCTTGCAACCGGGACGGATCGGCCGTCGTACTTACCAGCGCCTCGATGGCGAGCTGGTAACGCGGACGCGTCCGGCCGCCGGTCATGGCGTACGGACGGACCAGCGGATTGTGCGCCGCGGGCGCGGCAGGCTCTTGGGTTCCCCACGGCTGCTCCGGCTGGACACCCGGTGGCCGCTGGGGTGAATGACCGCGAGGGGACTGCTGCTGCCACGGCGGTCGATGCGACCGCGGCGGCCACTGCGAATCCTGCGCCTGAGAGGGCTGAGGTGACCGGTGCGGCCGGTAGGGCTCCTGGGAGCCGTACCCGTCCTGCGCGGAGGGGGCGGCGAAACGGTTCTCGCCGTACGCGCCCGGAACGCGGTGCGTACCGTCATGGGGGTTGCCGTCCGGTGGTGTTGCCACGTCTCCTCCTCCGTCTTCCTCGCCGCTCCCGATGGGGCCGCGCCACCGCACCCTATGGCGCGGTGGCGGGAAGCGCACTGTCCGTTCTGTCAGTTGAGAAGGCTTCCCTGGAGTTCGGCGCGGAGGTCCGGGGTGAGGACCCCGCCCGCGCGGTCGACCAGAAGCGCCATCTCGTACCCGACCAGACCGATGTCGGCGTCCGGGTGGGCGAGCACGGCCAGTGAGGAACCGTCCGAGATGGACATGATGAAGAGGAATCCCCGCTCCATCTCCACCACGGTCTGGTTCACCGCGCCGCCCTCGAAGATCCGCGAGGCGCCGGCGGTCAGCGAGGTCAGACCGGAGGCGACGGCCGCCAGCTGGTCGGCGCGGTCGCGTGGGAAACCCTCGGACATCGCCAGCAGGAGTCCGTCGGCGGAGACCACCACCGTGTGCGACACCCCGGGGGTGTTGTCCACGAAGTTGGTGATCAACCAGTTCAGATTCTGCGCCGCCTGGCTCATCGGGCTCACACTAACGCTCCTGGTTGTAGGTATTACTTGTGTCCGAACCTGCGTTGCGTCCCCGCAGGACCCCCCGCCGCAGATTGCTCAACCTGCCGCGGACGTCCTCGGGAGCGCGGGAGACCTGGGGGCCGCCCTGCTGGGTCTGCTCCGCCGTGCCCTCGACCAGGTTCGCCTTGGGCACCCGCCTGGGAAGACCGGACGGGGTGACCCCGCCCGCCTTCGGCTCACGAAGCTTCTCGGCCCGCTCCCAGCGCTCGTCGTTCGTCGAGCGCCAGTCGTCGGAACCGTCGCCGTCCTGCTGCGCGGAAGGCTGCCGCGGCGGCGTCGACTCCCGCTGCTGCGGCGGCTGTCCCGCGGCGACGGGCTGGTCGTCGGCGCCGGCGGGAGGCTGCCTGTGCTGCTGGCCGCCCCGGCGCGGCAGACCCGCTTCGGTCAGCTCGTGCCCGGAGTTGTGGGTGGGGCCCGGACGATCGAAGCCTACGCGCTCGGGCGCCTCGGCGGGCTCGGTCGGCGCAGATTCCGCTTCGGTCCGCGTCAGTGGCTCGTACCCGCCCTGATACCCGGCCTGTTCCGGCCACGCGGCGAGCGGGGACCGGTCGGTCCGCTGCCCGAACTCCTCGCCGTACTGCGGCAGCACGCCGTCGGCGACGCCGTACGCGGCTTCCGGATGGCCGCCCAGCGGGTCGTGACCGGCCGGCTGACCGTACGCGCCCTGGCCCGGGTGGACGTCCGGCTCGACGGGACCGGTGGCGGGCGGGTACGCCCCGTACTCCGACGGGTACGGCGTCTGCTGCTGGTACGGCTCCTGCGGCGCGTACGCCGCCTGCTGCTGCTCGTACGGCTGCTCGTACGGCTGCGCGGGGCCGTCGTACCCGGCTTCCGACCCGTCGTACGCGGGCTGCGCGCCGTAGGGCGGCTGAAGGCCGTCATAGGGAGCCTGCCGCGGCGGGTACGCCTCGGCCGCCGGGCCGGGCTCGCCCGAAGGCGTACCCAGCGCGGCCCGCCGCTCCTCACGCAGCAGTGAACGGCCGACCGGATCGGTCGGCGGCCGCTCGTAACGCGAGTCGTCGAAGCCGAGATCCGCCGCGGTCCGGGCATCGGCCCGCTGGGGCTCCGGCTCGAAGGACTGCTGCTCCGGGATGATCGACGAGACGGTGAAGTCGTCCTGGCCCTCGGCGGGTTCGCCACCACCGCCGTGAGTGATCGCGTCCGGCAGCATCACCAGGGACGTCGTCCCGGCCTGCTCGCCCGAGGGACGCAGCTGGACCCGGATGTCGTGCCGGCCGGCGAGCCGGCCGACCACGAAGAGGCCCATGCGCTGCGACACCGCGGCGTCCACGGTCGGCGGGTTGGCCAGCTTGTGGTTGATGTCCGCGAAGTCCTCGGCGGTCAGACCGATGCCCTTGTCGTGGATCTCGATCATCACCCGGCTGTCGGGCAGCCGGGTCGCGTTGACCCGCACCTTGGTCTGCGGCGAGGAGAACATCGTGGCGTTCTCCAGCAGCTCGGCCAGCAGGTGCACGAGGTCGGTGACGGACTGGCCGTGGATCTCGGTCTCCGGCACCCCGGACAGCTCGATGCGCTCGTACTGTTCCACCTCGGAGGCGGCGGCGCGGAGCACGTCGACCAGCGGCACCGGCTGGTTCCAGCGGCGGCCGGGCTCCTCGCCCGCGAGGACGAGGAGGTTCTCGCCGTTACGGCGCATCCGGGTCGCCAGGTGGTCCAGCCGGAAGAGGGTCGCCAGCTGGTCCGGATCGGCCTCGCGGTTCTCCAGATCGGTGATGAGGGTCAGCTGGCCCTCGATGAGCGACTGGTTGCGGCGCGACAGATTGGTGAAGATCGCGTTGACGTTGCCCCGGAGCATGGCCTGCTCGGCCGCCAGCCGGACGGCCTCGCGGTGCACCTGGTCGAAGGCGCGGGCGACCTCGCCGATCTCGTCGTGGCTGTCGATCGGGATCGGCCGGACCCGGGTGTCGACCCGGCCGGGATCGGTCCGGGACAGCTGGTCGACGAGCGACGGCAGCCGCTGTTCGGCGACGTCGAAGGCGGCGGTGCGCAACCGACGCATCGACCGGCTCATCTGCCGGGCCATGAGCCCGGCCAGCACGAAGGCGGCGAGCAGCGCGACGACGACGGCCGCGCCGTTGATGAAGGCGTCGTTCCTGGCACCGGCCGAGATGTCCGCGGCCTCGGTCACCGCCCGGTCGACGAGCTCGGCCTCGACCGTGCTGTAGCCCTCGAACTTCGCGGTGCTGGCGGCCATCCACATCTCGGGCGTGATGCCCTTCGCCTTCAGCTGGGCCCGCGTCCTGCCCAGGCCGATCTCCTCGGCCATGCCGTCGTAGGCGGACCCGTTGACGACGGGCGGCGCGACGAACGGCTGCCCCGCGGCCTCGGCCTGCTCCTTGACGGTCCTGAGCTTCTTCTCGCTCTCGACGGCCTTGGCGGCCATGACCTGCTTCAGCCGGTCCGCGTCGGCCTCCGTGCCGCCGGAGACGAACTCCGCGAGGGCGATGGTCTCCATGTAGTTGTACGAGCTGAAGGTCCGGACCTGGGCGTCGAACGTGGCGCGGTCCGCGCTGGGACGCACCAGCAGATGCATGCCGATGGCGCGCTGAAGCGATTCTGCGGCCTTGGCCAGCTCGATCGCGTAGACCGTACGCCCGTAACTGCTGACGTTCCCGGTGCCGAACCCGAGCTCGTTGGAGAACTCCATCAGCGAGTGCTGGACCTTGGTGTAGCCCTCCTCCGTCCGCACCGGGTCCATGGCCTTGGCGAAGGCGGTCTTGCGCAGATCGGGGAGGGTGGGCTCCTCCTGGCGGAACAGCTTGAGGCGACGCTCCAGACCCTGGTTCCCGGGCAGACTCCGCACGGCCCGGTCGAACTTCGCGGCGGCGGCGTCGGTGGTGGCACGGACCTGCGCCACACCCTCGTCGTCACGCTCGTTGGCGAGGAGCGGCTGCGCGGACAGGTCACGCTCGTTGAGCAGCGCCTGGCCGTACTCCGAGGCCGCGCGCACGATCAGCGCGGTCCTCTCGGCGTCCTGGGCCTCCCGCCAGGTGTCGATCGAACCCTTCACCTGGAAGCCGCCCATGACCAGGCCGACCATGACCGGGATCAGCAGGATCGCGTTCAGCCGGGTGGGCACCCGCCAGTTGCGCGGGGAGAGCCGGCTGCCGCCGTTGCCGCCGACGGGGGGACCGCCGTCCGCAGGGGCGCCGGGTGATGCGACGGCCCGCGGCGGCGGCGTGAAGTTGCCCCGCTCCAGCTGGGCCGCGGGGCCCTCGTTCCTTCGCCTCACTCGACCAACAACCTCTCGGCGTCGGCACCTACGCTGTGCCGTGTTTCGTTCAGGCCCGTACTACTCGGGAGTTTTGTCGAATTGCAGCACGGGTACCGGCCGCCTTCCAAACAGTTGAATCCGGTACCCCGGAGTGGCGCAAGCCTCAGATAAAAGGGGCATAAAGAGCGAGCCCCGTCAAATGGCGGGACTCAGATGAGCACAGTGGTACCGGTCGGATGCGTCGGGTGCCGAAGTTGAGCCAATTCTCTGTCGAAACGTTATGAATACGGGGGCGGTTCGTGTCAAACGACACAGGCCGCCCCCGTCCGGCCGCGACAACCGTCACGGCCCGCGAACACCACGTGACCACCCGGGCCGTGCTACTTGAGCCGTGCCATCAGGGCGTGCTCGACCAGCGTGATCAGACCGCTCTTGGCATCCGCACGATGCCTGGCGTCCGTCGTGATGATCGGGGTGTCGGGGCCGATCTGGAGTGCTTCGCGTACTTCGTCGGGGGTGTAGGGCTGGTGTCCGTCGAAGCCGTTGAGGGCGATGACGAAGGGGAGTCCGCTGTTCTCGAAGTAGTCGACGGCGGGGAAGCAGTCGGCGAGGCGGCGGGTGTCGACGAGGACGACGGCGCCGATGGCGCCGCGGACGAGGTCGTCCCACATGAACCAGAAGCGGTCCTGGCCGGGGGTGCCGAAGAGGTACAGGATCAGGTCCTGGTCCAGGGTGATGCGGCCGAAGTCCATGGCCACCGTGGTGGTGGTCTTGTCCCCGGTGTGCGTCAGGTCGTCGATGCCCGCGGACGCGGACGTCATCACGGCTTCGGTGCGCAGCGGATTGATCTCCGAAACGGCACCGACGAACGTGGTCTTACCCACGCCGAAGCCCCCTGCCACCACGATCTTCGCGGAGGTAGTGGCCCGTGCCGCACCGCCGCTAGAGCTTGCGAAGTCCACTGAGCACCCTTTCGAGCAGTGTCACATCCGGCGCGCCGCCGGCCTCTCCGTTGCCCGGCTGGTGGATGGCCACCATTCCGGCTTCCGCCAGGTCGGCGACGAGGATGCGCGCCACGCCGAGCGGCATCGACAGCAGGGCCGACACCTCCGCCACCGACTTGACCTCGCGGCAGAGGTGGCAGATCCGCTGGTGTTCGGGGAGCAGGGTGCTCAGATGCGCCGGGTCGGCGGTGGTGCTGACCAGGGCCTCGATCGCGAGCTGGTAACGCGGCCGGGTCCGGCCGCCGGTCATGGCGTAGGGACGGACCAGCGGCTGGTCGCCTTCACCGTCGTACGACGCGTGATGCAGAGCGCCGTACGGATCGGGTGAGGCGGGTGGCGGGGTCATGAATCCTCCGGGCGTGACAGCAGAGTGTCGGCTTGCCGTCTGAAGGGGCCGGTGGGGGAACTGGGCGGCCGGACGGACGAGGGTTGAGGGTTTGTGCACCGGGGACACCTGGTTGGTGTCACCGGTCCACGGGCCGCCTAGTGAAGCAGACTGCCCTGGAGTTCGGCACGGAGGTCCGGGGTGAGGACAGTGCCCGCGCGGTCGACCAGAAGCGCCATCTCGTACCCGACCAGACCGATGTCGGCGTCCGGGTGGGAGAGAACGGCCAGTGAGGAACCGTCGGATATGGACATGAGGAAGAGGAAACCGCGCTCCATCTCCACCACCGTCTGACTGACGGCCCCCCCTTCGAAGATCCGGGAGGCGCCGGCGGTCAGCGAGGTCAGACCGGAGGCGACGGCCGCCAGCTGGTCGGCGCGGTCGCGTGGGAAACCTTCGGACATCGCCAGCAGGAGTCCGTCGGCGGAGACCACCACCGTGTGCGACACCCCGGGGGTGTTGTCCACGAAGTTGGTGATCAACCAGTTCAGATTCTGTGCGGCCTGACTCATCGGGCTCAACTAACGCTCCTGCTGGTGAGTGGGGCCGATCGGGAAACTGCCGGTCGACGGGCCGTTGTTGGCCTGGCGCCCCTGCTGGATGCCCCGGCGGAGATTGGTCAGCCGTCCGCGCACGTCATCGGGCGCACGCGAGACCTGGGGACCTGACTGATGGTTCTGCTGCTGAGCGGTGCCCGGTACCAGGTTGGCACGCGGCACCCGGCGCGGCAGGCCCGAGGTGGTGACCCCGCCCGCCGCGGGCTTCTTGACCCGTTCCGCCTGCCGTACGAGTTCGTCGTTCGGCGAGGCGCGCCAGGAACTGCTACTGCCGGTGTCGCCCGCCGGACGCCGCGGCGCGGCGGGAGCGGAGGACTCGGCAGAGTACTGGGGGGCGGCCGGAGCCTGCTGCTCCGGCTCGGCGGCCTGCGGCTGGACGCCCTGGTGCGGTCCGTGGAACCAGTTCGTCTCCAGGGTGTCGTACAGCGGTGTACGACCGTCGCCGGGACCCGCCGGGGGCAGCTCCTCCTGCTGGTGCGGCTGCCGCACCGGGATGGGCAGCTGCTGCGACTCGTCGGCCGGGCGCACGGGCAGACGGTCCTGGCGGGCCCGGTGGTCCTCGGGGCCCTGGCCGTGCGGGCGCGGTGCGGGCAGTCCCTGGTGCTGCGGGGGCTGGTGCCCGAAGTCCGGGCGGGCGAACTGCGAGGTGCTCGCGGGGTCCTGCTGCGGAGCCTGCGGCTGCGCCGAGAAGTCCAGGCGCGGGAACTGCGCCGTGCCGGCCGGGTCCTGCTGCGGCGCGGCGTGGTGGCCCTGCTGGACCTGCGGCACCTGCGGGATCTGCTGGGTCTGCGGTGCGGAGAAGTCGGGACGGGCGAACTCCGCCGTGGCGGCGGGGTTCTGGCGGTCGTCCACCGGCCCACGGGAGTTCAGCGGGTTCATCGGCCGGTCGAACTGGCCGGTGGACCCGTGCTCGTCGTGACCACGCGGCGCGTCGTCGAGCGGTGCGCGCCGGGGAGCGCCCGGCTGCTCCTGGGCGCCCCAGCCGGGGGCCTGCGCGCGCTGCGGCTGCGGGTTGCCGCCGGGCAGCTCGGCGCGCGGGCCGCCGGGGGGCGGCAGCCGGTGGCCGGGGTCACCGGTCTGCTGGAAGCCGTCCTGGCCGCCCTGCCCGTGCTGTCCCTGCTGCTGCGGGGCCTGCTGCGGCGGCCGGTTCTGCTGGATCTGCGGGCGCTGGCCGAACAGACCGGGCTGACCCGAGTCCGTACGGCCGGAGCCGTCGCCCCGGCCCTGACCACCACGGGCACCGAGCCGGGCGCCGCCGCCGAAGGCACCGGCGAGACCGCCGCCCTGACGCGGCGGTTCCGGGCGCTCCGGACGCGGGGCGTCGGGCACACCGGAATCCTGCTGGGGCCTGCGGGGGCCGCCGTCGCGCGCCGGGAGCGCGGCTCGCGGACCGGAGCCCGCGCCGACCTGCCCGCGCTGCGCGCCGCCGCCCGCGGGGAGCCGTCCGCCCGGAGCGGCCGGGCCGCCACCGAGGCCGGGACGCGAGCCGTTGCCCGCTCCCGTGGCCGGACCGCCGGCGAGCAGACCGCCGGGGGCGCCGCCCTGCTGCTGTCCGAGGCCCTGCTTCGAGGGCGGCTGCTTGCCGCCCTGCGCGACATCGACGGGGAGCATGACCAGCGCGGTCGTACCACCGGAGTCGGACGGCCGCAGCTGGATGCGGATGCCGTGGCGCAGCGACAGCCGGCCGACCACGAACAGACCCATGCGGCGGGAGACCGAGACGTCCACGGTGGGCGGCGAGGCCAGTCGCTCGTTGATCGCGGCCAGGTCCTCGGGGGAGAGACCGATACCGGTGTCGTGGATCTCGACGAGCACCCGCCCGTCGGGCAGCGCGTGACCGGTGACCCGCACCTTCGTCTGCGGCGAGGAGAACGACGTGGCGTTCTCCAGCAGCTCGGCGAGCAGGTGCACGAGGTCGTTGACGACGCGGCCCGCGACCTCGGTGGCGGGCACCGCGGCCAGTTCGATGCGCTCGTACTGTTCCACCTCGGAGGCGGCGGCGCGGAGCACGTCGACCAGCGGCACCGGACGGGTCCAGCGGCGGCCGGGCTCCTCGCCCGCGAGGACGAGGAGGTTCTCGCCGTTGCGGCGCATACGGGTCGCGAGGTGGTCGAGCTTGAAGAGCGAGGACAGCTGGTCCGGGTCGGCCTCGCGGGACTCCAGTTCGGAGATGAGCGAGAGCTGGCGCTGGATCAGGCCCTGGCTGCGGCGCGAGAGGTTGGTGAACATCGCGTTGACGTTGCCTCGCAGCAGCGCCTGCTCGGCGGCGAGCCGGACGGCCTCGCGGTGCACGTCGTCGAAGGCCGCGGCGACCTGGCCGATCTCGTCCCGGGAGTGCACACCGACGGACTCGACCGAGGTGTCGACGTCCTGCGGGTCGGACTCGGAGAGCTGCTTGACGAGCTCGGGCAGCCGGTCCTGGGCGACCCGGGTCGCGGTGTCCTGGAGGCGCCGCAGCGAGCGGATCATGGACCGGGCGACGACGAAGGCGCCGACCAGCGAGACCCCGAGGACCAGCACGATCAGCGCACCGTTGATGATGGCCTCGCGCTGGGACTCCTCGCGCAGTTCCCGGGCCTTGGCCTCCATGTCGCTGAGGAGCGTCTCCTCGATGGTCTCCATGGTCTTGATCTTGGTCGAGCTCTGCTCGTACCAGTCGAGGTACGTACGCTGCGGCCCGGACAGGTCGTTCGTGGTGTCGAGCACCCGCTTGGCGTAGGTGTCGGCGGACTTGATCTCGGGGTTGCCGTTCTCCAGCGGAGCGGTCAGCTCGTCGGCGCTGTGCCCGGTGTTCTCGTAGATCGCGGCGAACGAGTTGCGGGCCAGGCTCTCCTTGCGCAGCGCGGCGCGGCCGAACTGCTGGTCGTTCTTGTTGAGGTGGGGCGCGCCGGTACGGCTGCCGGGCAGCGCGGCGGCGATGATCGCGCGCTGGATCGACGCGTACTCCTTGGCGGAGGAGAAGGCCGCCAGGGCGCGGGTCCGCTTGATCATCTCCGGGTTGCTGGTCGCCTGCGCCATGTCCTGCGACAGGCTGAGCAGCGAGGTGATCAGCTGGCTGTACGCGTCGACGGTCTGGAGGCTCGGCTGGTTGCCCGCGTACGCGTCCTTGCGGATGTCGCGGATCTGGCCGAGCTGGGTGGCGATCTGGTTGACGCTGGAGTGGATGCCCTCCAGCGCCTCGTCCCCGTCGGTGTCGCCGATCTCGTTGGTCGCCTCGAAGAAGGCGTTCTTCGCGTCGTCCGTCTTCTTCCGGGGCGCGGTGACCTTGTAGTCGGTGGCCTTGGTGCCGTTGGACAGCGGACCGGCCGACTGGTCACGCTCGACCTGGAGGGCCTGCGCGAGCGCGGTCGCCTGCTTGGTCATGCGGGTGAGCAGCTGCATGTGCTCCAGCTGCTGCATGTCCTGCATGGACTCGTTGATGCGGAAACCGCCCAGGGTGGTCGCCGCGACCACGGGGAGGGCGAGCAGGGAGACCAGACGGGTGCTGATGCGCCAGTTGCGCAGGGCGAGACGCGAACCGGTGTCCACAGGGCCCCGGGACCGGCCGGCCGCGGCCGGGTCGGCGGCGGTCCTGGGCTGCGGACCGGACTGCGGGGCGCGGTCGCCGCCGTTGTTCGTGGCGGCTCCCTGGCGCTGAGCGCGGTCGCCGGTGTCACCGGCCGGGGCCGGTCCGGGATTCTGGGCGTGCTGGGGCGAGGAACCGCGGTCGTTCCCGCCGCGCGGCTCCTGTTCCGCCGGAGCTTCCCCTCGGCCCTGGCGGGCCTGGGGAGACCCAGCGCCATCCCTCTTGAAACGTCCCTGCACTAGCGTCGCAACCTCTGGACCAGGCGTCCCTCCGCCTGGGCGGGCGGGACGGTGTCGGCGTCTTGGGGCGCTCGACGCGCCCCGCGGTGGTCGTGAGTGACCGGCGTACTTCCCCCTATCCGCCGCCACTCGGCTCGGCGCTGCGTTGCGCCCCTACGCGCCGGTCTGTCGAGAACCCGCGGCGGTGCGTGGAATTCCAGCACAGTGCCGGATCTCCAACAAGGCCCATGTACCGGGCTGTGACCTGGGTGACGCCTTGTGATGAAAGTGTGACAAGCCGTGGATAATCTTCACGGGCAAAGCGGACGATTGCGCGGTATTCGCTCAGTGGTGCGAGGTGTCCCAGTCGACATGATCAGGAGAGGAATGGGATGATTTCGTGACTGGTGAGAGGTATGCCCGACAGGATCAGCTGTCCGAAATAGGGCAATTGCTACTCACTTGGTGAGCAAACTCACATGATGATCGCCGCACCTTCCCGGGCGGCTGGGGGAATTGGATGTTTAGCCTGGCGCTTTACAGGGATGGCGAATCCGACAAGCGGCCCCCTCGGGGACTGCCCACAACGACGAGGTCCGAACCGCAGATGAAGACGACGATGACGTTCCGCAACACGGCCAACCCGCGGCGCACGACGCTGGCGCACCTCAAGGACGCCGAAGCGCTCCGGACGCCCGAGCGGCCGGAGCACGCCGTCGAACTGCCCACCCGGACGGCGAACCCCCGCCGCACCGTCCTGATGGACGCCCCCGCCGCGGCAGCCCCCTCCGCCACGGTCTGACACCTGGGACGGCGCTTCCCGCACCCGGGCCGAGGACGCCCCGGAAGACCGCTGAACAGCCCCGATCCCCGCGTCCCCGAACGCCCCGACACCCCGCCGCGGAATCCGGCCGAGGTGGCCGGGGCGTTAGCCTGGAACGGTTCAGTTTCCGGCAAGCAACGAAGTGAGGGGCGACAGCATCCCGTGCGCATCGCCAGGTTCTCCATCGACGGCAATGTCGCCTTCGGCGCGGTCGAGGGTGACGCGGCCGCCGGTCCCGGTGGTCTCGTCCTCGACATCATCAAGGGCATCCCGTACGCCGACTTCGAGCTCTCCGGCACCAAGGTCGCGCTGAGCAAGGTCCGGCTGCTGCCGCCCGTGCTCCCCAACAAGGTCGTGGCCATCGGCCGCAACTACGCGGAGCACGCCGCCGAACTCGGCAACGAGATCCCCGAGGTCCCGGTCGCCTTCTTCAAACCGACCACCTCGGTCATCGGGTCGGGCGACGCCATCGTGTACCCCTCCTTCTCGAACGAAGTGCACCACGAGGCCGAACTGGCCGTGGTCATCGGCCGCATGTGCCGCGAAGTGCCGCGCGAGCGGGTCAAGGACGTCATCTTCGGCTACACCTGCGCCAACGACGTCACCGCCCGCGACGCCCAGAAGCGTGAGAAGCAGTGGGCCAGGGCCAAGGGGTTCGACACCTCCTGCCCGCTCGGCCCCTGGGTGGAGACCGACCTCGACCCCAGCGACCTCGCCGTCCAGGCCACGGTCAACGGCGAGCAACGCCAACTGGGCCGTACGAGCGACATGCTCCGCTCCATCGAGGATCTGGTCGTCCACATCACGGAGGCCATGACACTGCTCCCGGGCGACGTGATCCTCACCGGCACGCCCGCGGGGGTCGGACCCCTGCATGTCGGCGACGAGGTCGCCGTCACCATCGAAGGCATCGGCACTCTCACCAACAAGGTGATCAAGCGTGGTTAATGACGCGAACGTCCGCGTACGTTTCTGTCCCTCCCCGACCGGCAACCCCCATGTGGGCCTGGTCCGCACCGCCCTCTTCAACTGGGCCTTCGCCCGGCACAACGGCGGCACCCTGGTCTTCCGCATCGAGGACACCGACGCGGCCCGTGACTCCGAGGAGTCCTACGACCAGCTGCTCGACTCGATGCGCTGGCTCGGGTTCGACTGGGACGAGGGCCCCGAGACCGGCGGCCCGCACGCCCCGTACCGCCAGTCGCAGCGCATGGACATCTACCGGGACGTCGCGGACAAGCTCCTCGCGGCCGGCCACGCGTACCACTGCTACTGCACCACCGAGGAGCTGGACGCCCGCCGCGACGCCGCCCGCGCGGCGGGGAGGCCGTCGGGGTACGACGGTCACTGCCGCGCCCTCACCGCCGAGCAGGTCCGCGCGTACGAGGCCGAGGGCCGGACGTCCATCGTCCGCTTCCGGATGCCCGACGGCCCGCTCACCTTCACCGACCTGGTCCGCGGCGAGCTGACCTTCCAGCCGGAGAACGTGCCGGACTACGGGATCGTCCGGGCCAACGGCGCCCCGCTCTACACGCTGGTCAACCCGGTCGACGACGCGCTGATGGAGATCACCCACGTCCTGCGCGGCGAGGACCTGCTCTCCTCCACCCCGCGCCAGCTCGCCCTGTACAAGGCGCTGGCCGAGATCGGTGTCGGCAACGGCACCACCCCGCACTTCGGCCACCTGCCGTACGTCATGGGCGAGGGCAACAAGAAGCTCTCCAAGCGCGACCCGCAGGCGTCGCTCAACCTCTACCGCGAGCGCGGCTTCCTCCCCGAGGGCCTGCTCAACTACCTGTCCCTGCTCGGCTGGTCGATCGCCGAGGACCGCGACATCTTCACGGTCGAGGAACTGGTCGCGGCGTTCGACATCGAGGACGTCAACGCCAACCCGGCCCGCTTCGACCTGAAGAAGTGCGAGCACATCAACGCCGAGCACATCCGCAGGCTCGACGTGAAGGCGTTCACCGAGGCGTGCGGCCCCTGGCTCCGCGCCCCGTACGCCCCCTGGACCCCGGAGTCCTTCGACGCGGAACGGTTCGCGGAGATCGCCCCCTACGCGCAGACCCGGGTCACCGTCCTCTCGGACATCACGGCCAACGTCGACTTCCTCTTCCTCGACGAGCCCGTGACGGACGAGACCTCCTGGGCCAAGGCGATGAAGGAGGGCTCCGACGCCCTTCTCGTCACGGCCCGCGCCAAGCTGGCCGACGCCGAGTGGAACGCCGACGCCCTGAAGAACGCGATCCTCGCCGCGGGCGAGGAGCACGGCCTGAAGCTCGGCAAGGCCCAGGCCCCGGTCCGCGTGGCCGTCACCGGCCGCACGATCGGCCTGCCGCTCTTCGAGTCCCTGGAGATCCTGGGCCGGGAGAAGACCCTGAACCGCGTCGACGCGGCCCTGGCCAAGCTGACCGCGTAACGCCCGCACGCACACAGGCCGGAGGCCGGGAGTCCCCCAGCGGGGTCCCGGCCTCCGGCCGTTCACGGCGTCGGTGCTCACGGCCGGCCGGGCCCGGAACGTCGTGACCCGCCGCGGCCGGAAGCGGTCCGCCGCGGCCGGAAGCGGTCCGCCGGGACCCGGAGTGTCAGAGGGCGGAAGTAAGCTCACCGGGTGATTACCGGTGAGCTGAAGAGCAAGGTGGGACGTGTCTGGGACGCGTTCTGGTCGGGGGGCATCTCCAATCCGCTGGAGGTGATGGAGCAGATCACATCGCTGCTCTTCGTCAAGCGGCTGGACGAGCTCCAGACGCGCAAGGACAACAGGGCGACGCACACGAAGAAGCCCGACCCCGACCCGTTCTTCACCGACGGCCAGCAGGATCTGCGCTGGAAGAACTTCAAGGTCAAAGACCCGGAGATCATGTTCCGGATCGTCTCGGAGGGCGTCTTCCCGTATCTGCGACGCATGGGCGGCGACGATTCGACGTACGCGCACCACATGCGGGACGCCCGGTTCACGATCCCGAGTCCCAACCTCCTCGCGAAGGTCGTCGACCTGCTGGACGACATCTCCATGGGGTCCAGTGACACCAAGGGCGACATCTACGAATACCTGCTCGCCAAGATCGCCTCGGCCGGCCAGAACGGCCAGTTCCGCACCCCCCGCCACATCATCGACCTGATGGTCGAGATGACACAGCCCCGACCGGGCGACGAGGTCTGTGACCCGGCGTGCGGCACCGCGGGCTTCCTGGTGCAGACCGCTTCGTACGTCAAGCGTGAGCACGGAGAGGCACTGCTCGGCGCGGAGCAGGTCAGGCACTTCAACGAGTCGATGTTCCACGGCTTCGACTTCGATTCCACGATGCTGCGCATCGGGTCCATGAACATGCTGCTGCACGGCGTCGAGAACCCGGACATCCGGCACCGTGACTCGCTCGCCGAGTCCGCGAGCGACGACGCGGAGAAGTACTCCCTGATCCTCGCGAACCCGCCGTTCGCGGGCAGCCTGGACTACGAGTCCACGGCCGCGGACCTGCTTCGTGTCGTGCGGACGAGGAAGACGGAGCTGCTGTTCCTGGCTCTCTTCCTCCGGCTCCTCAAGCCCGGTGGCAGAGCGGCGGTCATCGTGCCCGACGGTGTGCTGTTCGGCGCGTCGAAGGCCCACCGGGAGATGCGCCGCATGCTGGTCGAGGACCAGAAGCTCGACGCGGTCGTCAAACTCCCCAGCGGCGTGTTCAAGCCGTACGCCGGGGTCTCGACCGCGATTCTCTTCTTCACCCGGACCGACAGCGGCGGTACGGACCACGTCTGGTTCTACGACGTCCAGGCGGACGGCCAGAGCCTCGACGACAAGCGCGTCCCGCTCCTGACGGAGGACCGCCTGGGCGTACGCCCGGTGGGCGACCCGCTGACGGAGGAGGAGCGGGTCAGGAACAACCTCCCCGACGTCCTCGCCCGCTGGTTCGAGCGCGACGGCACGGAGCGTGTCCGTGCCCGCACCGAGCAGAGTTTCTGCGTTCCCAGGGCCGACATCGAGGCCAAGGACTACGCCCTGAGCATCAACCGCTACAAGGAGTCCGTCCACAAGGAGATCACGGCCCGGGCACCGCTGGAGATCCTCGCCGACCTGGAGCGGCTGGACACGGAGATCGCCCAGGGGACGGCCGAGCTGAGGGGGATGCTGCGGTGAACCCTCCCGCGGTGGTGCGACTCGGCGACCATGTGTCATTCCTGTCCGGGTTCGCCTTCAAGTCCAGTTTCTTCAACACGGACGGCGACGGGCTTCCCGTCGTGCGCATCCGCGATGTCAAGAGCGGCCGTTCGTCCACGTTCTACAGCGGCGACTACGACCCCGACTTCATCGTCTGCGACGGTGACCAGCTCATCGGGATGGACGGGGAGTTCTCCCTGGCGCCCTGGCGCGGCGGCAAGGCCCTGCTGAACCAGCGGGTGTGCAAGATCGTCAACACGTCCGACCTGCTCGACACGGGGTACCTGGTCGGATTCCTGCCCGCGGTCCTCAAGGAGATCGAGGACGCGACCCCGTACGCCACGGTGAAACACCTCTCCGTGAAGACGTTGCGCGAGATCGAGGTGCCGCTCCCCCCGCTCGCCGAACAGCGCCGCGTCGCCGCTGTCCTGGACCGGGTCGACGCTCTCCGGACCGGGCGGCGAGAGGCGATCGCACTGCTCGACGACCTCGCCCGGTCGGTCTTCCTCGACATGTTCGGCGACCCCCTGGCGAACCCCCGGGGCTGGGACCGTTCGAAGATGAAGGAGTTCCTGCTCCGCGTCGACAGCGGGAAGAGCCCGAAGTGCCTGGACCGTCCGGCCGGCCCGGGGGAGTGGGGCGTCCTGAAGCTGGGCGCCGTCACGCGCTGTGTGTTCGTCCCCGGCGAGAACAAGGCGCTGCCGAGCGGGTCCGTCCCGGACACCCGGCACGAGGTGGCGGCGGGGGACCTGCTCCTCAGCCGGAAGAACACGCCGGACCTGGTCGCCGCGTGCGCCTACGTCCGCTCGACCCCCGAGCGGTTGCTGATGCCCGACCTCGTCTTCCGGCTGGTCGTCGCCGACGGCGCTCCGGTGAACAAGGTGTACCTCCACGGCCTGCTCACCTTCCCCCCCAAGCGCAGAAGGCTTCAGGAGCTGGCGTCGGGAAGCGCCGCCTCCATGCTGAACATCTCCAAGGCCAAACTCCTGGAGTTCGAGTGCGAGATTCCGCCGATCGGCCTCCAGGAGGAATTCGCCCGGCGGATCGAAGCCATCGAGGCGTGCAAGGTGACCCACCGGGCCCAACTCGCCGCCCTCGACGAGCTCTTCGCCTCCCTCCGGCACCGCGCCTTCTCCGGCCGGCTGTGGGACCGGGAAGCCGCATAGACCGAAGGAACGACGGCCCGTGCGCCGTCAGCACACCGCGTTACGCACCACAGGGGAGAGGAGCGCCGTACCGCCATGGGCAGCGACAAGCAGGGCGTGCCGGATGACCGGAACAACCAGGGGGCCGAGGAGCGGCGAGGCGGGAGGACGGCGTCGGCCGTCGGCCGGCCGCCGGGCAACTTCGCCTTCCTGAGGGCCGAGTGGCCCGCTCTCCACGCCGAGGCCGCACACGCCGAGCGGCTTGTGTACGCCGATCCCCGCGCCGCCTGTTTCTACGCGCGCCGCGTCCTGGAGCAGGCCGCCCACTGGATGTACGACAAGGACCCGTCCCTCAGGGCCCCGCACAAGACGGACCTCGCGGCCATGCTGCACGAGCCGACCTTCCGGACGCTCGTCGGCCCGGCCGTGAACGCCAAGATGGACATCATCCGGCGCCAGGGCAACCACGCCGTGCACAAGCCCGCGCCCGCCACCCCGCAGATGGCGGTGGTCAGCGTCCGCGAGCTGTTCCACTCGCTCTACTGGTTCGCCCGTACCTACGCCCGGCAGGTCCAGGACCTTCCCGCCGCGGGCATGGACTTCGACACAGGCGTCATCCCGCGCCCGCTCTCGCCCGAGGCACGCCTCAGGAAACAGGCCGAGCTCAAGGCGGAGGAGGAAGCCGACAGACGCCGCTACAAGCAGCAGGCCGAGGAACTGGCCGCCGAACGCGAGCGCAACGAGGACCAGGCCCGGCAGATCGCCGAACTGCGCGCCCGGATCGCCGCCGCCAAGACCGTCAACCAGGCCGTCCGCGACACCCACGACTACGACGAGGCGGCCACCCGCGACGCCTTCGTCGATCTCCTGCTCAAGGAAGCCGGCTGGGACGGCCTGCGACCCGGAACCGACACCGAGTACCCGGTCACGGGCATGCCCACCAAGACGGGCAAGGGATACGTCGACTACGTGCTGTGGGGCGACGACGGCAGGCCCCTCGCCGTCGTCGAGGCCAAACGGACCCGGCGGGACGCCCGTGAGGGCCAGCAGCAGGCGAGGCTCTACGCCGACGCGCTCGCCGCGCGGTTCGACGGCCACCGTCCGGTGATCTTCTACACCAACGGTTACGAGACGTACCTCTGGGACGACGGCCTGGGCCACCCCCCGCGCACGGTCCAGGGCTTCCTCACCCAGGACCAGCTGCGCTGGCGCATCATGCAGCGCGCCGGCCGCAAGTCCCTCTCCACGACCCCGGTCAACGAGAAGATCGCCGGACGCCCCTACCAGCTCCGGGCCGTCCGCCGGGTCGGCGACGCCTTCGAGCGGGACAAGCAGCGCCAGGCCCTGCTCGTCATGGCGACCGGCACCGGCAAGACCCGCACCACCGTGGCGCTCGTCGACCAGCTCAAGAAGGCCGGCTGGGCCCAGCGCGTACTCTTCCTCGCCGACCGCCAGGCACTCGTCAACCAGACGGTCAAGGCGTTCAAGGAGCACCTTCCGAACACTCCGGTGGCCAGCCTCCTCGACGACAAGGAAGCCTCCGCGCACGTCTTCGTCTCCACGTACCAGACGATGATGCGGCAGATCGACGCCACCGACGCGACCGGACGCCGCCGCTTCGGCCCCGGCTACTTCGACCTGATCGTCATCGACGAGGCGCACCGGTCGGTCTACGACAAGTACGCCGAGATCTTCCGGTACTTCGACTCGCTGCTCCTCGGTCTCACCGCCACGCCCAAGGACGAGATCGACCGCAACACCTACCGGCTCTTCCAGCTGGAGGACGGTGTGCCCACCGACTCGTACGGGCTGGACGAGGCGGTGGAGGACGGTTACCTGGTGCCGGCGAAGCCGGTCAAGGTGCCGTTGCGGTTCATGGAACGCGGCATCCGCTACGACGACCTCTCCGAGGAGGAGAAGGCCGAGTGGGACGCCAAGGAGTGGTCCGAGGACGGTGACGTCCCCGACGCGGTCAGCCGCCACGAGATGAACAAGTTCCTGTTCAACGCGGACACCGTGGACAAGATGCTGCAAGTCCTGATGACACACGGCGATCGGGTCGAGGGCGGTGACCGGATCGGCAAGACGATCGTCTTCGCCAAGAACAACGACCACGCCCGCTTCATCGAGGAGCGGTTCAACGCGAACTACCCGCGGGGCGCGGGGCACACGGCCCGGGTCATCACGTACAAGGAGACCTACGCCCAGTCCCTGATCGAGAAGTTCTCCGACCCGGCGGACCGGCCGGACATAGCCATCTCCGTCGACATGCTCGACACCGGCGTCGACGTACCCGAAGTGGTCAACCTCGTCTTCGCCAAGCCGGTGTTCTCCAAGACCAAGTTCTGGCAGATGATCGGCCGCGGCACCCGTCTTCGCCCGCGGCTCTACGGGCCGGACGACACCAACCCCGCGCACGCCAAGCGGAACTTCCGGGTCTTCGACTTCTGCGGGAACATCGACTTCTTCAACAGCGGCCTCGCGCCCGTCGAAGGCCGCCGGGCCGTCTCCCTGAGCGAGAGGCTGCTCCGGCGCCAACTCGACCTCGTACGCGCGCTCGACCGGCGCGAGCAGCCGGACCCGGCCCGCGACGGGGGAGCGGACGCGGCCGGCACCGAGGCGGAAGTGCGCTGGTCCACGGCGCACCGCCTCCACCGGACGGTGGCCGGCATGAACCGGGACAACTTCCTGGTCCGCCCGCATCGCCGGGAGGCCGGTCTCTACGCCGACTTCGCCAACTGGCACCGGATCGACGATGACGCGGACGCGGCGATCCGCGGACATCTGCTTGCGCTGCCGAGCGAGTTCCACCCCGACGAGAAGGAGAACGGCGAGGAGGCCAAGCGCTTCGACCTGATGGCGTACGGCCTTCAGCTCGCCGCGCTCGAAGGCGGCAGGGAGTACGCGAAGCTGCGGGGCGGGGTCCAGGAGATCGCGGGCGACCTGCTCGGCAAGACGAACATCCCGGCGGTCGCCGCTCAGGCGGCCCTGCTGGAGGCCGTCTCCGGCGACGACTGGTGGCAGGACGCCACCCTGCCGATGCTGGAACAGATGCGCCGCGCACTGCGCGTCCTGGTGAGGCTCACGGACGACAAGGCCAAGCGGAAGGTCGTCTTCACGGACTTCGAGGACGAGCTGGGCGAGATGACCGAGGCGGAGATCCGGGGCGTCCCGGTCGGCACCGACGAGCAGCGCTTCCGGCAGAAGGCCCGTGTCCACCTCCTGCGGCACGAGGACCAGCCGGCCGTTCGCAAGCTGCGGCACAACGAGCAGATCACTCAGGAGGACCTCGCCGCCCTGGAGGAGGACTTCCTGGCCGAGGCGGTGGCGTCCCCGGACGATCTCGACGAGGTCCGGGCGGCCGCCGGTGGCCTGGGAGTGTTCGTGCGCTCGGTCTGCGGGATCGACCGGGACGCGGCCCGGGGGGCGTTCGCGGAGTTCATCGCCGCGAGGCGGCTGAGTGCCGCGCAGCTGGATTTCGTCGATCTCATCATTCAGGTGGTGGCGAAGAGGGGGAACGTGGAGATCGGTGACCTCTACGAGGGGCCCTTCACCGACCGTGCCTCCGGAGGGCCGGGGGACCTGTTCGAGGAGGAGGCCATCGACGGCCTGATCACCGTCTTCCAGCAGCTCCGGACCCACGCGCTTGCGCTGACACCCGCCGGATGACCGGTCCCCTCCGTCGCCGCCGTCGCCATGGAGGGGACCAGCAGCGGCGACGACGCCCCGTGCCCATGACGGCGACGGCGTGTGGGACAGGGGGCGTCGGACAGCGTCGGACACCCTGGGAGGGCTATGCCCACGAAGGGTAGATTCGTGGGCATGGTTATCCGTGCCGTCCTCTGGGACGTCGACGACACGCTCTTCGACTACACCTCGGCCGCCGCCACCGGGCTGAGCCGGCACATCGAGGCCGAGGGACTGCCCGATGGTTACGGTTCGGTCCAGGAGGCCGCCGCGGCCTGGGAGATGATCACCAGACGGCAGTGGGAGCGGTTCGCCGCGAGGGAGACGGACTGGCTCGGGCAGCGCCGGGACCGGGCGCGGGACTTCCTCGGGCGGCCGCTCACCGACGACGAGGCCGACGACTGGTTCGCGCGCCATGTCGGGCACTTCGAGTCGGCCTGGGCGCTCTTCCCGGACGCCGTCCCGGTGCTCGACGCGCTGGCGGACGGTTTCCGGCACGCGGTTCTGTCGAATTCGTCGCTCCACCACCAGGAGCGCAAGCTCAGTGTGCTCGGGGTGCGGGACCGGTTCGAGACGGTGCTGTGCGCGGCCGAACTGGGCCTGTCCAAGCCTGAGGCCGGTGCCTTCCACGCGGCCTGCGAGGCGCTGGCGCTCGATCCGCACGAGGTCGTGTACGTGGGGAACGAGCCGGACATCGACGCGGGCGGCGCCGTGGCCGCCGGACTCACCGGGATCTGGCTGGACCGCGGACGGCTCGGCGGACGGCCCGAACTGGCCCGTATCACGGGCCTGGACCAGCTCCCCGGCCTGCTGGCGGGTCATACCCGTTTTGGAGCGCCGGACACCTTCGGGTAATGTTCTTCCTGCGCCGCCCGGGCGGGCCGAAAGATCCGGCCGGGAAGCGCAAGCCGGACGAGAACCCTCCAGGGTTTGAGTTTTGGTGGGCTATGGTGTAATTGGCAGCACGAGGGTTTCTGGTTCCCTTAGTCTAGGTTCGAGTCCTGGTAGCCCAGCGCAAGATGTAGTACACGCCCCCGTTGTGTAGCGGCCTAGCACGCTGCCCTCTCACGGCAGTAGCGCCGGTTCGAATCCGGTCGGGGGTACAGATCCTTTCCGCGTGATCACCTGGGTCGCACCCTTTGATCATGATGCAGGATCGCTAGGGCCCCCGTTGTGTAGCGGCCTAGCACGCTGCCCTCTCACGGCAGTAGCGCCGGTTCGAATCCGGTCGGGGGTACTTGTACGACCATGGGCTATGGTGTAATTGGCAACACAACGGTTTCTGGTACCGTTATTCTAGGTTCGAGTCCTGGTAGCCCAGCGCAAGATGTAGTACACGCCCCCGTTGTGTAGCGGCCTAGCACGCTGCCCTCTCACGGCAGTAGCGCCGGTTCGAATCCGGTCGGGGGTACCACACGTAAGAGGCCCTTCACTTCGGTGAGGGGCTTTTTCGCTTCTGTGCGCGGGGAGTTCGCACATCCGGGGTGCTTTCGTCGGCCGGGGCCGGGCGCCGTCGCGGGCTGGTGGGAGGGGGCCGCCACGACATTGGGGCGGCCCTCCGGGATGACGGAGGGAGGAGCGCGTACGTGTCAGGGGAAGCGCGTACGGGTCAGCCGGTGCGGCGCAGTGCCTCGCTCAGCCGCGCGGCCGAGTCGATGATCGCCTGGGCGTGCATCCGGCCCGGGTGACGGGTCAGCCGCTCGATCGGCCCCGAGACGGAGACCGCCGCCACCACCCGGTTCGAGGGGCCCCGCACCGGAGCGGACACCGAGGCGACGCCCGGTTCCCGCTCGCCGATCGACTGGGCCCAGCCCCTGCGGCGTACGCCCGAGAGCGCCGTCGCCGTGAACCGGGCGCCCTGGAGGCCCCGGTGCAGCCGCTCCGGCTCCTCCCAGGCCATCAGGATCTGGGCCGAGGAACCGGCCTTCATGGTGAGGGTCGAGCCGACCGGCACGGTGTCCCGGAGACCGGAGAGACGTTCGGCGGCGGCCACACAGATCCGCATGTCACCCTGGCGGCGATAGAGCTGGGCGCTCTCGCCGGTGATGTCGCGCAGATGCGTGAGCACGGGGCCCGCCGTCGCCAGCAGCCGGTCCTCGCCGGCCGCCGCCGCGAGCTCCGACAGCCTGGGGCCGAGAATGAACCGGCCCTGCATGTCCCTCGCCACCATCCGGTGGTGTTCCAGTGCCACGGCCAGCCGATGGGCCGTGGGTCGTGCGAGCCCGGTCGCCGCGACCAGCCCGGCGAGGGTGGCCGGACCGGACTCCAGAGCGCTCAATACCAGAGCCGCCTTGTCGAGAACGCCGACGCCGCTAGAGTTGTCCATGCAACGATACTCGCGTCTCACTCTGTGAAACGCAAGTTCAATTTTCCCGGGAAGTTGCCAACCTGTACGGGCGGCCGCACAACGGCCCGCAGCCACCGGCCCGTACGGGGCCGTACGGCGGCGCACCGAATCTCTAGTTGGGCCGGCGAAGAAGCCGGCCGGAGGGAAAGCGATGGGTAGGACACTCGCGGAAAAGGTCTGGGACGACCACGTCGTCCGGCGCGCGGAGGGCGAGCCCGACCTTCTCTTCATCGATCTGCACCTGCTGCACGAGGTGACCAGCCCGCAGGCCTTCGACGGTCTGCGTCAGGCGGGCAGGCCGGTGCGGCGCCTCGATCTCACCATCGCGACCGAGGACCACAACACCCCGACCCTCGACATCGACAAGCCGATCGCCGACCCGGTCTCCCGCGTCCAGTTGGAGACCCTGCGCAAGAACTGCGCGGACTTCGGCGTCCGGCTGCACCCGCTGGGCGATGTCGAGCAGGGTGTCGTACACGTGGTGGGCCCGCAGCTGGGACTGACCCAGCCCGGCACCACCGTGGTCTGCGGCGACTCCCACACCTCCACGCACGGCGCCTTCGGCGCGCTGGCGTTCGGCATCGGCACCAGCCAGGTCGAGCACGTCCTGGCCACCCAGACGCTGCCGATGGCCCGCCCGAAGACCATGGCCATCACGGTCGACGGCGAACTGCCCGCGGACGTCACCGCGAAGGACCTGATCCTCGCCGTCATCACGAAGATCGGTACCGGCGGCGGCCAGGGATACATCCTGGAGTACCGCGGCTCGGCCATCGAGAAGCTGTCGATGGAAGCCCGGATGACCATCTGCAACATGTCGATCGAGGCCGGTGCGCGCGCGGGCATGATCGCCCCCGACCGCACCACGTTCGACTACCTCAAGGGCCGCGACCACGCCCCCGAGGGCGCCGACTGGGACGCGGCGGTCGCCTACTGGGAGACGCTGCGCACCGACGACGACGCCGTCTTCGACGCCGAGGTCTTCATCAAGGCCGAGGAGCTGGCCCCGTTCGTCACCTGGGGCACCAACCCCGGCCAGGGAGCCCCGCTCTCCGCGAACGTCCCCGACCCGTCCTCGTACGAGGACGCCTCGGAGCGCTTCGCCGCCGAAAAGGCCCTGGAGTACATGGGGTTGACCGCCGGGCAGCCGCTGCGCGACATCCGGGTCGACACCGTCTTCGTGGGCTCCTGCACCAACGGCCGCATCGAGGACCTGCGCAACGCCGCGGCCATCCTGGACGGCCGCAAAGTCGCCGACGGTGTACGGATGCTGGTCGTCCCCGGTTCGGTGCGGGTCGCGCTCCAGGCCGTCGAGGAGGGCCTGGACAAGGTCTTCACCGCCGCCGGGGCCGAATGGCGCCACGCGGGCTGCTCGATGTGTCTCGGCATGAACCCCGACCAGCTCGCCCCCGGCGAGCGCTCCGCCTCCACCTCGAACCGCAACTTCGAGGGCCGGCAGGGCAAGGGCGGCCGGACCCACCTGGTCTCGCCGCAGGTCGCCGCGGCCACCGCGGTGCTGGGCCATCTGGCCGCGCCCGCCGACCTGTCCGACGTCCGTACCCCCGCGGGAGTCTGAGAACCATGGAAGCATTCACCACGCACACCGGCCGGGCCGTCCCGCTGCGCCGCAGCAACGTCGACACCGACCAGATCATCCCCGCGCACTGGCTGAAGAAGGTCACCCGCGACGGCTTCGAGGACGGGCTCTTCGAGGCCTGGCGCAAGGACGCCGACTTCGTCCTCAACCGCCCCGCCCACCAGGGCGCGACGGTCCTGGTGGCGGGCCCCGACTTCGGCACCGGTTCGTCCCGTGAGCACGCCGTGTGGGCCCTCCAGAACTTCGGCTTCAAGGCGGTCGTCTCCTCCCGGTTCGCCGACATCTTCCGGGGCAACTCGCTGAAGAACGGCCTGCTCACGGTGGTGCTCGACCAGCAGGTCGTCGACGCGCTCTGGGCCCTGACCGAGGCCGATCCCACCGCCGAGATCACCGTGGACCTGGAGGGCCGCCAGGTCCGTGCCGAGGGCATCACCGCCGACTTCGAACTCGACGAGAACGCCCGCTGGCGGCTGCTGAACGGGCTCGACGACATCAGCCTCACGCTGCAGAACGAGCCGGACATCGCGGCCTACGAGGCGGCGAGGCCCAGCCACAAGCCACGTACAATTAACGCCTGAGTAGAGCGTTTACAGGACTGCGCCCTCTGCCATCTGGTAGGGGGCGCAGTCGCTTGTTGAGACCCCGTCGGGCGACAACTCGCCCCAGATGGCACAATCGGTGCATGGAACGCGACAGCCAACTCAAGCTCTACGGGGCAGTCGCCGACCAATTGAAGGAAGCGCACACAAGAGTGCGCGCACTGCAAGTCCCGGAGGGCGTAAGGATGGCGCTGTCCCGGAAGCTGCTGATCATCACGGCGGCGGCCAAACACGATCTCTCTGGCGCGGCAAGGCGCCTGGACCGGTTGATGAAGGACCTCGATGAGGGCCGATTCCCCGAGGGTGACTGACTGGGCGGAACTCCGCATCGGTCGACTTCGTTGCGGCACTAGGGTGATTAGCCCGTTTCGTGTTTGATTTGCGGTATATATCTGCCTAACGTGCGAAAAAGCTTGAACACTTTCGTTCTGGCAATGTCTCCGAAGGGGAAGACGTGAACAAGGCGCAGCTCGTAGAAGCGATTGCCGACAAGGTCGGCGGCCGCCAGCAGGCAGCGGACGCTGTCGACGCGGTACTCGACGCCATCGTCCGTGCAGTTGTCGCGGGGGACCGGGTTTCGGTCACCGGCTTCGGCTCGTTCGAGAAGGTCGACCGTCCGGCCCGGTACGCCCGCAACCCGCAGACGGGTGAGCGGGTACGGGTCAAGAAGACCTCGGTGCCCCGCTTCCGCGCGGGACAGGGGTTCAAGGACCTGGTGAGCGGCTCGAAGAAGCTCCCCAAGAACGACGTGGCGGTGAAGAAGGCGCCCAAGGGCAGCCTGTCGGGCGGGTCTTCCACCCGTACGACGGCCAAGGCGGCGGCGAAGAAGGCGACCGCGAAGAAGGCCACCGCGCGCAAGACCACGGCGGCGGCGGCGGCGAAGAAGGCCGCCACGCCCGCGAAGAAGACCACGGCGACCACGGCCAGGAAGACGGCGGCCAAGAAGACCGGCGCGCCGGCCAAGAAGACCACAGCCGCCGCGAAGAAGACCGCTCCGGCGAAGACGGCGGCGAAGAAGACGGTCGCGGCGAAGACCGCGCCCGCCACGAAGGCGACGGCGAAGAAGGCGCCCGCGAAGAAGACCACGGCGCGCACGACCACGGCCAAGAAGGCCACTGCACGGAAGAAGTGAGCGCCGCGGGGTTACTCATACGCGCCGGGCCGGGTTCCCCTCGGGGAGCCCGGCCCGCGGGCTGTCCGGGGCCGGGCCGGCGGTGTCACACCGCCCGGAGAGCCGGGAAGGACCAGGAGAGCCGGAAGGAGCGGGAAGACCGGAAGGACCGGGAAGTTCAGGAGGTTCAGAAGGTCTGGAGCGTCACCAGGGTGATCCGGCGGGCCGCCCCGTCGCCGGTGACCTCGATCCGTACCCGCTGTCCCGGCCGCAACAGCCGCAGACCGCCCGCGTCGAAGGCCGGGGCGTCGAAGTCCACCGGGGTGCCGTCGTCGAGCAGCACACTGCCGGTGCGGGTGTCGGAGTCGTACGTGTACGCGGTCGCCTGCATGGCCGGAATCCTATCGGTCCACGGCACGCGTCCTCGCGGCCCAGCGGTCCGCCGTGTGCGGGCCCACGCCCAGGACCAGCGCGGCCCGCAGATCGTCGCCGGTGTCCACGTCCTGGCGTACCGAATCGAGACCGGGAAGCGTGTTCTCCACGGCTCCGGACGACAGATGCCGGGCCCTGGAAGGCCCGCCGAAAGCCGGGCACAATTCCACGCCCGCGGCGGCGGACAGAAATGTCGTACCGATTCCCGCGGCATCGGTGACAAATGTTCGGGGAAATCGCACGGAAAAATCGAGGACCCGTGCCAATTCCCCGGGACGCAGCGCGGGCAGATCCGCGTTGAGCGCGGCAACCGGCGCGCCCGGCCAGGCGGCCCGCGCCGCCCGCCCACCGTGCGTGAGCGCGGCGTTGAGTCCTCCGGCCGGTCCGTCCGCCACGATCCGCGCCCCCAGCGCCGAGAGCGCGGCACCGGCCGCCGCGTCGTCCGTGACGACCACCACATCCCGTACGGCCGGGCAGGACAGCGCCGCGCCCACGGTGTCCTGCGCGAACGCCAGCGCGAGCCCCGGCCGCAGCGCGTCGCCCACGGCCCGCCCCAGGCGGCTCTTGGCCCGCGCGAGGGGCTTCAGCGGAACCACCAGGGACCAGTGGCCGCTCGGGTCGGTGTGCGTGTCGGTGTTCGTGGCGATCTTCCCTTCGTACGCTTCGTACGCGTCGCGTCACATTCTCACCCGCCGGACGCGACAACCCGGAGGACCGGCCGGGAATGCGGGGCGTACGGTGTTCTCGACAGAGCCGGGGGCTGGGGAGAGACTTGACCGTCGGTGGCCGGGCAGCGGACCGGTCCCGGCGATGTCGTCCCAGTCGTCCCGGAGGAAGGTGTCCGAGTGTCCCGCCGCAGAATCGGCTTCTGGTACCGCCTGGCCGCGGTCATCGCGAAACCGCCACTGGTGGTTCTGTTCAAGCGGGACTGGCGGGGAATGGCGCACATTCCGGCCGAGGGCGGATTCATCACCGCGGTCAACCACAACTCGTATCTGGACCCGCTCTCCTACGGGCATTTCCAGTACAACAGCGGCCGGGTGCCCCGGTTCCTCGCGAAGGCCGGTCTCTTCAGGACACCCTTCATCGGGATGATGCTGCGCGGCACCGGACAGATCCCGGTCTACCGCGAGACCACCAACGCGAAGGACGCCTTCCGCGCCGCCGTCGCCGCCATCGAGCGTGGCGAGTGCGTCGCCTTCTACCCCGAGGGCACGCTGACCCGCGATCCCGGTATATGGCCGATGGCGGGCAAGACCGGCATCGCCCGCGTCGCGCTGCTGACCAAGGCCCCGGTCGTCCCCGTAGCCCAGTGGGGCGCCAACGACGCGATGCCGCCGTACGCCGAGGAGAAGAAGCTCCGGCTGTTCCCCCGCAAGACCCTGCGCGTACAGGCCGGACCGCCCGTCGACCTCTCGCGGTTCCACGACCGGGAACCGACGGCCGAGGTGCTGCGCGCGGTGACCGACACCATCATGGCCGCGGTCACCGCGCAGCTGGAGGAGGTACGCGGCGAGAAGGCCCCGGCCGAGCCCTACGATCACCGCAAGGCCCGCGCGGCACAGAGCCGCAGGGCAGCCGAAGGAAAGGGACCCCAGTGACCCACCCCGTGAAAGCCGCTGTCTTCGGAACCGGCTCGTGGGGTACGGCCTTCGGCATGATCCTCGCCGACGCCGGCTGTGACGTCACCCTCTGGGGGCGCCGCGCCGAGGTCGCGGAGGCGATCAACACCACCCGTACCAACCCCGACTACCTGCCGGGAATCGAACTCCCCGCGACCGTCCGGGCCACCACGGACCCCGTCGAGGCCCTGCGCGGCGCCGAATTCGCCTTCCTGGTCGTGCCCTCGCAGACACTGCGCGCCAACCTCGCCGACTGGGCGCCGCACCTGGAGTCCGACACCGTCCTCGTCTCGCTGATGAAGGGCGTCGAACTCGGCACCGCCGAGCGGATGAGCGAGGTCATCGGGAGCGTCACCAAGGTCTCCGCGGACCGGATCGCGGTCATCACGGGCCCCAACCTCGCCAAGGAGATCGCCGAGCGCCGGCCCGCCGCCGCCGTCGTCGCCTGCCGGGACGAATCCGTCGCCCGGCGTCTCCAGGCCGCCTGCCACACCCCGTACTTCCGCCCGTACACCAACACCGACGTGGTCGGCTGCGAGCTGGGCGGCGCGGTCAAGAACGTCATCGGTCTCGCCGTCGGCATCGCCGACGGCATGGGCCTCGGCGACAACGCCAAGGGCTCGCTCATCACCCGCGGCCTCGCCGAGACCACCCGGCTGGGTCTGGCCATGGGGGCCGATCCGCTGACCTTCTCCGGACTCGCCGGCCTCGGCGACCTGGTGGCGACCTGTTCGTCCCCGCTGTCGCGCAACCACACCTTCGGCACCAACCTCGGCCGCGGCATGACGCTCCAGGAGACCATCGCCGTCACCAGGCAGACCGCCGAGGGCGTCAAGTCCTGCCAGTCGGTGCTGGATCTGGCGCACCGGCACGGCGTCGACATGCCGATCACCGAGACGGTCGTCGGGATCGTCCACGAGGGCAAACCGCCGATGGTCGCGCTCGCGGAGCTGATGTCGCGCAGCGCCAAGGCCGAGCGACGCTGACCCGCGACAGGCCGGAGCGACGCTGACTCGGCGGGTACCAGCAGGTACGCTCATCGCGATATGAGCAGCAAGAACCTCCCCCAGAGCCCTGAGCAGCAGGGCCGCAAGCCGCGGGTGGCCGTCGTGTTCGGCGGTCGCAGTTCCGAACACGGGATCTCCGTCGTGACCGCCGGCGCCGTCCTCGGCGCCATCGACCGGACCAGGTACGACGTCCTGCCGATCGGCATCACCGTGGACGGCCGTTGGGTACTCGCCGCCGACGAGCCCGAACGCATGGCGATCAGCGACCGGCGGACGCCCGACGTGGACCAGCTGGCCGAGGGCACCGAGGGCTGCGTGGTGCTCTCCGTCGATCCCGGCGACCGCGAGGTCGTCCACAGTGAACCCGGGTCCGTCCCCAAGGCGCTCGGCGAGGTCGATGTCGTCTTCCCCGTCCTGCACGGCCCCTACGGCGAGGACGGCACGCTCCAGGGCCTGCTGGAGCTCTCCGGCGTGCCGTACGTGGGCGCCGGTGTCCTCGCCTCGGCGATCGGCCAGGACAAGGAGTACATGAAGCGGGTGTTCACCTCGTTCGGGCTGCCCGTCGGCCCCTACCTGGTGTTCCGCCCGCGTGCCTGGGAGACGGACCCCGCCGCCGTCCGGGCGCGGATCGTGGACTTCGCCGGTGAACACGGCTGGCCGCTGTTCGTGAAGCCCGCCCGCGCCGGCTCCTCCATCGGCATCACCAAGGTCGACGACCTCGCCGGACTCGACGAGGCGATCGAGGAGGCCCGCCGCCACGACCCCAAGTTCCTGGTCGAATCGCTGCTGCGGGGCCGTGAGATCGAGTGCGGGGTGCTGGAGTTCGAGGACGGACCACGCGCCAGCGTGCCCGCCGAGATCCCCCCGGTCACCTCGCACGCGTACTACGACTTCGAGGCGAAGTACATCGACTCGGCGCCCGGACTCGTCCCGGCGCCGCTCACCGAGGAGGAGACGGCCGAGGTCCAGCGGCTGGCCATCGCCGCCTTCGAGGCCGCGTCCTGCGAGGGGCTGGTGCGCGCCGACTTCTTCCTCACCGAGAACGACGGCTTCGTCATCAACGAGATCAACACCATGCCCGGCTTCACCCCGATCTCCATGTACCCGAAGATGTGGCAGGAGAGCGGTGTGAGCTACCAGGAACTGGTGGGGCGGCTGATCGAGGCGGCCCTGCACCGGTCGACCGGGCTGCGCTGAGGCGCGTACCCGTCGGCGCATGCCGTTCGCGGCGGGCTTCGTCCTGTCGCGAACGGCAGCCGGTAACGGCACTGGTGCCGTTACCGGCAGGCTTTGCCCTGTCGCGTCGCCCAGCACTTCCCCGAGCTCTCGGCTCCGCTCGACCGGGGGAGGCCCCATCCTCGCCGCGTTGGCCAAAAGCCCTGGTAGCTCCTCCCCCAAGGTCTTGAGGACCAGGGCCCCTCAGAACGTCCGGCCGCCTTGCGGCCGCAAGCGCCGGACGACGCTCCTTCGGGGCAAACATGGCCGGTAACGGCACTAGACGCTGTCGGGGACCGTCGCCAGGACGGGCGCGGCGAACGCCGTCAGCGGACCGGCGTCATGGGCGTACTCCTTCGGAAGGGTCACCTCGACGTACGCCTTGCGGTACGTGGTCGTGAACCGCGGTCCGGCGTCGCCCGACTGCTCCAGCAGCCAGTTGACGCCGTTCACCTCGACGGCTCGGGCGTCCGGGTCGTCCATCCTGGCGGGCCGGGGGACGCCGCAGCGCAGTACGATCGCCCCGTCCCCCCGCCCCCAGCCCGCGGTGAGTTCGGACGCGGGCCGGGGGTCGTTCCGGTCCAGCTCCGCGACGGTCCCCGGCAGCTCCTTGTGCAGCGCGCGGCAGTGGGCCGCGACCTTGGACGACGGGGTGGGGACCGTGATCGACGCCTCGGCGTCCGTGACGGAGCAGCCCACCGCGGCCAGGAGCACGACGGCGGTGGATGGGCCGAGGAACAGGGGACTGCGGAGCCGAAGCCGGTAGGACGTCACCGGCCCAGCGTAGACGGGGGCTACAGGTGCACGACCGGACAGGTCAGGGTTCGGGTGATCCCGTCCACCTGCTGGATCTTCGCGACCACCATGCGGCCGAGTTCGTCGACGGTGTCGGACTGCGCCCGGACGATCACGTCGTAGGGGCCGGTGACGTCGTCCGCCTGGATCACTCCCGGAAGGTCGGAGATGGACCGGGCGACGGCCGTCGCCTTGCCCACCTCGGTCTGAATAAGGATGTACGCCTGTACCACGGAACCTCCAGGACGACCACGAGGATCATGTGGGGGGGAAAGGGGACGCCACGTTATCGCGTCGCCGAGGGCCGCGGGGAGACCTGGGGGTCGTACGGCGTCCACAGCGTGGCGTACGGAAGACAGAAGTTGACGTAGCACTTGACGGTACCGACAGCGACGACGGCCCGCGACCGCGGGCGCACGGGTGCGGACGGGGGACAGACATGCCGGAACTCCCGGGGCAGACTGCTCCCGGCGGCGCCCTTGGGCCCGGTTCCGGAACCATGGCCGCCGAAGCAGCCCGGACGCCTGTCCGGCGCGATACATGAGAGGTGAGACTCGGTGAAGGGAACCGTGGGCGAGTTGGGGGAGTTCGGGCTCATCAGAGAGCTCACTTCCCGGCTCACCACCACTCCGGCGGTACGGCTCGGCCCCGGCGACGACGCCGCGGTCGTGGCCGCTCCCGACCGCAGAGTCGTGGCCAGCACTGATCTCCTGCTGGAGGGACGGCACTTCCGCCGCGACTGGTCGACGGCGTACGACGTCGGGCGCAAGGCCGCCGCGCAGAACCTCGCCGACATCGCGGCGATGGGCGCCGTGCCCACCGCGCTGCTGCTCGGTCTGGCCGTACCCCCCGAACTCCCGGTGACCTGGGCGGGCGAACTGATGGACGGTATTCGCGACGAGTGCCAGGTCGCGGGGGCGGCGGTGGTCGGCGGCGACGTCGTACGCGGCGACACCATCACCGTCGCGATCACCGCGCTCGGCGATCTGCGCAACCACGAACCCGTCACCCGCTCCGGCGCCCGGCCCGGCGATGTCGTCGCCGTCACCGGATGGCTCGGCTGGTCCGCCGCCGGATACGCCGTCCTCTCCCGGGGTTTCCGCTCGCCCCGCGCGTTCGTCGAGGCCCACCGGCGCCCCGAACCGCCGTACCACGCGGGACCCGCGGCGGCCGGGCTCGGCGCCACCGCCATGACGGACGTCAGCGACGGACTCGTGGCCGACCTCGGGAACATCGCCGCCGCCAGCGAGGTCCGGATCGATGTGCGCTCGGGGCTCATCGACATCCCCTCGCAGATGTCGGACATCGGCCAGGCCGTCGGCGTGGACCCTTTGCAGTGGGTGCTCACCGGGGGAGAGGACCACGCGATCGTCGCGACGTTCCCGGCGGACGTGAAACTGCCCGCCCGCTGGAGGGTGATCGGCGAGGTCCTCAAGCCGTCGGCGCTGCCGTACGTGACGGTGGACGGGGCGCCCTGGACGAGCCGGGGCGGCTGGGACCACTTCGGGGACATCGAGGACGCCCAGTAGATTCGCGGTATGCGAAGCGTACGGACAACTCCCCGGGCCCCGCGACGGGTACCGCCCCGGGTGCTCACCGTCGCCGGTTCCGACTCCGGCGGCGGTGCGGGCATCCAGGCCGACCTGAAGACGATGCTCGCCCTCGGGGCGCACGGCATGAGCGTGCTGACGGCCGTCACCGCGCAGAACTCGCTGGGGGTGCAGGGTGCGTGGGAACTGCCCGTGGAGGCGGTGCGCGCCCAGTACCGCAGTGTCGTCGACGACATCGGCGTCCAGGCGGTGAAGACCGGCATGCTGGCGTCGGCGGCGCTCGTGGAGACCGTCGCCGGCCTCCTCGCCTCGACGGACGCGCCGGTCGTCGTGGACCCGGTGGGGGTCTCCAAGCACGGTGATCCGCTGCTGGCGGCGGAGGCGCTGGATTCCGTACGCACGCTGCTGCTGCCGACGGCCACGGTCGCCACCCCCAACCTCGACGAGGTGGCCCAGCTCACCGGCCTCACGGTCACCGACGAGGCCGGCATGCGGCGGGCCGCCGCCCGGATACTCGCCCACGGGCCGCGCTGGGTGGTGATCAAGGGCGGGCACCTGCCGGGCGAGGCGGTGGACCTGCTCACCGACGGCGCCGAGGAGCACTGGCTGCGCGCGCCGAGGCACGACAACCGGCACACGCACGGCACGGGATGCACCCTCGCCTCCGCGATCGCCACCGGTCTCGCGCACGGCCAGGACGTCCCGACGGCGGTGCGCGGGGCGAAGGCGTACGTCACCGGGGCGATCGAGGCGGGCTTTCCGCTGGGCGCGGGGATAGGCCCCGTGGACCACGGGTGGCGGACGCGCGGGGAGGGCGGCGGCACGGGTACCGGCTGACGGCCGGGCCGGGGGGCGGTGCGCGGGGGGCCGGCCCGGGGGGCTGGACGCGGCCTCGGGACCGGTGTTCGGGGCGCGCGACGCGCAGGAGCGGGCGGCCGGCCCGGGGAGCGGACGCCGTGAGCGAGTCGGCTGAACACAGCAAAAAGCCGGTCCACCGAGGTGGACCGGCTTCTTGGGCAACCGGAAGGCTGCGCTACGACGGGTACGTCAGCGCGCGACCTTGCCGGCCTTGATGCACGAGGTGCAGACGTTGAGCCGCTTCGGCGTCCGACCGACCACGGTACGCACGCGCTGGATGTTGGGATTCCAGCGACGGGACGTACGGCGGTGCGAGTGCGAAATACTGTTGCCGAAGCCCGGCCCCTTGCCGCAGACGTCGCAGTTGGCAGCCACGGGTCACTCCAAAGACTTCAGGTGCACTTACAGTGAATTCCGGTACGCCGGATTCATTTGACTGAAGTGGCGGTACCGGAGGAATGGCCCGACTCTCATCGGGCAACCGAAGCAGCATACAACGGCTGCGTCGGTAGAACGAAACTACCACGGGTTTCACCGCTCCCCACGCCGCCCCTGTGCCCGCGGTCCGCCCCGTCCGGACGCTAATCTGCGGTGCAGCCAGCCCCCCACGGCCGCTTCAAGGAGGACCATCAGGTGCCGCAGTCCGCCGAGGCCATCGACGCCGTCACGGTCCGGACCTGGTGTTCACTGGCGCTGGAAGCGCTGGGCCGGGAGCGCCAGGAGATCGACGCGATCAATGTGTATCCCGTCGCGGACGGGGACACCGGCACGAACCTCTATCTGACCGTCGAATCGGCCGCCGCGGCCGTGGAGGCGGTCTTCGCCGCCCATGAGACCGGGCCCTCGGTCCCGGCCGCCGCCGACGCCGTACACGCCATGGCGCACGGGGCGCTGATCGGGGCCCGGGGCAATTCCGGCACCATCCTGGCCCAGTTGCTGCGGGGCATGGCGGGGGTGCTGGCCGACGGGGGTGACGCGGACCATCTGCGGACGGCGTTCGACCGGGCGGCGCGGGCGGCCCGGCAGGCTGTCGCCCATCCCGTCGAGGGCACGGTGCTGACGGTGGCGTCCGCCGCCGCCGAGGCCGCCGGGCGGACAGCGGGCGCGACCTCCGCGGTGGCGCGGGCCGCGTACGCGGGGGCGTGCACGGCGCTGGACGCGACCCCCGGGCAGTTGGCCGTACTGGGGCGCGCGGGCGTCGTGGACGCCGGCGGACGGGGGCTGGTGGCGGTG
The DNA here is from genome assembly GCF_029167625.1 of Streptomyces sp. AM 4-1-1. Taxonomy (NCBI): domain Bacteria; kingdom Bacillati; phylum Actinomycetota; class Actinomycetes; order Kitasatosporales; family Streptomycetaceae; genus Streptomyces; species Streptomyces sp. AM 4-1-1. The sequence goes on from NZ_CP119145.1 coordinate 5,573,934, forward strand.
CTGGGCGCGCTGGTGGAGGCCGTGGCGGGGGAACCGCCGGTACGGACGCCCGCGATCGTCCCGGCGGCGGGCGCCGACGCGGCGCTCGGCGAGGGGCCCGACTTCGACGCGGTGTCCGGCGACGCGTCCGGCGTGACGTGTCCGGCCGCGGCCGGCGGCTCGGGCCCTGAGCCGGACGACGGGCCGGACGCTGGTGCGCGCGACGAACGGGACGGCGGGCCGGGGGCGTGCCCCGCGGGCGCGGCGGACGGCGGCCCGGAGAGTGGTCCCGCCTTCGAGGTGATCTATCTGCTGGAGGCCGACGACGACGCGGTCACGCGGCTGCGGTCCCGGCTCGACGGGCTCGGTGACTCCCTGGTCGTGGTGGGCGGCGACGGGCTCTGGAACGTCCACGTGCACGTCGACGACGCGGGGGCCGCCATCGAGGCGGGGATCGAGGCGGGGCGGCCGTACCGCATCCGGATCACCCACTTCGGCGCCAACGCGGTCTCCGGGGCCCGCCCGCACCGCGAGCCGGTCCAGCGGGGGGTCGTGGTGGTGGTCCCCGGCGACGGCCTCGCGGGACTCTGCGTGGAGGCGGGGGCGACGACGGTGCTGGCCCGCCCCGGAGAGCCGCCGGCCAGCGGCGAACTGGTCGACGCCATCCGCCGCGCCCACGCACGCGAGGTGGTCCTGCTGCCCAACGACGCGGAACTGCGCCACACCGCGGCGGTCGCCGCCGAGCAGGCCCGCACCGAGGGGGTCCGGGTCGCCCTGATTCCCACCCGCGCCGCTGTCCAGGGCATCGCCGCGCTCGCCGTCCACGAACCGGGCCGCAGCTTCGACGAGGACGTGGTCGCGATGACCGCCGCCGCGGGCGCGACCCGGTACGCCGAACTGGCCGTCGCCGAACGGCAGTCCTGGACCATGGCGGGCATCTGCCAGGCGGGCGACATCCTGGGCCTGATCGACGGCGACGTCGCGGTCATCGGCCACGACGTGCCCGGCACGGCCAGAGCGGTGCTGGACCGGATGCTGGCGGCGGGCGGCGAACTCGTCACGCTGGTCCTGGGCGAGGACGTCCCGGACAGCCTCGCCGGGCTGCTGGAGGACCATGTGCGCGAGGGGTATCTGGCGGTCGACACGACCGTCTACCGGGGCGGCCACCAGAGCGCGCCCCTCCTGATCGGCGTCGAGTAGGCGTCGAGCAGGTGTCGAGCAGGGCAGGGCGCCCACCCCGCTCCATCCGGCGGCCGGGCGAGCGGGCCCCTCGTCGGTGTCGTCCAGCGGTTGCTCGCAGTCGTTGACGAGCAGTTCGCCGGTCTGCCGGCGGGTGTCGGCGAGTTCGGCAGCTCGTCCGGCGCGGCCTTCAGCGCCGTCTCGCACTCCCGTACCGCCCGCCGCATCGAACTGTCGTGCCGCGCCGGCGACTTCACGCCCAGCTGGCGGACCGAAAGGAACTCCGCCAGCCGCCCGGGATCACCCGCCGCCAGATCCGTCAGCCAGTGCCTGATCCGCCCGCCCAGTGCCTCCCGTACCGCCGCCAAGGTCTCGTCCGCGTACGGCGCCTCCCGCGAAGCGGTCGGCCGCAGGCTGTCCGTGTCGATGACACAGCGCACGAAGAACGCCCAGCCCGGCAGCAGTTCGTCCGCCCGGTCCGTCAGCAGCATCCCCTTGAGATGCACCCGGTGCCCCGCGCGCCGCGCCGGACTCACGGCCGACGGCAGGACGTACGCCACACCGCGGACCCCGGCCGCCGGAAGATCCAGCTCGATCGCGTCGAGCGGCGAGAAGCCGAACTGCTCGTGGCAGTGGCGCCCCAGCGCGCCCCGCCGGACCGCGGGACCCGGATACGGGCGGTCCCACGGCGCCGGCGGGTCGGTGACCCGGACCTCGCCGACCCGCACGTCGTACGGCAGCAGCGAACCGAATTCACGGGCGAGCCCGAGGACCCGCTCCCCGCTGACCCAGTCACGGCTCCCGGGACGGGCGGTCGGCTCGACCGTGGTCCCCGGTTCGGGGCGCGCGCCGTCGTCGAGCGTGCGCACGGTGTACGAGCCGTCGTCGGGGGCGCGCCACTCCACGGGCGGTGCCTGAGGGGTCCGGGCCGACCGGCTCACCACCCGGATCTCCACCGCGACGACGAAGCAGGCCAGCAGCCCGATCCCGAACTGTCCGAGGAAATCGGCGCGCGCCGAGGCCAGACCCGCCGCGCCGTCCCGTTTGGAGCTGCGGCCGATCGTGGCGAGCAGGCTGTGGACGTCGGACTCGGTCAGGCCGATCCCGCTGTCCTCCACCCGCAGTCGGCCGTCCTCGGCGGAGAGCCGCACCACGGCGGGGGCGTCGGCCTGTTCGGCACGCCGGGCGGTGATGGCGTCGACCGCGTTCTGCGACAGCTCGCGGAGATGGACACGGGGAGAGGAATAGAGGTGATGGGAGAGCAGATCGACCAGACCCCGCAGATCCACCTGGAAGGTGTGCGGCGGGGGAGAGGACGGCGACTCGGGGGACGGGGAAGTGGCTGAGGTCTCGGAGGTCATCGTCGCCGCGCCGGTGGGGGACGGGCGACGGCGCGGGTCGGGCGATCGCGTGGGAGGTGATCGCGAAGAAGGTGGGAGTTGATCCTGGTGGTGCCCGGCCGGGCCGGTATCGGGGCGGGTATGCCGCGGTGGCGGGTGGGGAGGAGCGGCGGAGCCGGGCCGGCCGACGGAGACGCGGCGGTGCGAGGCGCCGGGACACGGGACCCGGCATGATCCGGACGGACGGCCCGAGGGGGCCCGGGGGCCCGTTCCGGCCGGCGGTTCCGCGCGGCCCACGGGGCGCCCGCCGGACATCTGTCAGTGGCGTGGTGTGCAATGGACCCCGTGTCCGCGCTCGATGAACCCCTCAAGAAGCTGCTCGGCGGAGCCACCGCGAAGGTGATGGCCGAACACCTCGACCTGCGTACGGTCGGTGATCTGCTGCACCACTACCCGCGGCGGTACGAGGAGCGCGGCCGGCTCACCGCGCTGGCCGACCTCCCGCTCGACGAGCACGTCACCGTCGTCGCCCAGGTCGCCGACGCCCGGATCATGGTGTTCAACAACGGCAGGGGCAAGCGCCTCGAAGTGACCATCACGGACGGCAGCGGCCGCCTCCAGCTGGTCTTCTTCGGCAACGGCATCCACAAACCGCACAAGGACCTGCTGCCCGGCCGGCGGGCCATGTTCGCGGGCAAGGTCACCGTCTTCAACCGCAAGACGCAGCTGGCCCACCCCACGTACCAACTGCTGGAGGCCGAGGACACCGACGAGGCGACGGAGGCGGTGGACGCCTTCGCCGGACGCCTGCTGCCGCTCTACCCGGCCTGCAAGCAGATCGACTCCTGGCGGATCGCGAAGGCCGTCGACGCCGTGCTGCCCAGCGCCCAGGACGCGACCGACCCACTGCCGCCCGCGCTGCGCGAGGGCCGGGGCTTCGTCCCCCTGCCGGAGGCGCTGCTGAAGATCCACCGGCCGCGGACCAGGGCCGACGTCGAGGACGCCAGGCAGCGGCTGAAGTGGGACGAGGCGTTCGTCCTCCAGGTCGCCCTCGCCCGACGACGGCACGCCGAGACCCAACTGCCGGCCGTGGCCCGCAGACCCGCCCCCGGCGGACTGCTCGACGCCTTCGACGCGAAGCTGCCGTTCACCCTCACCGACGGCCAGCTGAAGGTCTCCGGGGAGATCTTCGACGACCTGGCGACCGAGCACCCGATGCACCGCCTCCTCCAGGGCGAGGTCGGCTCGGGCAAGACGATGGTCGCGCTGCGCGCCATGCTCGCGGTCGTCGACACGGGCGGCCAGGCCGCCCTGCTCGCGCCCACCGAAGTGCTCGCCCAGCAGCACCACCGGTCCATCACGGAGATGATGGGCGAGCTGGCCGAGGGAGGCATGCTCGGCGGCTCGGACCAGGGCACGCGGGTGGTGCTGCTCACCGGTTCGATGGGTGTCCCGGCCCGCCGCCGGGCCCTGCTCGACCTGGTCAGCGGCGAGGCCGGGATCGTGATCGGCACGCACGCGCTGATCGAGGACAAGGTGCGGTTCCACGACCTGGGCCTGGTGGTCGTCGACGAGCAGCACCGCTTCGGGGTGGAGCAGCGCGACGCCCTGCGCTCCAAGGGCGACCGGCCGCCGCATCTGCTGGTGATGACCGCGACGCCCATTCCGCGCACGGTCGCGATGACCGTCTTCGGTGACCTGGAGACCTCCGTACTGGACCAGCTCCCGGCCGGACGCTCCCCGATCGCCACCCACGTCGTCCCCGCCAAGGACAAACCGCACTTCCTCAGCCGGGCCTGGGAACGCGTCCGCGAGGAGGTCGGGAAGGGACACCAGGCGTACGTCGTCTGCCCGCGCATCGGTGACGCGGCCGAATCCGGCGGCGAATCCGCCCCCGCCGAGGGCGCGAAGAGTGTCAGGGGCGCCAAGGGCGGCGGCGGGAAGCCGGCCGCGGACGACGCCGAGAAGCGTCCGCCGCTCGCGGTCCTGGAGGTCGCCGAGCAGCTGGCCGAGGGCGCGCTCGCCGGTCTGCGCGTCGAGGTGCTGCACGGCAGGATGTCCCCCGAGGACAAGGACGACGTCATGCGCCGCTTCACCGCGGGCGAGGTCGACGTCCTGGTCGCCACGACCGTCATCGAGGTGGGGGTCAACGTCCCCAACGCCACCGCGATGGTGATCATGGACGCGGACCGGTTCGGCGTCTCCCAGCTCCACCAGCTGCGCGGACGCGTCGGACGCGGTTCGGCCCCCGGCCTGTGCCTGCTGGTCAGCGAGGCGCACGAGGCGAGCCCCGCCCGAGCCCGGCTCGCGGCCGTCGCCGCCACCCTGGACGGCTTCGAGCTGTCCCGGATCGACCTCGAACAGCGCCGCGAGGGCGATGTGCTCGGCCAGGCCCAGTCCGGCGTCCGCTCGTCCCTGCGGGTGCTCACCGTCATCGACGACGAGGAGGTCATCGCGGCGGCCCGCGAGGAGGCCGTCGCGGTCGTCGCCGCCGACCCGGAGCTGGCGCACCTCCCGGAACTGCGCACCGCGCTGGACGCCCTGCTCGACAAGGACCGCGAGGAATACCTCGACAAGGGCTGAGCGGACAGGGCCCTGGACCGTAGGAGCGGGTACGGGCGAGTACGTACGGGCACGGGCACGAACGTTACGGGCGGTACCGGCGGCAGCACGACCGGCGGACGAGGTTCCGAGGACAGGGACTCGCGTTCTCATGAACGGGGAGGCGCCCCGGGACCTCGGGCCGCAGACGACCGGCAGAGCATGTCGGGGACGGGACAGGACGGGACAGGGCAGGGCGGGGCGGGGCGGGACAGGGATGGTCGGGACGGACCCCGAGCTGGGAAACCGCCGTGCCGCTCGCGGGTACCTCCAGCCTGACCGTCATCGAATACGAGCCGCTGGGCGTCGTTGCCATGGCCGTGTCACGCCATCGCGCCGGAGCCGTACGGGCGCACGTAGCCGTGCGCGGACCGGGGGCCACCGGTGGCACGTAGCCGTGCGCGGACCGGGGGCCACCGGTGGCCCCCGGGGCACGATCCGCCGCGCCTCGGCGGCCGTGTGCGGGCCGGCCACCGGCCCCGGCCCGCACACGGCCGTACGCCCCGTCGCGACCCGACGCCATATCGTGGGTGTCACGGCGCCCGCAGCACCCTGCGCGCCGCCCCGACCCGAGGACCGACACCCATGACCCGCGTGATCGCCGGCACGGCCGGCGGACGCCGCCTGGCCGTCCCGCCAGGCACCGGCACCCGCCCCACGTCCGACCGCGCGCGTGAGGGGCTGTTCTCCACCTGGGAGGCCCTGCTCGGCACCCTGGAGGGCATCCGTGTCGCCGATCTGTACGCCGGCTCGGGCGCCGTCGGCCTCGAAGCGCTCTCCCGGGGCGCGTCCCACGTCCTGCTCGTCGAGGCCGACGCCCGCGCCTGCCGTACCGTCCGCGACAACGCCCGCGCGGTCGGCCTGCCCGGCGCCGAGATCCGGACCGGCAAAGCGGAACAGATCGTGACGGGACCGGCGCCCGACGGCCCGTACGACGTGGTGTTCCTGGACCCCCCGTACGCCGTCACCGACGACGATCTCCGCGAGATACTGATCACACTCCGTGCCCAGGGGTGGCTCATGGAGGACGCCCTCGTCACCGTGGAACGCAGCACCAGAGGCGGAGAATTCAACTGGCCCGGGGGATTCGAGCCACTGCGGGCCCGTCGCTACGGCGAAGGGACGCTTTGGTACGGTCGCGCGGCCCTTACGTGCGAAGACGCACGATGACCGGACCGGAGAGCGAGGGACTCGATTTGCGCCGCGCCGTCTGTCCGGGGTCGTTCGACCCCATCACCAACGGACACCTCGACATCATTGGCCGCGCCTCGAAGCTGTACGACGTCGTACACGTCGCGGTGATGATCAACCAGTCCAAGAAAGGGCTGTTCACGGTCGACGAACGGATGGAGCTGATCCGCGGGGCCACCGCCGACTTCGGCAACGTCGAGGTCGAGTCCTTCCACGGGCTGCTGGTCGACTTCTGCAAACAGCGGGACATCCCGGCGATCGTGAAGGGCCTGCGGGCCGTCAGCGACTTCGACTACGAGCTCCAGATGGCCCAGATGAACAACGGCCTGTCCGGTGTCGAAACACTCTTCGTGCCGACCAACCCCACCTACAGCTTCCTGTCGTCCTCACTGGTCAAGGAGGTCGCCACCTGGGGTGGTGACGTCTCGCACCTGCTGCCCCCGGAGGTCCACACCGCGCTTCTGGCCAGGCTCGGCGAACGGTGACCGGCTGACGCCCCGTCAGCGGGTGTCGGACGGGGCGCGACTGGCCTTACAGTCGTCCCGTCCGTCTCCAACAGCAGCAGAGAGTGGCGAGCACACGGTGGACGTGCAGAAGAAGCTCGACGAGATCGTCGACACGGTCGGCAGCGCCCGGTCCATGCCCATGTCGGCCTCGTGCGTGGTCAACCGCGCCGAACTGCTCGCCATGCTCGCAGAGGTGCGGGACGCACTGCCCGGCTCGCTGGCCCACGCCGAAGAGCTCATCGGCGGCCGGGAACAGCTCGTCGAGCAGGCCCGCCAGGAGGCCGAGCGGATCATCGAGTCCGCGCGGGCCCAGCGGGGCACGCTGGTCTCCGACACCGAGATCGCCCGGCGGTCCCAGGACGAGGCCGACCGCATCCTCGCCGAGGCCCGCAGGGAGGCCGACGAGATCCGCACCGAGGCCGACGAGTACGTCGACAGCAAGCTCGCCAACTTCGAGGTCGTCCTCACCAAGACCATCGGTTCCGTCGACCGGGGCCGTGAGAAGCTCCTCGGCCGCGGCCAGGGGCTCGACGGCCGGGGGCACGAGGACCCGGACTTCGCCGAGGCCCCCGAGCGCAGCACCGATCCCGGCACGCTCCAGCGGCGGGCCGACGAGTACGTCGACACCAAGCTCGGAGCCTTCGAGGCCGTGCTCGCCAAGACCCTGGAAGCGGTCGGCAGGGGCCGTCAGAAGCTCCAGGGCCGGGTCGCGTCCGACGACCTCGGGGCGCACATGGCCGCGCAGGACGCGGCCGGCGGCCGGAGCGGTCACACCAGTGACGCCGACTATCTGGCGGGCCTCGCGGAGATCTCCCCGGAGCCGTCGCGCCCGGGGTCCCGGCCGCAGTACCCGGCGCCCGATCCGATCCCGGCCCAGGCCCAGCCCCAGTACGCGCAGACGTACGCGTACCAGGACCAGCCCCACCAGGACGGGTATGGCTACCAGCAGCCGGACCCGTACAGCGGCTACCAGCAGCAGGGCTACGAGCAGGGCGGGCACGGGCAGTTCCCCGAGCAGGCGCACGGGCAGCAGCACGAGCAGTACCACCCCCAGGAGCCGGCGCCGGAGCAGGAGTACGGCTGGCAGCAGCAGCCCCCGCTGCCACCCCACCCGCCGCAGCCGTTCCCGCAGGGCGAGAGCGCGCTCGACGAGACCAGTCTGTTCGACACGAGCATGATCGATCTGGAGCAGCTGCGCCGGTACGAGCAGGAGCGCTGACCGACCGGAACGGACCGGATTGGGAGCTGGGCGGGGCGTCCAGTATCCTGGCTCTTCGGTCGCCCGTATGTCCGCGATCCCGGCTGCCCGCTTCGACTCCGAATCGGCCGGCCCTCCCACACCGCACACGATCCGAAAGCAGGAGACGCCCTGAACGGCCACCTCGACCACCGCAACCCCCTCGTGTTCGACACACGAGAGCTGGGGCGGCGTCCCGGTGCCCTCAAGCGGCTCACCCGCTCGGTGGAGGCACCCAAGGACCTCGGTATCGCCGATGTCATCGGTGTGCCGGAAGGCGCGCCCGTGGAGCTCGACCTCCGTCTTGAGTCGGTCATGGAAGGGGTGCTCGTCACGGGCACCGCCCGTGCATCGGCCGAGGGGGAGTGCGTAAGGTGTCTGGAGCCGTTGCGCCTCAAGGTCGCAGCGGACTTCCAGGAGATGTTCTCGTACCCTGACGCCGATGACCGGGGCCGTGGCAAAGCGGCGGACCCGGCCGACGACGCCGAGGACGACGAGGACAGGTACTTCCTCGAGGACGGCTTGTTCGACCTCGAACCCGTGCTGCGTGACGCGGTGGTGCTCGCACTTCCGCTGCAGCCGGTGTGCCGGGAGTCCTGTGCCGGTCTGTGTTCCGAATGCGGGGCCAGGCTGGACGAGAACCCGGACCACCACCACGATGCCCTCGACCCTCGTTGGGCGGCATTGCAAGGACTCGCCGAGACCGATCAGGACGGCGAGAAGGACAACATGGGCGGCGCCGAAGCGGGCGTCGACGAGAAGCAGGAGAAGTAGCCGTGGCTGTTCCGAAGCGGAAGATGTCGCGCAGCAACACGCGCCACCGCCGGTCGCAGTGGAAGGCTGCGGTCCCCACTCTGGTTTCGTGCGAGCGTTGCCAGGAGCCGAAGCTGCAGCACATCGCGTGCCCGAGCTGCGGCACGTACAACAAGCGCCAGGTCCTCGAGGTCTGAGCGGCTGGTGAGAGGCCCGATGTCTGAGTTGTCCCAAGCCAAGAAGCAGGCAGACAACGTCAACACAGCCTCGTCCCACACGCTTCTGGAAGGGCGGCTCGGGTACCACCTCGAGTCCGCCCTTCTGGTACGTGCGCTGACCCATCGTTCGTACGCGTACGAGAACGGCGGTCTGCCCACCAACGAGCGGCTGGAATTCCTCGGGGATTCCGTGCTCGGCCTGGTGGTCACGGACACGCTGTACAGCACCCACCCCGACCTGCCCGAAGGCCAGCTGGCCAAGTTGCGGGCCGCGGTGGTCAACTCGCGTGCGCTTGCGGAAGTGGGCCGCGGCCTCGAACTCGGCTCCTTCATCCGGCTCGGCCGTGGTGAAGAGGGCACGGGTGGCAGGGACAAGGCGTCCATCCTCGCCGACACCCTTGAAGCGGTGATCGGCGCGGTCTATCTCGATCAGGGCCTGGAAGCGGCCTCGGAGCTGGTCCACCGGCTCTTCGACCCGCTGATCGACAGGTCCTCGAACCTCGGTGCCGGCCTGGACTGGAAGACCAGCCTCCAGGAACTCACCGCGAGCGAGAGCCTCGGAGTCCCCGAGTACCTCGTCACGGAGACCGGCCCGGACCACGAGAAGACCTTTACTGCTGCCGCTCGCGTCGGTGGTGTCTCGTACGGCACCGGCACCGGCCGCAGCAAAAAGGAAGCGGAGCAGCAGGCGGCGGAATCCGCCTGGCGCGAGATCAGCGCCGCCGCGGAGGCACGGGAGGCGGTGGCCGACACCACCGCCGACGCAGGGGGCGCCGACACCCCTGGCGACCCCGAGCCGTCCACGGACGCCACTCCGGCCTGACCCCGGGAAACCCCCCGGTGCCACGCGCACCGGGGGGTTCTCCCTGTCCGGGGCCGTTCCCGCCCCACATCCCCCGAGCCCCAGGAGCGTCGCCGTGCCCGAGCTGCCCGAGGTCGAAGTGGTCCGGCGTGGCCTCGAACGCTGGGTCACCGGCCGCACCGTCACCGAGGTCGAGGTCCTGCACCCGCGGGCGGTCCGCCGCCACCTCGCGGGCGGTGTGGACTTCACGGCCCGGCTGCGGGGCCACCGCTTCGGCACGGCCATGCGACGCGGCAAATACCTCTGGGTGCCGCTCGACGACGTGAACACCTCGCTCCTCGGCCACCTGGGCATGAGCGGCCAGCTGCTCGTACAGCCACGTTCGGCCCCCGACGAGAAGCACCTGCGGGTGCGAATCCGCTTCGACGACGCGCTCGGCACCGAGCTGCGGTTCGTCGACCAGCGGACGTTCGGCGGGCTCTCCCTGCACGAGAACACCGCCGACGGTCTGCCCGACACCATCGCGCACATCGCCCGCGACCCCCTCGACCCGGCCTTCGACGACGCGGCGTTCCACACGGCGCTGCGACTGCGCCGTACGACGGTCAAGCGGGCCCTGCTCGACCAGTCGCTGATCAGCGGGGTCGGCAACATCTACGCGGACGAGGCGCTGTGGCGCGCCAGGCTGCACTACGACCGGCCGACCGCGACCCTGCCCCGCCCCAGATCCGTCGAACTCCTCGGCCACGTCCGGGACGTGATGACCGCGGCACTCGGTCAGGGCGGCACCAGTTTCGACAGCCTGTACGTCAATGTGAACGGCGAGTCCGGGTACTTCGACCGGTCCCTCGACGCCTACGGCCGGGAGGACGAGCCCTGCCACCGCTGCGGCACGGCGATGCGGCGCCGCCCGTGGATGAACAGGTCCAGCTACTTCTGCCCCCGCTGCCAGCGTCCGCCGCGCGCGGAGGCGTAGCCCCGGCCCGGGCCGGTCCATGCTCCGGGCCCGGCGCGCTCAGAACCCGAAGTCCTGCGTCCACCACGGGCCGCCGGTGCCGAAGTGCACTCCCACGCCGAGCGTCTTGTAGTCGCAGTTCAGGATGTTCGCCCGGTGGCCTTCGCTGGCCATCCAGGAGTTCATGACCGTCTGGGCGTCGGCCTGGCCGCGGGCGATGTTCTCGCCGCCGAGTCCCCGCACGCCCGCCTTGGTGGCGCGGTCCCAGGGTGTTGCCCCGTCGGGGTCGGTGTGGTCGAAGAAGTTCCGGGCGGCCATGTCCTCGCTGAACGCCTGCGCGAGTGATGCCAGGGCGGCGTTCGCGTGCACCGGGTCGCAGCCGGCCTTCGCGCGTTCCTGGTTCACCAGGGCGAGCACGGCCGCCTGCGGGGCGGAGTCGGCGGGAGGGGCGAACGCCTGGGGCGTCGGGGTGCGGGCCGGCTGCGAGGGTGTCGCCGTTCCGACCGGGGCGCCCGCGCCCTCACCGGCCGTGGCCGAGGGGGCCGTCGACGCCTTCGGGGAGCCCTCCGTGCCCGACCGGGCGCCGACCGACGCGGAGGGCGCGGCGGGAGTTCCGGAGGCGGACCTCGTCGGTGCTCCGGTGCGCTCGTTGCCGCGGCTCGCCGACGCCCCGTCGGGGCCCCGCCCGGTCGACGGCCGGTCCTGGGAGCCGCCCTGCGCGTCGAGGTCGCCCGAATCCTGCGAGCGCACCTGGTCGGCGGGCGCACCGCCCATGGCGTAGATGTCGCCGCCCGGCAGCAGACCGGAGGCGACCGCGACCGCGCCGACCGCCATCGCGGCCGAGGCGCCGAGCAGCCCGGAGCGTACGGGCACCGCCGCGCGCTTCCTCCGGCGGGCGCCCCGGTCCTGCGGGCGGGACGCCTCGTCCGTACCGTCGTCACGAACCGGGTGCGCGGGGGAACCCTCGGCGGAGCGGCGATGGCGTCCCATCTGCTGTGCCTTTCTCATGCTCTCGGCGTCATGGGACATCGTCCCAATGGCCCTCACCCGATCGGGTGAGACTCATTTCGACGGGACTGTACGCCATGACGTATGGGGCGGAAGTGCTCCCTGGGGAATTGGCCGGTTAGCGTGCTCCCATGAATGAAGACGCACGACTCACCGCGTGGGTGCGCGGGCGGGTGCAGGGAGTGGGCTTCCGCTGGTTCACCAGGGCGAGGGCCCTGGAGATCGGCGGTCTCGTCGGTTTCGCCGTCAATCTGGAGGACGGCAGGGTGCAGGTCGTGGCGGAGGGGCCACATGAGGGCTGCCGACGCCTGCTGGAATGGCTGCGGTCCGACGACACACCCGGACGGGTCGACGGAGTCAGTGAGATCTGGGACACGCCCCGTGGCGGATACGACGGCTTCGCGATCCGCTGACGACGTGCCCGATCCCGCCCGTGCCCGCCTGGCCGGGCGGGGTGGCGGACCCGGTCCGACCGGGGCCCGCACCGGAAGTGACCTGGTAGTTGCCAAGAATCGGTTCCCGTGCCAGGCTGCGCCGATAGGGGTGATCCCCACGCCCCCGGAATCCCGCAGGAGAGCCGCGCCGCATGATCGTCGGGCCGCGCGCCCCCGGGACACCCGCCTCCATGGGGTGTGATCGTGTTGACCGTCAAACTTTTTGGTGAGACGCTGAAAACCCCGCGCACCCCAGCTGTTCGGCAGCGCTGTTGGCAGCAGAACCGCAGTGAAGACAGTGCAGAAGTACGCAGCACTGCTGAGCACCGCGGGTGCGATTCCCTCACGACCCCCACCGCTTCGGTCGGTCATCAGTGTGGAGGACCATTCATCATGGCAAAGGCGCTTCTCGGTTATGTCGGCGGTTCCGACCCGCGACTCCTCGCCGAGATGCGACGGCTCCAGCAGCGTGTCCAGGATCTCGAATCAGAGCTCGTACGGATTCAGGACGAGAACGACGCGCTGAACGCCGCCGCTCAGCACCAGGAGTCGCTGCTCGACAGCATCGGCATCGACGTGCCCCGCGCGGAGCCGGCGCTCACCTGATCCGGCGGGCCCCGACAGGGGCCGACGGACGGTCGGCGTCAGCCGCTGTGCACTCTCGGTTCAACACCGAACCGTCGATCGCCGGACTTCGGTGCTCTTGATCCTATGCGCAGGATTTGCAAGGGACGCTTCGGCGTCCCTTCTTTCTTTTCCGCCCCGGCCGCCGGGGCCCGGTTCCCCTCCGGCCGCCGGTCCGCGCGCATTCGCGCGTACCGCCTTTCCCTTACCGTCTGATGTGCCCTGCGCCTTCAACGGTGAAACCGAGAGTGAAAGGTAGAGTCCGGCCGCGTGCACCTCAAGGCCCTGACCCTCCGTGGTTTCAAATCATTCGCCTCCGCCACGACGCTGCGGTTCGAACCAGGGATCACCTGTGTCGTCGGCCCCAACGGGTCCGGCAAGTCCAATGTGGTGGACGCCCTCTCCTGGGTCATGGGCGAGCAGGGGGCCAAGACGCTGCGCGGCGGCAAGATGGAGGACGTGATCTTCGCCGGAACCACCGGGCGGCCACCGCTCGGGCGGGCTGAGGTGTCACTCACCATCGACAACTCCGACGGCGCGCTGCCCATCGAGTACGCCGAGGTCACCCTCACCCGGATCATGTTCCGCAACGGCGGCAGCGAGTACCAGATCAACGGTGACACCTGTCGGCTGCTCGACATCCAGGAACTCCTCTCGGACTCCGGTATCGGCCGCGAGATGCATGTGATCGTCGGGCAGGGCCAGCTGGACTCCGTACTGCACGCCGACCCGATGGGACGCCGCGCGTTCATCGAGGAAGCCGCCGGGGTGCTCAAGCACCGCAAGCGGAAAGAGAAGGCTCTGCGGAAACTCGACGCGATGCGGGCCAATCTGGCGCGCGTGCAGGACCTCACGGACGAACTGCGGCGGCAGCTGAAACCGCTCGGCAGGCAGGCCGCCGTGGCGCGGCGGGCGGCCGTCATCCAGGCGGACCTGCGTGACGCACGGCTGCGGCTGCTCGCCGACGACCTCGTGCGGCTGCGCGAGGCGCTGCGCGCCGAGATCGCCGACGAGGCCGAACTGAAGCGGCGCAAGGAAGCCGCGGAGGCCGAGCTCAAGGCGGCCCTGGCACGTGAGGCGGGGCTGGAGGACGCGGTCGGACGACTGGCGCCCCGGCTGCGAAGGGCCCAGCAGACGTGGTACGAGCTGTCGCAGCTCGCCGAGCGGGTACGGGGCACGGTCTCGCTGGCCGACGCCCGGGTGAAGAGCGCGGTGAACGCCCCGGAGGAGGAGCGGCGCGGCCGGGACCCCGAGGACATGGAACGCGAGGCCGCCCGGGTCCGTGAGCAGGAGGCCGAACTGGTCGCGGCCCTGGCGGCGGCGGAACACGCGCTGGAGGACACCGCGTCCCACCGGGCCGAGCTGGAACGGGAGCTGGCGGCCGAGGAACGCAGACTGAAGGACGTCGCCCGGGCCATCGCGGACCGGCGTGAGGGGCTGGCCCGGCTGACCGGCCAGGTCAACGCGGCCCGCGGCCGGGCGGGCTCGGCCCAGGCGGAGATCGACCGGCTGGCGCAGGCCCGGGACGAGGCGCGCGGCCGGGCGGCCGCCGCCCAGGGGGAGTACGAACAGCTCAAATCCGAGGTCGACGGACTCGACGCGGACGACGCGGAGCTGGCGCTGCGGCACGATCGGGTCAAGCGGGAACTGGCCGACGCGGACACGGCACTGGCCGCCGCCCGCGAGACGTCCACCGCCGCCGAACGCCGGCGGGCGGCGGTCGCGGCCCGCCACGAGGCACTGGCGCTGGGCCTGCGCCGCAAGGACGGTACGGGAGCCCTGCTCGGCGCCCGGGACCGGCTCTCCGGGCTGCTCGGCCCGGCCGCGGAACTGCTCACGGTGGTCCCGGGCCACGAACTCGCCGTGGCGGCGGCGCTGGGCGTCGCGGCGGACGCCGTCGCGGTGGCGGACCCGGTGACGGCGGCGAACGCGATCAGGCTGCTGCGCAAACAGGACGCGGGGCGCGCCACACTGCTGATGGGCGGGGCGGCGACGGCGAGGGACCTCCCGGGCGGGGACGTCCATGCCATGGATTCCTCGGCCACGGCCCCTTCGGTGACGGGCGCCCCGGCCATGGACTCCCCGGCCATGGACTCCCCGGTCTCGCATCCTCCGGCCACGACGGGCGCCCCGGCCGTGGATTCCCCGGCCGTGCCGGGAGCGCCGCCCGTCGTGGCCGACCTGGTGCGCGGGCCGCGCCAGCTGATGGGCTCCGTACGGCGGCTGGTCGCGGGCATGGTGGTCGTCCCCACGCTGGAGGACGCCGAGGATCTCGTCTCCGTACACCCCGAGCTGATCGCGGTCACCGACGAGGGCGATGTGCTCGGCGCGCACTTCGCGCACGGCGGGTCCGCCGGGGCGCCCAGCCTCCTGGAGGTGCGGGCCTCCGTCGACGAGGCCGCGGCCGAGCTGGCGGAGCTGGCCGTACGGTGCGAGGAACTGGCCGAGGCCCAGCGCGTCGCCGAGGAGCTGCGCGCCGAGCGCACCGCGCGGGTCGAGGAGCTGGGGGAGCGGCGGCGGGCCGCCGAGCGGGAGAAGTCCGGGGTGGCCCAGCAGCTCGGGCGGCTCGCCGGGCAGGCCAGGGGCGCCGCCGGGGAGGCCGAGCGCGCGACCGCCTCCGCCGCCCGTGCCCAGGAGGCCCTGGAGCGGGCCACCGCTGAGGCGGAGGAGTTCGCCGAACGCCTTCTCGTCGCCGAGGAGGCGTCCCCGTTCGGGGAGAGCGGGGACGAGGAGCCGGACACCGCCGTACGGGACCGGCTCGCGGCCGACGGGGCCAACGCCCGCCAGACCGAGATGGAGGCGCGTCTCCAGGTCCGTACCCATGAGGAGCGCGTCAAGGGGCTCGCGGGCCGCGCCGACTCCCTCGACCGGGGGGCGCGCGCCGAGCGGGAGGCCCGTGCCCGTGCGGAGCGGCGCCGTGCCCGGCTGCGGCACGAGGCGGAAGTGGCGTCCGCCGTCGCCTCCGGAGCGCGCCAGCTCCTCGCCCATGTGGAGGTCTCCGTCGTACGGGCCGAGGAGGAGCGCGCGTCCGCGGAGGCGGCGAAGGGTGAACGCGAGCGCGAGCTGGCGGCCGAGCGGAACCGGGGCCGGGAGCTGGCGGGCGAGCTGGACAAGCTGACCGATTCCGTCCACCGGGGTGAGGTGCTGGGCGCGGAGAAGCGGCTGCGGATGGAGCAGCTGGAGGCGAAGGCGCTGGAGGAACTGGGTGTCGAGCCGGCCGCGTTGGCCGCCGAGTACGGCCCCGACCAGCCCGTGCCGCCGTCGCCCGCCGCCGAGGGCGAGGAACTGCCGGAGGACCCGGAGCACCCCCGTAACCGTCCGAGGCCGTTCGTCAGGGACGAGCAGGAGAAGCGGCTGCGATCGGCCGAACGGGCGTACCAACAGCTCGGAAAGGTGAATCCGCTCGCCCTTGAGGAGTTCTCCGCGCTGGAGGAACGGCATCAGTTCCTCTCCGAGCAGTTGGAGGACCTGAAGAAGACCCGGGCCGATCTGATGCAGGTGATCAAGGACGTCGACGAGCGGGTCGAGCAGGTGTTCACAGAGGCGTACCGGGACACCGCCCGCGAGTTCGAAGGCGTCTTCTCACGGCTCTTCCCGGGCGGCGAGGGGCGGCTCGTGCTCACCGAACCGGGCAACATGCTCGCGACCGGCGTGGACGTCGAGGCCCGGCCGCCCGGCAAGAAGGTGAAGCGGCTGTCCCTGCTCTCGGGCGGCGAGCGGTCGCTGACGGCGGTGGCGCTGCTGGTGTCGATCTTCAAGGCCAGACCGAGTCCGTTCTACGTGATGGACGAGGTCGAGGCCGCGCTCGACGACACCAATCTCCAGCGGCTGATCCGGATCATGGCGGAGCTCCAGGAGAGTTCCCAGCTCATCGTGATCACGCATCAGAAGCGGACGATGGAGGTCGCCGACGCGCTGTACGGGGTGTCGATGCAGGGCGACGGGGTCTCCAAGGTCATCAGCCAGCGCCTCCGCTGATTCTTCACACAATCATCCGGGTGTCCGTGCGGCTCTGTGGATTTTCCGGGTACACGACTGCACCTGATCACCATGTGCCGTCGAGTTGTGAACGCGTGTTCTCCCTCCGGACCGGCCCGGCTTCACGTGGTGGCGGGCGTGAAGTTGTGCGCCACTGGAAGAGTTCGCCCCCCACGCCTGACGACGCGGCCAGGCATCAGGAGTTCACGTGAGCAGTACCTCGCAGTCGCCGGATTCCGCGGCCCGAGCGGCCCATCCGGACCACCTCGGCCATGTCATCTTCATCACGGCCGCCGCGGCGATGGGCGGCTTCCTCTTCGGTTACGACAGTTCCGTGATCAACGGCGCGGTCGAGGCGATCCGGGACCGGTACGACGTCGGCTCCGCCACCCTCGCGCAGGTCATCGCCATCGCACTGATCGGCTGCGCCATCGGCGCCGCGGTGGCGGGCCGGATCGCCGACCGGATCGGCCGAATCCGCTGCATGCAGATCGCGGCCACCCTGTTCACGATCAGCGCGGTCGGCTCCGCGCTGCCGTTCGCCCTCTGGGACCTGGCCATCTGGCGCGTCATCGGCGGCTTCGCCATCGGAATGGCCTCGGTGATCGGCCCCGCCTACATCGCGGAGGTCTCCCCGCCCGCCTACCGGGGCCGGCTCGGGTCCTTCCAGCAGGGCGCGATCGTCATCGGCATCGCCGTGTCGCAGCTGGTCAACTGGGGCATCCTGAACGCCGCCGACGGCGACCAGCGCGGCAAGCTGATGGGCCTGGAAGCCTGGCAGGTCATGCTCGGCGTGATGGTCGTCCCCGCCGTGCTGTACGGGCTGCTCTCGCTGGCGATCCCCGAGTCGCCGCGCTTCCTCATCTCCGTGGGCAAGGCCGACCGGGCGAAGAAGATCCTCTCCGAGGTCGAGGGCGAGAAGATCGACCTCGACGCCCGGGTGGAGGAGATCCGCACCGCCATGCACCGCGAGCACAAGTCGTCCTTCAAGGACCTGCTGGGCAGCCGCTTCGGCTTCCTGCCGATCGTCTGGGTGGGCATCGGCCTGTCGGTGTTCCAGCAGCTCGTCGGCATCAACGTGGCGTTCTACTACTCGGCGACGCTCTGGCAGTCCGTGGGCATCGACCCGTCCGACTCGTTCTTCTACTCCTTCACCACCTCGATCATCAACATCATCGGTACGGTGATCGCCATCGTCCTGGTCGACCGGGTGGGCCGCCGTCCGCTCGCCCTGGTCGGCTCCACCGGTATGGCGATCGCCCTGGCCTTCGAGGCGTGGGCCTTCTCCGCCGATCTGGTCGACGGGAAACTCCCCAACACCCAGGGTGTCGTCGCGCTGATCGCCGCCCATGTCTTCGTACTGTTCTTCGCCCTGTCGTGGGGCGTCGTGGTCTGGGTCTTCCTCGGTGAGATGTTCCCGAACCGGCTGCGCGCCGCCGCACTCGGTGTCGCCGCGTCCGCGCAGTGGATCGCCAACTGGGCGATCACCGCGAGCTTCCCGAGCCTGTCCGAATGGAACCTTTCGGCCACCTACATGATCTACACCTTCTTCGCGGTGCTCTCGATCCCCTTCGTGCTCAAGTTCGTGCGGGAGACCAAGGGCAAGACCCTGGAGGAGATGGGCTGATCCCTCACCCGCGCCGGGGTCCCGGCCGGCCCGTCCGGCGCGGCTGGGCGCTGGCGCGGGGCAGCGGAGGATGTGCCACCAAAAGGTGCATTACGCCCGTTCGGATCATGGGCCTTCCCCCGGGGACGTTCCATGTCGACGGCCGTGGCCGATACTGGACGGGTTATGGAAATCGTCATCCTTGCTGTATTCATCGCCCTGGTCGCGGTCGGTCTGATCAGCGGGCTCGTGGTCAGCAGCCGCAAGAAGAAGCAGCTGCCGCCCTCGGCGCCGTCGAGCACGCCGACCATCACTCCTCCCGCCGAGCCCGGTGTCGGCGAGGAGGCCGAGACACCGCGCGACGAAGCGCGCCGCACCATCGAGGAGGTCGAGCTCCCCGACACCGAGGTCCCCGTCGAGGGTGCCCCGGTCCTCGTCGAACCGGAAGCCGTGGTCCTCGACGTACCCGAGCCCACCGCGGGCCGTCTGGTACGGCTCCGGGCCCGGCTCGCCCGCTCGCAGAACTCCCTCGGCAAGGGGCTGCTCACGCTCCTGTCGCGCGAGCACCTGGACGAGGACACCTGGGAGGAGATCGAGGACACGCTCCTGACCGCCGACGTCGGCGTCGCCCCCACCCAGGAGCTGGTGGAGCGGCTGCGCGAGCGGGTACGCGTCCTCGGCACCCGTACCCCCGAGGACCTGCGCGCCCTGTTGCGCGAGGAACTGCTCGCCCTGCTCGGCACCGACTTCGACCGTGCGGTCAGGACCGAGAGCGACGCCGACACACCCGGCGTCGTGATGGTCGTCGGTGTCAACGGCACCGGCAAGACCACCACCACCGGCAAGCTGGCCCGGGTGCTCGTCGCCGACGGGCGCAGCGTGGTGCTCGGCGCGGCCGACACCTTCCGGGCCGCCGCCGCGGACCAGCTCCAGACCTGGGGCGAGCGGGTCGGTGCCCGGACCGTGCGCGGCCCCGAGGGCGGCGACCCCGCGTCGATCGCCTTCGACGCGGTGAAGGAGGGCATCGCCGCGGGCGCCGATGTGGTGCTCATCGACACCGCGGGCCGACTGCACACCAAGACCGGTCTGATGGACGAGCTGGGCAAGGTCAAGCGGGTCGTCGAGAAGCACGGCCCGCTCGACGAGATCCTGCTGGTGCTCGACGCCACGACCGGGCAGAACGGCCTGGTGCAGGCGCGGGTGTTCGCCGAGGTCGTGGCGATCACCGGCATCGTGCTCACGAAGCTGGACGGCACCGCCAAGGGCGGCATCGTCATCGCCGTCCAGCGTGAGCTGGGTGTGCCGGTGAAGCTGGTGGGCCTGGGGGAGGGGCCGGACGATCTCGCCCCGTTCGAGCCCGAGGCGTTCGTCGACGCGCTGATCGGCGACTGACGACCCGCATACCTGTTGTTCCACGGGCGGGTGGCGGACCGGAAGGGGGTCCGCCACCCGCCCGTTCGCATGACGATCCGTCCTCGGCCGCCGTCGGCCGCCGGCCGATTCCCGGGCTCCGGGCCGGTCCCCGGTCCCTCGGCGGTTCTCAGACCCCCGGACGCGTGAACTCGGACAGCGGCGGCCGGGAACGGTGGCAGATGTACGCCAGTGTGCCGAGCAGCAGTCGCGCCCGCGGCGGTGCGCCCGCCGTGTCCAGCGTCGGCGGGCGGAGCCAGCGCACCGGCCCCAGGCCGCCGAGGTCGGACGGCGGAGCGGTGATGTGGTCGCCGGGACCCAGCGCCCGCAGATCGAGCCCCGCGTCGTCCCAGCCCATCCGGTACAGCAGCCCGGGGAGTTCGGTGGCGGCTCCCGCGGCGACGAAGAACTGTGCCCGTCCGGCCGGGGTGGCGGCCACCGGGCCGAGCGGCAGCCCCATCCGCTCCAGCCGCATCAGGGCCCGCCGCCCGGCCGGTTCGGCGACGTCCAGGATGTCGAAGGCACGGCCCACGGGCAGCAGCACCGGGGCGTCGGGCGCGTCCGCCCAGGCGCGCGTCACCTCGTCGAGCGTGGCGCCCGCGGGGACCTCGGTCGCGGAACCGAGCGGATGGTCGCCGGGGGAGGGGCAGAGCGCGTCGCCGCACGAGCAGCCGTCGGCCGCCGACCGGGCGCCCGGCACGACGTCCCATCCCCACAGTCCGGTGTACTCGGCCACCGTCGTGCACACGTGCGGACGGCCCCGCCGCCGAGAGCCGGACCGCCTCTCGCGGATGCCGATCGTGAAGCCCATGCCCCCTCCAACGGGTCCAACTGGTGGGTGGTTACGAAAGGGAGTGATCTAATAACTATCCGTAGTGGCGATCTGCATAACGGCGTACGCGGCGTGCCCGAGTCGTACTGTGTGGTTCACGCGCCCCCGAATGCGCCAATGCGCCGTGTCGGATCGGTGTCCGTCAAGTGAATCGCGCCCGACCAGCGTCGTGTTCATTCGAAGGGGTGGCGAATGGTGGCGTTTCCGCAGGCGCCCTCCCCGCAAGGGTGATCGTAGGATTACCGTCGGTACACGGAGCGTGCGAGTATGTGCGCCCGTGGGTATGCCTGAGGCAACTCGATTTCACGTTCGATGATGCGCAACTCCCGTACGGGAAGCGCCGACTCACGGCATTCTGATAGTGGTTCGCGCGACAGTATTCGGCGGGATGGGGGCGTTCCAGTGAGTGGCAGCGGCGCAGGCGATACGAATGCCGGCAAGCGTCCGAACGGGCAATTGGGTTCGTGGTTCCTGCGCAGCGGCTGGTCCAAGGGCGAGCTGGCCCGGCAGGTGAACCGCCGCGCACGGCAGATGGGCGCCCACCACATCAGTACGGACACCTCACGGGTACGGCGCTGGCTCGACGGCGAACAGCCGCGCGAGCCGATCCCGCGCATCCTCTCCGAACTCTTCTCGGAACGCTTCGGCACCGCCGTGGCCGTCGAGGACCTGGGGCTGCGCTCCGCGCACCAGTCACCGTCGGTGGCCGGAGTGGACCTGCCCTGGGCGGGCCCGCAGACCGTCGCCCTGCTCAGCGAGTTCTCCCGCAGCGATCTGATGCTCGCCCGCCGGGGCTTCCTCGGTTCCTCGCTGTCCCTGGCCGCCGGACCCGCCCTCGTCGAACCCATGCAGCGCTGGCTGGTGCCCGTACCCACGGCGGCCGGGGCCGGGCCCGAGGCACCCGCCCCGGCACCGCGACCGTCCCGGCTCTCCCGGCCCGAGCTGGACCTGCTGGAGTCGACCACCGCGATGTTCCGCCAGTGGGACGCCCAGTGCGGCGGCGGACTGCGCCGCAAGGCCGTCGTCGGCCAACTCCACGAGGTCACCGACCTGTTGCAGGAGCCCCAGCCGGACGCCACCGCCAAGCGGCTGTTCCGGTGCGCCGCCGAACTCGCCGAGCTGGCGGGCTGGATGAGCTACGACGTCGGCCTCCAGCCCACCGCCCAGAAGTACTTCGTGCTCGCCCTGCACGCCGCCAAGGAGGCCGGTGACAAGCCGCTCGGCTCGTACATCCTCTCCAGCATGAGCCGCCAGATGATCCACCTCGGACGCCCCGACGACGCCCTCGAACTCATCCACCTGGCGCAGTACGGCAGCCGCGACTGCGCCACCGCCCGCACCCAGGCCATGCTGTACGCGATGGAGGCCCGCGCCTACGCCAACATGGGCCAGCCCGGCAAGTGCAAGCGAGCGGTGCGGATGGCCGAGGACACCTTCCTCGACGCCGGGATCGACGGTGAACCCGAGCCCGACTGGATTCGCTTCTTCTCCGACGCCGAACTCCACGCCGAGAACGCCCACTCGTACCGCGACCTCGCCTATGTGGCGGGCCGCAGCCCCACGTACGCCTCCATGGCCGCACCCGTCATGGAGAAGGCCGTCGCCCTCTTCGGCGAGGACGACGAGCACCAGCGGTCGTACGCGCTGAACCTGATCGGCATGGCCACCGTCCATCTGCTCAAGCGCGAGCCGGAGGAGTCCACCGTGCTGGCCGAGCGGGCCCTGCGCATCGCCAGGAAGGTCCGCTCGGAGCGGGTCAACACCCGGCTGCGCAAGACCGTCGACACGGCCGCCAGGGACTTCGGCGACGTTCCCCACGTCACGCAGCTCACCGACCTGCTCACCGAGCAGCTGCCGGAAACCGCCGAAGCGGTCTGACCGGCACCCCGCACCCCGGTCACGACAACCGTCCCGTACTGCCGACTCGGCTCCCCCATTGCCAGGTCACCGGACGGTTGCCGTGGCCGGTCCACGTACCTGACCCCGGGCGCGCCCACGCCGGTGTCCAGGTGTTCACGGAGGCGTAACACACCACACCTCTTCGTCACCGCGGTGAAACAGCGGGCGCCGCCGGCGGAAACGGCGCCGGGCCAACCTCATGGAACACCACGGCCCGCGCCGTCCCGCGCGGGCCCGCGGACCGCGCCCCGCCAGGGCGCGCCGACGACGAGGAGACGCCGATGCTCCCAGACATCCTGACGCAGGCCGCCGCAGCCCCCCGGCTGTCGGCCGCCAACACCGGGTTCATGCTCATCTGCTCCGCCCTGGTGATGCTCATGACCCCGGCCCTGGCCTTCTTCTACGGAGGCATGGTCCGGATCAGGAGCACCCTCAACATGCTGATGATGAGCTTCGTCAGCCTCGGGATCGTCACGGTCCTGTGGGTGCTCTACGGATTCGGTCTCACCTTCGGCACGGATGTCGGCTCCGTCATCGGCTGGAACGGTGACTACCTGGGCCTCAGCGGGATCGCGGTGGCCGAACTCTGGGGCGGCTCCACCATCCCGGTCCACGTCTTCGCGGTCTTCCAGCTGATGTTCGCCGTGATCACCCCGGCACTGATCAGCGGCGCCCTCGCCGACCGGGTGAGGTTCACCTCCTGGGCGCTGTTCGTCGCGCTCTGGGTCACGGTCGTCTACTTCCCGGTCGCGCACTGGGTGTGGGGCCCCGGCGGCCGGCTCCTCGAACTCGGTGTCATCGACTTCGCGGGCGGCACCGCCGTCCACATCAACGCGGGCGCCGCGGCCCTCGGTGTGATCCTCGTCATCGGCAGACGCGCCGGCTTCGGGAAGGAGCCGGCGCGACCGCACAGTCTGCCCCTCGTCATGCTCGGCGCCGGGCTTCTGTGGTTCGGCTGGTTCGGCTTCAACGCCGGATCGTGGCTGGGCAACGACGACGGGGTCGGCGCGGTCATGTTCGTCAACACCCAGGTCGCCACCGCCGCCGCGATGCTCGCCTGGCTCGGCTACGAGAAGCTCCGCCACGGCTCCTTCACCACCCTCGGCACCGCCTCGGGAGCGGTCGCCGGACTCGTCGCCATCACGCCGTCCGGCGGCGCGGTCAGCCCGCTCGGCGCGTTGGCGGTGGGAGCCGTCGCGGGGGTGCTGTGCGCGATGGCCGTCGGCCTCAAGCACAGGTTCGGCTACGACGACTCCCTCGACGTCGTCGGCGTCCACCTCGTCGGAGGCGTCGTCGGATCGCTCCTCGTCGGGCTCTTCGCCACCGGAAGCGTCCAGTCCGACGCCAGGGGCCTCTTCTACGGCGGCGGCCTCGGCCAGCTCGGCAAGCAGACCGTCGGGGTGGCCGTCGTCCTCACGTACTCCCTGGTCGTCTCCGCGCTTCTCGCCCTCGCACTCGACCGCACCATCGGGATGCGGGTGACCGAGGAGGAGGAGGTCTCCGGGATCGACCGGGCCGAGCACGCCGAGATGGCCTACGACTTCGGCGACATGAGCGGTGGCACGGACGGTGGCCCCGCGCCCCGCGCCGCGGCCCCCTTCGTGGAACCGGACACCCGGGAGATCGAACGGGCACTGAACTGAGCCCCGGGGGCAACGGCCACGACCACGCGGAACGCCCTCTTCCGGTACGAGTACCGGGTGAGGGCTTCGCGTCACCCGGGGGCCGGATACCCTGGAGGGCGACCGACCTGCCCCGCCCCCGACCCTGAGGACCGACGAGCGCCGTGTTCGATACTCTCTCCGACCGCCTTAGCGCGACCTTCAAGAACCTCAGGGGCAAGGGCCGTCTGTCCGACGCGGACATCGACGCCACGGCGCGCGAGATCCGTATCGCCCTGCTGGAAGCCGATGTCGCGCTGCCCGTCGTGCGTTCGTTCATCGCCAAGGTCAAGGAACGGGCGCGCGGTGTCGAGGTCTCGCAGGCGCTGAACCCCGCGCAGCAGATGATCAAGATCGTCAACGAGGAGCTTGTCGGCATCCTCGGTGGCGAGACCAGGCGGCTGCGGTTCGCCAAGACCGCGCCCACGGTGATCATGCTCGCGGGTCTCCAGGGTGCCGGTAAGACGACCCTCGCCGGAAAGCTCGGTTTCTGGCTCAAGGGCCAGGGGCACTCCCCGCTGCTCGTCGCCTGTGACCTCCAGCGCCCGAACGCCGTGAACCAGCTGAGCGTGGTGGCCGACCGGGCGGGTGTCGCGGTCTACGCCCCCGAGCCGGGCAACGGTGTCGGTGACCCGGTGAAGGTCGCGAAGGACTCGATCGAGCACGCCAGGGCGAAGCAGTACGACGTGGTCATCGTCGACACCGCGGGCCGTCTGGGCATCGACCAGGAGCTGATGCGGCAGGCCGCGGACATCCGCGACGCCGTCAGCCCCGACGAGGTCCTTTTCGTCGTCGACGCGATGATCGGCCAGGACGCGGTCAACACCGCCGAGGCGTTCCGGGACGGTGTCGGCTTCGACGGTGTGGTGCTCTCCAAGCTCGACGGCGACGCCCGGGGCGGCGCGGCCCTGTCGATCGCCCACGTCACCGGCAAGCAGATCATGTTCGCGTCGAACGGTGAGAAGCTTGAGGACTTCGACGCCTTCCACCCCGACCGCATGGCGTCCCGCATTCTCGACATGGGTGACCTCCTCACCCTGATCGAGCAGGCGGAGAAGACGTTCAGCCAGGAAGAGGCCGCCAAAATGGCCTCCAAGCTGGCGAGCAGCAAGGGCAAGGACTTCACGCTCGACGACTTCCTGTCGCAGATGGAGCAGGTCAGGAAGATGGGCAGCATCGGCAAGCTGCTCGGCATGCTGCCCGGCATGGGACAGATCAAGGACCAGATCAACAACATCGACGAGCGTGACGTGGACCGTACCGCCGCGATCATCAAGTCGATGACCCCGCGTGAGCGCGCGGAGCCGACGATCATCAACGGTTCGCGGCGGGCCCGTATCGCCAAGGGCTCCGGCGTCGAGGTGTCCGCGGTGAAGAACCTCGTGGAACGGTTCTTCGAGGCCCGCAAGATGATGTCGAAGATGGCGCAGGGCGGCGGAATGCCTGGTATGCCGGGGATGCCTGGCATGGGGGGCGGGCCCGGTCGGCAGAAGAAGCAGCAGAAGCAGGCCAAGGGCAAGCGCAAGAGCGGCAACCCGATGAAGCGGAAGGCCGAGGAGCAGGCCGCGGTGGCCCGGCGAGAGCAGGCCGCCGCCGAGGGCGGTGCGTTCGGGCTGCCGGCCGGGGAGCAGGACAAGAACTTCGAGCTGCCCGACGAGTTCAAGAAGTTCATGGGCTGAGGCCCGCAAGCGCGTGTGTGCGGGGCGGTCGCCGAGGTGGTGGCCGCCCTTCCGCGTTCCCTCCCGGGTGCTCGGCGGACGGGAGGCCGGGGTCAGACGCGGCACACCAGATGGCGGAAGACGTTCGGCATCCGGACCGTCCCGTCGGACCGCAGATGCGGGCTGAGCGACGTGAGCAGTTCCCGTTCCACCCGGGCGGGGTCCGTGACCCGTATCGCGGCGTCGAGCAGCCCGGTGGACAACAGGCCGCGTACCGCTCGGTCCAGGTCCGGGTATCCGAACGGACCACGACACCCGCCCCGAGCCGTCGGGCCGCAGACCTGCCCGGTGGGCGACCTCCTCCAGGTCGTCCCGCCCCGGCCGCGACGACCGGCGGGGTGCGGCGAGCCGGTGCGTCATCCGGCGCGTCCGCCGTGGCGCACCGCTCGGGCGGGCCCCAGCCCGTCAGCACGACGGCGCCCCCTCTGGCCACGAGCGGCACGGCGGACCGCAGCGCGGACATCAGCGCCGGGGGCTCCTCGGCCGCGCAGACGATCGGGGTGAACGCGGTGAGCAGGGTGTACGGGCCCTCCCCGGCCGGTGCGGTCGTCGCGGGCGCGGCGCTCGACAGTCGCACCGGGCCGGCACCGGGCGCGGTAGCGATATGGGCCGCACCGGTCGGGTCCGCCCCGCCCGTCGTCTCCGTGCTGGTGGCCTCCGTGCCGGACGGCACCGGTCCGGGGAGCAGCCGCCCGCGGGCCAGGGCCGGCCGTTCACGGTCGGTGTCGAGCCCGGTGACGCGTGCCCCACGGTCCGCCGCGATCAGCAGCGCGAGTCCGGAGCCGCAGCCGAGTCCGAGCAGCCGGGTCCCCGCACCGACCTCCAGCCTGTCGTACACCGCCTCGTACAGCGGCGCGAGCATCGGCTCCTGGGTGGTGGCCCAGTCGTGGGCACGGTGACCGGGCCGCGGGGGCAGGGGCGCCGGGTGGGTCCGGACGAGCGCAGGTGTCATGGAACGGGCCCCGATCCGCCGAGCGGCCAGGTCGTGTCCGAGTGAGCGCGTCGTGATGCTGGTCGTACCGGACGAGCCGTCGTGAGCACCGGGTGGGTACCCGCGGACGTCCCGTCCCGGTCAGCCTCTGCCGGGAGGCGTGTACCGGCGCGGCGGACCCCGGCTGGGTGCGGTCCGCGTCGTCGCGGTGCGAGCCAGGGGGTCGGCGGCCCGTCCCTGCCGGCGCCCCGTCCTGGTCCCGGCCGGTGGCCGCTCACGGGCACGGAGACGGCGGAAAAGGGTCGCCCACGCGCCGTGTCGGCCAAGGTGCCGACGACCGGAAAGTCCGGTTCTCGCGCTTCGTTCCCAGTCTCATCCGGGGCGCCGGGTACGGCACGTCGAGAGCCGTACGCCAGATTCCGCCGTGATCACCCGAGGTGTACGGCCGCGTCGGCCGGTCGGGCGCCGGAGAAGGGGGCCGGTCCCGGTCGGGACACCGCGCGGACCGCCGCCCGGTCGTGTGGTGGCCGAGGACGGACGGTGGATGCCGCCGGGGGCCGGGACCGGAGGTACTGTCGCCGTCGTGGGCCCGTGCGCCGACCGTGGCGGACGCCGGGACGCCGGGACGCCGGAACGCCGGGATGGCGCGGGCCGAGGCCGGCGGCGCCGGGGCGCGCGGTGCGTCGGCCTGTGCGAGCCGGCCGGCTCCGGTCCGAGGTCGCGCCATCGCCGCGCGCCGTTCGCACGCGGGCGCCTGGAATCCGGCCCCCGCGCGCCGGAGCGCGTCCGCGCCGCTACGTACCAGCTTGGTGTGAGCTGTGACTCTTCTCCGCAGATCTGCGCACCCGCCCGCGTCCGGACGCATCAAGGGCAACTGACTGGTACGTGCAAATTATTTGGGATGCCCCGGAATAGGAACACCGGAGGCCCCAGGCTCGTTGTCACGACGTGAGCACGACACCACCTGTACTTGCCGCAGAGCTGGCGCAGGCGTGGGCCGACATTCAGCGGTACCACCCCGAGCTGCCCGATCTTGCCGCTCCCGAGTCCCTGATCGGAGAGTCGTCGTCCGCCTGTGGCGCCGAGCTCTCCTTCGAACGACTGCTCCACGAGGCAGTCCATGGCATCGCCGCCGCGCGAGGTGTCCGCGACACCTCACGGGCCGGCCGTTACCACAATCGACGGTTCCTGGCGATCGCCGAGGAGCTGGGCCTCGATCACGCCGAGGAACCCCACCCCAGCAGCGGCTTCTCGCTCGTCACGCTCAATCCGGAGGCCAAGCGGAGGTACCGGCCGACGGCCGAGCGACTGCACCGCGCGCTGAAGGCGCACACGGTCGCGACCGCGGCCGACACCAAGCGTTCGTTCCGCGGGCCCGCCGCGCGGCACGGCTCCTCCGGGGGAGGAGTGAGGGTCAAGGCCGTCTGTGACTGCGGTCGCAATGTGCGCGTGGTGCCCTCGGTGCTCGCCCAGGCGCCGATCGTCTGCGGCGGCTGCGGCAAGCCCTTCCGTATTCCGGAAGCGGCGGTCGCCGTGGGGTGAGCGGTGGGGCGGCCTGATGCGGTGTGGCACAATGGCAAGCTGTACTCGACAGTCGCACAGGACCCCTCTCTCCTCCGGCTGACGCGTCCATCGGGCACTCCGAGTACCGCAACCCCACGTGGCATCTAGTTGTGCCCAACCACGTCAAGACCAGGAGACACCACTTCCGTGGCAGTCAAGATCAAGCTGAAGCGTCTGGGCAAGATCCGTTCGCCTCACTACCGCATCGTCGTCGCCGACTCCCGTACCCGCCGTGACGGCCGGGCCATCGAGGAGATCGGCCTGTACCACCCGGTGCAGAACCCGTCGCGCATCGAGGTCAACTCGGAGCGTGCCCAGTACTGGCTGTCCGTCGGCGCCCAGCCGACCGAGCCGGTCATGGCCATCCTGAAGCTCACCGGTGACTGGCAGGCCCACAAGGGTCTCCCGGCCCCCGCGCCGCTGCTGCAGCCGGAGCCCAAGGCCGACAAGCGCGCCCTGTTCGAGGCTCTGACCAAGGACGGCGGCGACGAGTCCAAGGGTGAGGCCATCACTCAGAAGGCGAAGAAGGCCGACAAGAAGGCGGACGAGGCTGCTGACGCCACGTCCACCGAGTCGACCGAGGCCTGAGCATGCTCGAGGAGGCTCTCGAGCACCTCGTGAAGGGCATTGTCGACAACCCCGACGATGTGCGGGTCGCCTCGCGTGACCTGCGACGTGGTCGTGTGCTGGAGGTCCGGGTCCATCCCGACGACCTCGGCAAGGTGATTGGCCGTAACGGCCGCACCGCCCGCGCGCTGCGTACGGTCGTGGGTGCCATCGGCGGCCGTGGTATCCGCGTCGACCTCGTCGATGTGGATCAGGCTCGCTGACAGAGTTGAACACCGGCACGGGCCGGGGAGGGCCACGCGCCCGCCCCGGCCCGTCGTCGTCCATGGAGCAGTGCCGCGGGCACACGACAGGAGAGACACAAGGTGCAGTTGGTAGTCGCGCGGATCGGTCGCGCCCACGGCATCAAGGGTGAGGTCACCGTCGAGGTCCGTACGGACGAGCCCGAGCTGAGACTCGGCCCCGGAGCCGTACTGGCGACCGACCCGGCCTCGACCGGACCGCTGACGATCGAGACCGGCCGGGTGCACAGCGGCCGGCTGCTGCTGCGCTTCGAAGGAGTGCGCGACCGCACCGCGGCCGAGGCCCTGCGCAACACCCTGCTCATCGCGGACGTCGACCCGGAGGACCTGCCGGAGGACCCCGAGGAGTTCTACGACCATCAGCTGATGGACCTTGACGTGGTGCTCGCGGACGGCACCGGAATCGGCCGGATCACCGAGATCACGCATCTGCCGTCGCAGGACCTCTTCATCGTGGAGCGCCCGGACGGCAGCGAGGTGATGATCCCGTTCGTCGAGGAGATCGTCGCCGAGATCGATCTGGCGGAGCAGCGCGCGGTCATCACCCCGCCGCCCGGCCTGATCGACGACAGCCAGGCCGTGGTCGCCTCGGCGCGGGACGAGTCCGGGACGACGGACGAGCCCGCCAAGGCCGAGAAGTCCGCCAAGGCCGACAAGCCGGGGGACGAGGACTGATGCGTCTCGACGTCGTCACGATCTTCCCGGAGTACCTGAATCCGCTGAACGTCTCACTGGTCGGCAAGGCCCGCGCCCGGGGGCGTCTCGACGTGCACCTGCACGATCTGCGGGACTGGACGTACGACCGGCACAACACGGTCGACGACACCCCGTACGGCGGCGGGCCCGGCATGGTCATGAAGACCGAGCCGTGGGGCGACGCCCTCGACGACGTGCTGGCGAGCGGGTACGAGGCCGGGGCGCGTTCCCCGGTCCTGGTGGTGCCCACACCCAGTGGCCGCCCCTTCACCCAGGAGCTGGCCGTCGAGCTGTCCGAACAGCCGTGGCTGATCTTCGCCCCGGCGCGCTACGAGGGCATCGACCGGCGGGTGACGGAGGAGTACGCGACCCGGATGCCGGTCCACGAGGTGTCCATCGGCGACTACGTCCTGGCGGGCGGGGAGGCCGCGGTCCTGGTGATCACGGAGGCGGTGGCCCGGCTGCTGCCCGGCGTCCTGGGCAACGCCGAATCGCACCGCGACGA
Organism: Streptomyces sp. AM 4-1-1; assembly: GCF_029167625.1. Classification (NCBI taxonomy): domain Bacteria; kingdom Bacillati; phylum Actinomycetota; class Actinomycetes; order Kitasatosporales; family Streptomycetaceae; genus Streptomyces; species Streptomyces sp. AM 4-1-1. Next base: position 5,604,429 of record NZ_CP119145.1, read on the forward strand.
CTCCTTCGCGCCCGGGGCGATGGCCGATCTCCTGGAGGGGCCCGTCTACACCAAGCCGCCCGAGTGGCGCGGCCGGGGCATCCCGGACGTCCTGCTCAGCGGCCACCACGGCAGGATCGCGCGCTGGCGCAGGGACGAGGCGTTCCGTCGTACCGCGCTCAACCGGCCCGATCTCATCGAGCGCTGTGACGCGGCCGGCTTCGACAAGAAGGACCGCGAAACGCTCTCCATCCTCGGCTGGTCACCGCGGCCCGACGGCCGATTTTGGCGCAGACCCGAGGCCGTGGAAGAATAGGCCGCTGCTGTACGTCCGGTGTGCGCCCCTGCCACAGGGGGAAAGACGTCCACCCGACGCGATCAGCACCCCGGATCTCCTCACGAACTCCCGTCGATGACCTGTGGCATCGACGAAGAAAGCAGACAAAATGTCTCACCTGCTCGATGGCGTCAACGCCGCCTCCCTGCGTTCGGACCTCCCGGCCTTCCGCCCCGGTGACACCATCAACGTCCACGTGCGAGTGATCGAGGGCAACCGCTCCCGTATCCAGCAGTTCAAGGGCGTGGTCGTCCGTCGTCAGGGCGCGGGCGTCAGCGAGACCTTCACGGTCCGCAAGGTCTCCTTCAGCGTCGGCGTCGAGCGCACCTTCCCGGTGCACAGCCCGATCTTCGAGAAGATCGAGCTGGTCACCCGTGGTGACGTCCGCCGCGCGAAGCTGTACTACCTCCGTGAGCTCCGCGGCAAGGCCGCGAAGATCAAGGAGAAGCGCGACCGCTGATCCCACTCCGGGGTCCGTGGGACGGCCGGATAGGCTCTGGCCCCGATGGACACGGAAGACCAGCACACGGAGCGCGACCGTTCCTCCACACCCCCTACGGGGCCGGAGGAGAGGTCGCGCTTCTCGCGTCTCACGGAGCGCATCGGGTCGTCGTCGCCGTCGTGGGGGCGGGTGGGGCTCCTCGGGGGCGTCTGCATGGTGTTCCTGCTGCTCTTCAGCGCCTTTGTGATCCAGCCCTTCCGCATTCCCAGCGGCTCGATGGAGTCCACGCTGCGGGTGGGGGACCGGGTGCTGGTCAACAAGCTGGCGTACCGGTTCGGCTCCGCGCCGGGCCGTGGTGACGTCGTGGTGTTCGACGGCACCGGCTCCTTCGTACGGGAGGCGCCCGGCCGGAACCCCGTCACCGGTCTGCTCCGCGGAGCCGGAGCCTCGCTGGGACTGACGGAACCCGCCGACACGGACTTCGTGAAACGGGTGGTCGGTGTGGGCGGCGACCGGGTCGTCTGCTGCGACCCGCGGGGGAGGCTCCAGGTGAACGGCCGCCCGGTCGACGAGGACTACCTCCACCCGGGTGACGTGCCGTCCGCGGTGACCTTCGACATCGTGGTCCCCGACGGCACCCTCTGGGTGATGGGCGACCACCGGAGCCGGTCGCGTGACTCGCGGGACCACCTGGGGGAGCCGGGCGGCGGCATGGTGCCGGTCGACAAGGTGATCGGGCGGGTGGACTGGCTCGGCTGGCCGCTGGGCCGGCTGGGTTCCCTGCCGGGCACCGACGCGTTCGACGGCGTACGGGCACCGGGCCGGGCCCATGGGTAGCCGGGGCAGGCGCGGTGGAACATCCGCCCCGGACGGCGACCCGTCCGCCGGGGGCCGCCCGCCGCCCACCCGCGCCGAGCGCCGCAGACTCGCCCGGCGGGTCAGACGACGCCGTCGCAGGTCGGCCGTCACGGAGATCCCCCTCTTCCTCACCGCGGCGGTGGTCATCGCCCTGGTCCTGAAGACGTTCCTGGTGCAGGCCTTCGTCATCCCGTCCGGATCGATGGAGCAGACCATCCGGATCGGCGACCGGGTCCTGGTCGACAAACTGACCCCGTGGTTCGGCTCCGAGCCGGAGCGGGGAGACGTCGTCGTCTTCAAGGACCCCGGCGACTGGCTGCGTCAGGAGAGCGACGGGAAGAAGGACCCACCCGTCGTCCTCAAACAGGCCCAGCAGGCGCTGACGTTCATCGGGCTGCTGCCGTCGGACGACGACCGGGACCTGATCAAGCGAGTGGTCGCGGTCGGCGGCGACACGGTGAGCTGCTGCGCGCGGGACGGGCGGGTCACGGTCAACGGCGTACCGCTCGAAGAGCCGTACGTACATCCCGGAGATCAGCCGTCCTCGCTCAAATTCGAGGTAAAGGTTCCGGCCGGTCGTCTCTTCGTGATGGGCGACCACCGGTCCGATTCGGCTGACTCCCGGTTCCACCTGGACGAACCCGGTCAAGGCACGGTCCCGCTGAACCGGGTGGTGGGGCGGGCCTTCGTGATCGCCTGGCCGTTCGGCCGCTGGAGCGGGCTGGCGAGACCCGGGACGTACGCCTCGGTGCCGGACGCGCGCGCCGGAACGGCCGAGTCCACAGGCCCGTCGAATAGTGTGTCCTCCCAGGATCTGAACGGAAAGGTCCCGCTCCCGACCCCTGCGGAACTCCCGCTCGTTATGGGAGTGGTGGGCCTGCACCGGCTAGGGCGCAGGCGGTCGCACGGAGTGAGGAGTGGATGTGGGGGATTTGGCGGTCGGCGCACGATCCGGACACGACGGGCCCGAGGACCGGCCGGAGCACAGCGAGTCGTCCGCGGCGGAGACGCCGGAGACGACGGACCGGAACCGGGACGACGGTGATTCACCGGACGGCGGCGGCTCGGCTCCCAAGAAGCCGCGCTCGTTCTGGAAGGAGCTGCCCCTGCTGATCGGCGTCGCGCTGATCCTGGCGCTGCTGATCAAGACGTTCCTGGTGCAGGCGTTCTCGATCCCCTCGGAGTCGATGCAGGACACGCTCCAGAAGGGCGACCGGGTTCTGGTCGACAAACTGACCCCGTGGTTCGGAGCGGAGCCGGAGCGTGGCGAGGTCGTGGTCTTCCACGATCCGGGCGGCTGGCTGGACGACGCGGAGAGCCCCGAGCCGAACGTGGCGCAGAAGTTCCTGAGCTTCATCGGGCTGATGCCGTCCGCGGAGGAGAAGGACCTGATCAAGCGGGTCATCGCGATCGGGGGCGACACGGTCGAGTGCAAGAAGGACGGCCCGGTCACGGTCAACGGCAAGGCACTGGACGACAAGTCGTTCATCTACCCCGGCAACACGGCCTGCGACGACGTGCCGTTCGGGCCGATCAAGGTCCCCAAGGGCCGGATCTGGGTGATGGGCGATCACCGCCAGGACTCCCGTGACTCCCGCTACCACCAGGAGCTGCCCGGCCAGGGCACCGTCTCCACGGACGAGGTCGTCGGCCGGGCGATCGTCGTGGCGTGGCCGGTCAACCGCTGGGCGACGCTGCCCGTTCCGAAGACCTTCGACCAGCCGGGCCTGAACGCCGCGGCCGGGATCGCCCCGGCGGCACTCGGGGTGGCCGGTGCGCTGCCGCTCGTGCTGTGGCGCAGGAAGAGGCTGACCGGCGGGCGTACCGACAGGTAGGGTGCCGACTCGGGCCAGCGATTGTCGATCTCCGAGGCGGGGGAGCGCTGCGATGAGCGGAACAGGACGTACGGGTGACGGCCACGGCCGGCTCGGCAGCACGCTGTCCGGGCTGGCCGTGGCCGTCGGCTGTGTGCTCTTCCTGGGCGGCTTCGCCTGGGCGGCGGTGGTCTACAAGCCGTACACCGTGCCGACCGGGTCGATGACTCCGACGGTGCGCGCGGGGGACCGGGTGCTCGCGGAGCGGATAGCCGGCGACGAGGTCCGCCGCGGTGACGTGGTCGTCTTCACGGACAGCGAGTGGGGAGATCTGCCGATGGTGAAGCGGGTGGTCGGGGTCGGCGGCGACACGGTCGCCTGCTGCGGCCCGGACGGCCGACTCACGGTCGACGGCCGGGCGATCGACGAGCCGTACCTGGCGAAGGGTCCCGCCTCGCTGAAGAACTTCACCGCGGAGGTGCCCGAGGGACAGTTGTTCCTCCTCGGGGACGAACGCGGCGGCTCACTGGACTCCCGGGTCCATCTGGACGACCCGGGCCAGGGCTCGGTGCCGCGCAGCGCCGTACGGGCCAGGGTGGACGCCGTCGCCTGGCCGATGGACGGCATGATCGGGCGGCCGGAGGCGTTCGCCGGACTGCCCGGAGGAGTGTCGTCCGCCGGACCGCTGCGGCTTCAACTGGGGGCCTTGGTGGCCGGCGTCCTGCTGATCGTGGGAGGAGCCGCGTACGGCCCGATCGCGGCCAGGACGGGCCGTGCGAAGCGGGCGAAGGCCGCCGCCGATGCCCGTTGAGAGGCGCAGGGTCGCCCGTGTGGTACTGCTCGACCCGGACGACCGGGTGCTGCTGATGCACGGCTTCGAGCCCGGCGACCCCTCGGACAGCTGGTGGTTCACACCGGGTGGCGGGCTGGAGGGGGACGAGACCCGGGAGCAGGCCGCGCTGCGCGAGCTGGCGGAGGAGACGGGGATCACGGAGGTCGAGCTGGGGCCGGTGATCTGGCAGCGGATCTGCTCGTTCCCGTTCGACGGACGCCGCTGGGACCAGGACGAGTGGTACTTCCTGGCCCGTACGGAACGGACCGTCACCGACCGGCGCGGGTTCACCGAGCTGGAGCGACGCAGTGTCTCGGGCCTGAGATGGTGGACCTCCGCCGAACTGTCGGCGGCGCGTGAGACGGTGTACCCGACCAGACTCGCCGAGTTGCTTCGCATGCTGCTCGAAGAGGGTCCTCCGTGTACGCCGTTGGTTCTCGCCCCCGAAATCGTCTGATCGCCAGGGGGCGCGAAGCGTCGGCGCACAATGGGGGGACGCACGGCTGAAGGGGAACATGCCATGAGTGCCGAGGACCTCGAGAAGTACGAGACCGAGATGGAGCTGAAGCTCTACCGGGAGTACCGCGATGTCGTCGGTCTGTTCAAATACGTGATCGAGACCGAGCGCCGCTTCTACCTCACCAATGACTACGAGATGCAGGTGCACTCGGTCCAGGGCGAGGTGTTCTTCGAGGTGTCGATGGCGGACGCCTGGGTCTGGGACATGTACCGGCCCGCCCGTTTCGTCAAGCAGGTGCGGGTGCTGACGTTCAAGGACGTCAACATCGAGGAGCTCAACAAGAGCGATCTGGAGCTTCCGGGTGGCTGAGTTTTCCACAACGGCGGAGTTGTCCACCAAGATCCACTAGTTCGGCCGCGACGCGTCAGAGTCGGTGCCGGAGGTGGTGCCGATATGAACGCACGGGGGGCACTCGGGCGGTACGGCGAGAATCTGGCGGTCCGGCTGCTGGTGGACGCCGGGATGGCGGTGCTGGAGCGCAACTGGCGTTGCCGGGCCGGTGAGATCGACATCGTCGCCATGGACGGCGACGCACTGGTCGTCTGCGAGGTCAAGACCCGCAGGGCCGGGTCCTTCGAGCATCCGATGGCGGCCGTCACACCGGTCAAGGCGGAGCGGCTGCGGGGGCTCGCCGAGAGCTGGCTGACCGCGCGCTGGCTCGCCGCGCACGGGGGGCCGCCGTCCGGCGGGGTCCGGATCGATCTCGTCGGGGTGCTGCTGCCCAGGCGTGGCGCACCGGTCGCCGAGCACGCGCGGGGGGTGGCCTGATGGGGTTCGCGCGGGCGTGCTCCGTGGCGCTGGTCGGCGTCGAGGGCGTGGTGGTGGAGGTCCAGGCGGACCTGGAACCGGGCGTGGCGGCGTTCGCCCTGGTGGGGCTGCCGGACAAGAGCCTGATCGAGAGCCGGGACCGGGTCAGGGCGGCCGTGGTGAACTCGGGCGCCGACTGGCCGCAGAAGAAGCTCACGGTCGGGCTCTCCCCGGCCTCGGTGCCCAAGAGCGGCAGTGGTTTCGACCTCGCCGTTGCCAGCGCGGTGCTCGGCGCGGCGGAGCGGATCGACCCCGCGGCCATCGCCGATGTGGTGATGATCGGGGAGCTCGGCCTCGACGGCCGGGTGCGGCCGGTGCGCGGTGTGCTGCCCGCCGTGCTGGCGGCCGCCGAGGCGGGATACCGGCAGGTCGTCGTCCCGGAGCAGACCGCGGGCGAGGCGGCGCTGGTGCCGGGGATCTCCGTCCTCGGGGTACGCAGCCTGCGGCAGCTGATCGCGGTGCTGTGCGACGAACCGGTGCCCGACGAACCGGCACTCGACGAAGGACGCCCCGACACGATGTCGGCCGGACTCCTGGTGCCCGGCGCGGGCATCGGCACGGGACTCGCCCGGGGGACCGCGCCGGGCGAGGAGCACCGGCCGGACCTGGCGGACGTGGCGGGACAGGAGAGACCCCGCAAGGCGCTGGAGGTAGCGGCGGCGGGCGGGCACCACCTGCTGCTCTCCGGGCCGCCGGGGGCCGGCAAGACGATACTGGCCGAACGCGTTCCGGCGATCCTGCCACCACTGACCGGCCCGGAATCGCTGGAGGTCACCGCGGTCCACTCGGTGGCGGGCATCCTCCCACCCGGTGAACCGCTGGTCAGCAGGCCGCCGTACTGCGCCCCGCACCACTCGGCGACCATGCAGTCACTGATCGGCGGCGGCAACGGACTGCCGAGGCCGGGAGCGGTCTCGTTGGCTCACCGTGGCGTGCTTTTTCTGGACGAAGCGCAGGAATTCTCCGTCCGGGCACTGGACGCGCTGCGCCAGCCGCTGGAGTCGGGGCACGTGGTGGTGGCGCGGGCCGCCGGGGTGGTGCGGCTGCCCGCGCGGTTCCTGATGGTCCTGGCCGCGAATCCCTGCCCCTGCGGGCGGCACTCGCTGACCGGCGCGGGCTGTGAATGCCCGCCGTCCTCGGTCCGCCGGTACCAGGCCCGGCTGTCGGGGCCACTCCTCGACCGGGTGGATCTGCGGGTCACGGTCGATCCGGTGCGTCGGGAGGACCTGATGGGACGCGGCGGCCGGGGCGAATCGACGGCGGTGGTCGCCGCCCGGGTCCGGGAGGCCAGGGCACGGGCCGCGGCCAGGCTCGCGGGCACCCCCTGGACCACCAACAGTGAGGTGCCCGGCCATGAACTGCGTACGCGGCTGCTCGCGGCCCCCGGGGCGCTGCTGGCGGCCGAGCGTGACATGGAGCGGGGCATGCTCACGGCCCGCGGACTCGACCGGGTGCTCCGGGTGGCCTGGACCGTCGCGGATCTGCGCGGGGCGGAGCGGCCGGACGCCCGGGACGTGGCGGTGGCCCTGGAACTGCGGACCGGGGTCCAGCGGGGGGTTCCGACGGAGACGGGGGCGTCATGAGGGCGCGTGCCGGGAGCGCACCGGGGGAGACGCGCGCGGGGCCCGGTACCACGGGTGCCGGCGCGGGTGGTTGCGTGAGTGCTGGTGCTGGTGCTGGTGCTGGTGCTGGTGCGGCGGCCGGTGGTGGTGTCAGCGGGGATGCGGATGTGGCGGGCGTGGGTGGCGCCGGTACGAACGGTGTCCGTGGAGCCGGGCCCGGCGAGCCGGAGCGGTTGGCGCGGGCGGCGCTCACCCGGATCATGGAGCCCGGCGACGAGCGCGGCGGTCGCTGGTTGCGCGAGATCGGCCCGGTCGAGCTGTTACGGCGACTCAGGGCGTCCGACGGGACGGCCGCCGAAGCACTGGGCGGAATGACGCCGAAGAGGCTCGGCGCCTACCGGCTGCGGGCCGGGAGGGTGGAACCGGAACGCGACCTGACAGCTGTCGCCGAGGCCGGCGGCCGGTTCGTCTGTCCCGGCGACCGGGAGTGGCCCAGCCAACTGGACGACCTGGGTGATGCCAGACCCATCGGACTCTGGGTGCGGGGACGGCCCGATCTGCGGCTCTGGGCGCTGCGCTCGGTCGCCGTCGTCGGGGCGCGTGCCTGCACACCGTACGGGTCGCACATGGCGGCGACCCTCGGGGCGGGGCTCGCGGAAAGAGGATGGGTGGTGGTCTCCGGGGCTGCCTTCGGGGTGGACGGCGCCGCGCACCGGGGCGCCCTCGCGGCCGGTGGCGCGACCGTGGCGGTACTGGCCTGCGGGGTGGACGTCGCCTACCCCCGCGGACACACCGAGCTGATCGGTCGGGTGGTGGAACAAGGGCTGGTCGTCGGTGAACTGCCGCCGTCCGAGCACCCCACACGCAGCAGATTCATCCTCCGGAACCGGGTGATCGCCGCGCTCACCAGGGGCACGGTGGTGGTCGAGGCGGAGTACCGCAGTGGCTCCCTCGTCACCGCCCGCGATGCCCAGCGCATCGGACGCTTCGTCATGGGAGTGCCGGGCCCGGCCACGAGCGGTCTGTCAGCAGGGGTCCATGAACTCCTGCGTGGTGAGGGCGTGCTGGTGACCGACGCCTCGGAGATCGTGGAACTCGTCGGAGAAATCGGTGAGTTGGCGCCTCGCAGACGTGGTCCTGTGCTGCCCCGTGATCTGCTGGCGACCGCGACCGCGGCGGTGCTCGACGCCCTCCCGTACCGGGACTCCGCCGACGCGCGGGACGTGGCGCGCGCGGCGGGAACCACCGTCGATGAGGCGCTCGCCAGGCTGTACGAGCTCCACTCACTGGGGTTCGTCGAACGGGGAGGCGAGGGGTGGCGATTGACGCCGCGTCCGACACGCGGCGAGGACACCCGGCGAGGCGATACTTGACCTGGGGCATTCGGGTGAAAAGGTGAGGTGGGCCGCCTCGGCGGCCGCGCCGACAGGGCTCCCGGTGCCGACGCACAGCGTGACGGCACCGGGTCCCCGGGCGTGTCCCATGGGACGCACGGAGCGGCAGCGATCCCCTGGCCTGCGCGCACTGCGACACTTCAGTCACGCTACGCTCACAAGGATTCCCCCCAGACGCAAGTCCCTCGGCACTTCACAGCAGAACGGCTCAAGGCACCACATGCCCCAGCACACCTCCGGGTCTGACCGTGCGGCAGTACCACCCGCTGCGCGTGGCACTGTGCGCCCTCCCGCTCCCTCCTCGCTCGACGAGTTGTGGCGCTCGTACAAGTCCACGGGCGACGAGCGGCTGCGGGAGCAGTTGATCCTGCACTACTCACCGTTGGTGAAGTACGTCGCGGGCCGGGTGAGCGTGGGGCTGCCGTCCAACGTCGAACAGGCCGACTTCGTCTCGTCCGGGGTCTTCGGGCTGATCGACGCCATCGAGAAGTTCGACATCGAGCGGGCCATCAAGTTCGAGACCTACGCGATCACCAGGATTCGTGGCGCGATGATCGACGAACTCCGGGCCCTGGACTGGATTCCGCGCTCGGTGCGCCAGAAGGCGCGGAACGTGGAGCGCGCGTACGCCACGCTGGAGGCCCAGCTGCGGCGCACCCCTTCGGAGGCCGAGGTCGCCGCGGAGATGGGCATCGCCCTGGAGGAACTGCACGCGGTTTTCAGCCAGTTGTCACTGGCAAATGTGGTGGCCCTGGAGGAGCTGCTGCACGTCGGCGGTGAGGGCGGCGACCGGCTGAGTCTGATGGACACGCTGGAGGACACCGCCGCCGACAACCCGGTGGAGGTCGCGGAGGACCGCGAACTCAGGCGGATGCTCGCCCGCGCGATCAACACGCTTCCGGAGCGTGAGAAGACGGTCGTCACCCTCTACTACTACGAGGGCCTGACCCTCGCCGAGATCGGCAATGTCCTCGGCGTCACCGAGAGCAGGGTGAGCCAGATCCACACCAAGTCGGTGCTCCAGCTCCGGGCGAAGCTGGCGGACGCGGGCCGTTGACCGGCCCGCGCGGCCCAGGCCCGCGGCGGCCCGGGTCCGGCACCCCGAGGTGACCGATCCACGCGGCTTCGGCCAACAGAACACGGCGGTCCCCGCCGTCCCGAACGGGTGCCGCCGTAGAGTGGAACCGTGCCCAGGATTCGAGCGGCCTCCGTGGCCGAGCACCGGACCATGCAGCGCGGCGCCCTCCTGGACGCCGCACGCTCCCTGCTGTCCGAGGGCGGGACGGAGGCGTTGACCTTTCCCGCCCTCGCCGAGCGCACGGGCCTCGCCAGGTCCTCCGTCTACGAGTACTTCCGCTCCCGCGCAGCTGTCGTCGAGGAGCTGTGCGCCGTCGACTTCCCCGTCTGGGCGGCCGACGTCGAGAGTGCGATGGAGCAAGCGGAGGGCCCCGAGGCGAAGATCGAGGCCTATGTACGCCGTCAGCTGGAACTCGTCGGTGACCGAAGGCACCGGGCCGTCGTCGCGATCTCGGCCAGCGAGCTGGACGCAGGCGCCCGCGAGAAGATCCGGGCCGCGCACGGCGGTCTGATCGGCATGATCGTCGAAGCGCTGGGTGACCTGGGGCATGGACAGCCGAGACTGGCGGCCATGCTGTTGCAGGGCTCGGTGGACGCCGCCGTCCGTCGCATCGAACTGGGCGCGGCGGAGGAGCCGGAGCTGATCGCGAACACCACCGTCGGGATGGTTCTGCGAGGCGTACGAGGCTGATGCCGGGCCCTGGGCGTCGCCCCGCTCCGCTCCCCATGCTCTCCTCGCCGCTCGCCGCTTCCTCCGGCAGCGGTCCGCCGGGTTCCGCCGTCGGCTCGGGTACGCCGAACACCGGCAACAGCCGGGACGGTCCGCGGCCGAGCAGCGACGGGGGCAGCAGCGACAGCGGGTCGAGATAGGCGCCACCACGCCTAAGCCCCCAGTGCAGACATACGCCCGGACAGTGGGAGCGTTCCGTCTCCAGGGTGGCCACCACATCGCCGGCGGCCACCTCGTCCCCCCGCGCGACCAGGGCGCTCACCGGCTCGTACGTCGTGCGCAGCGGCGGCTCGCCGGTCCCGGCCAGTTCGATCGCGAGCACGCCGCGCCCCGCCACCTTCCCCGCGAACGAGACCCGCCCGGCCGCGGCGGCGCGCACCGGTGTTCCGGCCACCGCCCCGAGGTCCACGCCGCGGTGGCCGGGCCCGTACATCGTGGCGGGCGGCTCCCATCCCCGTACGACCACGGGGCGTCCCGCGAGCGGCCACACCCGCCCGCCCTCCGGGGCGGGGGCGCCGGCAACCCGCGCCCGCGCCCCGAGCGGCGCGACCGCCGCCGACACCGGCGACACCGCCCGTACCGACGACACCGCCCGTACCGACGACACCGCCCACGCTGACCACACCGTCGGCAGCGCGGGCACCGTCAGAGCCGCCAGCGCGGCCGTCGACGCCCACACCCGCATCCACGCGCACGCCCACATACACATCCACAGACCCGGCCGACCCCGGTCCCGCCCGCGCGGCCCCGGCCGGCGCGGCCCCGGCCACGTGCCCGGTCGCCGCTCCCGCCGCTCCCGGGGCCGGGCACCGGACCGGCACCGGCCGTGCCGCCGATGCCACGGGTCGCGGCGAAGTCCGTCCAGGTCAGGTCTTGTTCGCATGGCGAAACGGTCGCGCACCGGACGAGTTCGCGGGGATCATGGAACGGATCTGTGGACCACCGAGCCGTTGTGGACATCGCCGTCACCCGGCACTCGACGGGTCCCGTACACTTCTTGTGGCGATCCGGGTCACCGGGTCGACTTCGCACGCCCCGCCACCACCCCTCTGGTTGATGGCCGCGCTCCTCGGTCCCTCGTGGCACGGCGCGTCGGGGCGTCAGGCGCGGCCGCAATCCTGCGGTCGCGACAACCGAGTACCTCAAGGAGTACGGCCATGGCCGTCGTCACGATGCGGGAGCTGCTGGAAAGCGGCGTCCACTTCGGTCACCAGACCCGTCGCTGGAACCCGAAGATGAAGCGCTTCATCTTCACCGAGCGCAACGGCATCTACATCATCGACCTGCTCCAGTCGCTGTCGTACATCGACCGCGCCTACGAGTTCGTCAAGGAGACCGTCGCCCACGGCGGCTCGATCATGTTCATCGGTACGAAGAAGCAGGCCCAGGAGGCCATCGCCGAGCAGGCGACGCGCGTCGGCATGCCGTACGTCAACCAGCGCTGGCTGGGTGGCATGCTCACCAACTTCTCGACCGTCTACAAGCGCCTTCAGCGTCTGAAGGAGCTTGAGCAGATCGACTTCGAGGACGTGGCCGCCTCCGGCCTCACCAAGAAGGAGCTCCTGGTCCTCTCCCGCGAGAAGGCCAAGCTGGAGAAGACCCTCGGTGGTATCCGCGAGATGTCGAAGGTGCCCAGCGCCGTCTGGATCGTCGACACCAAGAAGGAGCACATCGCCGTCGGTGAGGCGCGCAAGCTCCACATCCCGGTCGTCGCGATCCTCGACACCAACTGCGACCCCGACGAGGTCGACTACAAGATCCCGGGCAACGACGACGCGATCCGCTCCGTCACCCTGCTCACCCGTGTGATCGCCGACGCCGTCGCCGAGGGCCTCATCGCCCGTTCCGGCGCCGCGACCGGCGACTCGAAGCCGGGCGAGAAGGCCGCCGGCGAGCCGCTGGCCGAGTGGGAGCGTGACCTGCTCGACGGCGACAAGAAGGACGAGGCCGCCGCCGAGGTCCAGAGCTCCGCCGAGACCGAGAAGGCCGCGGACGCGGAGACCCCGGCCGCCGAGGCCGTCGCCGAGACCCCGGCCGAGGCCGAGACCCCGGCCGCCGAGGCGCCCGCTGCGGACGCCGAGCAGGCCTGACACCTCCGTCACGGCTGAAGACGGCGGGGGCGGGCGCCACGAGCGCCGCCCCCGCCGTTCACCCGTAGATCTTTCAGACTTCGAGAGAGAACACAGACTCATGGCGAACTACACCGCCGCTGACGTCAAGAAGCTCCGCGAGCTCACCGGCGCCGGCATGATGGACTGCAAGAAGGCGCTCGACGAGGGCGACGGCAACGTCGACAAGGCCGTCGAACTCCTCCGTGTCAAGGGCCAGAAGGGCGTCGCCAAGCGCGAGGGCCGCTCTGCCGAGAACGGCGCCGTCGTCTCCCTCATCTCCGAGGACAAGACGTCCGGCGTCCTCCTTGAGCTGAAGTGCGAGACGGACTTCGTCGCCAAGGGCGACAAGTTCCAGGCCGTCGCCAACACGCTCGCCGCGCACGTGGCCGCGACCTCCCCGGCCGACCTGGCCGCTCTGCTCGGTTCCGAGATCGAGGCCGGCAAGACCGTTCAGGCGTACGTCGACGAGGCGAACGCCAACCTCGGCGAGAAGATCGTCCTGGACCGCTTCGCGCAGTTCACGGGCGGTTACGTGGCCGCGTACATGCACCGCACCATGCCCGACCTCCCGCCGCAGGTCGGCGTGCTCGTCGAGCTGGACAAGGGCTCCGCGTCCGACGAGGCCGCCGCCGCGGTCGCCAAGGACGTCGCGCAGCACATCGCCGCCTTCGCCCCGAAGTACCTGAACCGCGACGAGGTCCCGGCCGAGACGGTCGAGAACGAGCGCCGCGTCGCCGAGGCCACCTCGCGCGAGGAGGGCAAGCCCGAGGCCGCCCTCCCGAAGATCGTCGAGGGTCGCGTCAACGGCTTCTTCAAGGACGTCGTCGCCCTGGAGCAGGCGTTCGCCAAGGACAACAAGAAGTCCGTCCAGAAGGTCCTGGACGAGGCCGGTGTCCAGCTGAAGCGCTTCTCGCGCATCAAGGTCGGTCTCTGAGCCGGCACGCGAACGACGGTGGCCCCCGATAGGGTCTAGTGCAGTCGCCGGCCGCACACCCGCCGGACGACCGCAGATCTGACGAGGAGGCCATTGCCGCTGAGGGACACCAGACCCACCGGCAATGGCCTTCTTCGTATGTGCACGAGGAGATATCCCCATGAACAACGGCCCGGACGCCGCCAAAGGCGACCACAAGCGTGACGAGGGCAAGGTGACCGGACGCTTCATGCTGAAGCTGTCCGGAGAGGCGTTCGCCGGCGGCGGAGGGCTCGGCGTCGACCCCGACGTCGTCCACGCCATCGCCCGGGAGATCGCGGCGGTCGTCCGCGACGGCGCGGAAATCGCCGTCGTCATCGGCGGCGGCAACTTCTTCCGGGGTGCCGAGCTCCAGCAGCGCGGCATGGACCGGGCCCGGTCCGACTACATGGGCATGCTCGGCACGGTCATGAACTGCCTGGCGCTCCAGGACTTCCTGGAGAAGGAAGGCATCGACTCCCGCGTCCAGACCGCCATCACCATGGGACAGGTCGCGGAGCCCTACATCCCGCTGCGCGCCGTGCGACACCTGGAGAAGGGCCGCGTGGTCATCTTCGGCGCGGGCATGGGCATGCCGTACTTCTCCACCGACACCACCGCCGCGCAGCGCGCCCTGGAGATCGACGCCGAGGCGCTGCTGATGGGGAAGAACGGGGTGGACGGGGTGTACGACTCCGACCCGAAGACCAACCCCGGCGCGGTGAAGTTCGACGCGCTGGAGTACAGCGAGGTGCTGGCCCGCGATCTCAAGATCGCGGACGCCACCGCCATCACGCTCTGCCGAGACAACCAGCTGCCGATCCTCGTCTTCGAGCTGACCGCGGCGGGCAATATCGCCCGCGCGGTCAAGGGTGAGAAGATCGGCACGCTCGTGAGCGACCAGGACACCCGGGCCTGAGACCGGGCACCGGCCCGGGGAGACCACCGAGGCCGTCCGGGAAGAAGCCCCCAAGGATGGACAACGGCCTGCCGGTCGGACACCGTGCAGGTGAGGACGCGACGCAGGACCCGCAGGGCCCGGTCATGCCGGACCCGATCAAGACACGCAGGAGCACGTGGTGATCGAAGAAATCCTCCTCGAGGCCGAGGAGAAGATGGAGAAGGCCGTCGTGGTCGCGAAAGAGGACTTCGCCGCGATCCGCACCGGCCGTGCGCACCCGGCGATGTTCAACAAGATCGTGGCCGACTACTACGGCGCGCTGACCCCGATCAACCAGCTCGCCTCGTTCTCGGTTCCCGAACCGCGGATGGCGGTCGTGACCCCGTTCGACAAGAGCGCGCTGCGCAACATCGAGCAGGCGATCCGCGACTCCGACCTCGGGGTCAACCCGAGCAATGACGGCAATATCATCCGGGTGAACTTCCCGGAGCTCACCGAGGAGCGTCGCCGCGACTACATCAAGGTCGCGAAGACGAAGGCCGAGGACTCCAAGATCTCCATCCGCGCGGTCCGCCGCAAGGCCAAGGAGACCCTCGACAAGCTGGTCAAGGACAAGGAGTCCGGCGAGGACGAGGTACGCCGCGCCGAGAAGGAGCTCGACGACACCACCGCGAAGTACGTCGCGCAGGTGGACGAGCTGCTCAAGCACAAGGAAGCCGAGCTGCTCGAAGTCTGATGAACGACTCTTCCTGGGGCGCCTCGCCGGGAGCCGGTCATCGGGGTACGTCCGAGATGGGTTCCGCCCCGGCGGGTCCCGTTCACGATGTACGCGACGCCCCGCAGACTCGGCCCATGCCCATCGTGCCGGACGTTCCCGACGCAGGTAGAGACGCTGACGACCCCGACGACCGGGACCGGGGGGCCGCCCAGCCGGGCGGTCCCCCGTTCCGCGACGAGATGCCGCAGGAGCCCATGTCCACCCCGCCGCCGCCCCCGCCGCAGAAGAAGCGCGCGGGCCGCGATCTGCGCGCCGCCATAGGGGTCGGCGTGGGGCTCGGCGTGGTGGTCATCGCCTCGCTCTTCGTGGTGAAGGCCGTGTTCGTGGGCGTGATCGTCGTCGCCGTGGTCATCGGTCTGTGGGAGCTCACCTCGCGGCTGGCGGAACGCAAGGAGCTCAAGGCACCGCTCGTCCCGCTCGCCGTCGGTGGCGCGGCGATGGTCGTGTCCGGCTACGTGTGGGGGGCCCAGGGCGCGTGGATCGCCATGGCGCTGACCGCCCTCGCGGTACTCGTGTGGCGGATGACGGCGCCACCGGAGGGCTACCTCAAGGACGTCACGGCGGGTGTCTTCGCCGCGTTCTACGTACCGTTCCTGGCGACGTTCGTCGCCCTGCTCCTGGCGGCGGACGACGGCCCGTGGCGGGTCCTCACCTTCCTGCTGCTGACGGTGGTCAGTGACACGGGCGCGTACGCCGTCGGCTGGCGCTTCGGGAAGCACAAGCTCGCGCCGCGCATCAGTCCGGGGAAGACCCGTGAGGGCCTGTTCGGAGCGGTCTCCTTCGCGATGGTCGCCGGCGCGCTGTGCATGGAGTTCCTGATCGACGACGGCGCCTGGTGGCAGGGGCTGCTGCTCGGCCTCGCCGTCGCGGCCAGTGCCACCCTCGGTGACCTGGGCGAGTCCATGATCAAGCGGGACCTCGGGATCAAGGACATGGGCACGCTGCTGCCGGGGCATGGCGGGATCATGGACCGGCTCGACTCGCTGCTGCCGTCCGCACCGGTCGTCTGGCTGCTGCTGGTGATCTTCGTCGGCTCCGGCTGACGAGGAGGGCGCACTCCGCGTACCGGGAGCGCGTCGTCGTTCCCGGTGAGGGCCCGCCGTCCACGGCGGGCCCTCACCGCGTTCAGGCCGTTTCGACGGCCCGCTCCAGCAGGGACAGCGTCTCGTCGACGGCACGGGTCAGGTCTTCCGGTACGGGGGACAGCCCGGCCAGGACGCGGTCGACGCCCCTCAGTCCCGCACGGTCGAGCAGCGTCTTCTCGTTGGTGACCCACTGCCCCCGCGCTGCCAGGACCGCGTGCGCCGTCTGGCAGGCGGCGACGCCGATCGCTCCCACGGTGTCGGTGAGGTTGCCCCGCTCGGCGTGGGCGGTGCGTGCGTAGTCGAGGGTGAGCCGGGCCGCGTTCCACCACTGAGCGGGCGCGGTGCGCCGCAGTTCCGCGGGGAAGTCGGGGCGCGGCAGCTGTCCGTGCAGCACCTGGTTGACGGCCAGCTCGGCGACGACCAGATAGGTCGGGATTCCGGCCAGGTGGAACATGAGCCGCTCGACGGCGAACCGCCCCTGGCGGGCCTGCGCGAGCTGATGCTCCACGTCGTCGAGGTCGCGGTAGTGCACGTCGATGTGCCGGGCGCCGACCCGGAGCCACGCTCCGCCGTTGAACACGCCACCGCCCCACTCGCCGATCCCGGAGACCTCCCCGGGCCAGCCGAGGGCGCGCAGGGCGTCGGGGGAGAAGGTCCCCCGGTAGTAGACGGCGAAGTCCCAGTCGCTGTCGGCCCGATGCGTGCCGGCGGCCCGCGAGCCCCCCAACGCCACGGCCCGCACCCCCGGCAGGCCGGCGAGCCGGTCCGTGACGTGAACGAGGAAGGAGTGTTCGTCGTCGAAGCGCATGGACGTGAGGGTAGGCGGGCGGACACCGGACCGCGGACCATTTTCCTGTTCGCTCCGGTCGCGGCCGATCCCACCGGCCGCTCCCGCACGGGAGCACCGGAGCCGCCCGGACCGACGGCGACCTTCGGCACGCGGCGTGTCTGCGACACTGGAGGAACCATGCCTAAGCCCGGAGAACTCACTTTCGTCGCGCCCCGCGGGGCCAAGCAGCCGCCGCGGCACCTCGCCGACCTCACGCCTGCCGAGCGCAAGGAGGCCGTCGCCGCGATCGGTGAGAAGCCGTTCCGCGCCCAGCAGCTGTCGCAGCACTACTTCGCGCGGTACGCGCACGACCCGTCCGAGTGGACCAACATCCCGGCCGGATCGCGGGACAAGCTCGCCGACGCGATGTTCCCGGACCTGATGTCCGTCGTACGGCACATCAGCTGCGACGACGACACCACCCGTAAGACGCTGTGGAAGCTGCACGACGGGACGCTCGTCGAGTCCGTCCTGATGCGCTACCCCGAACGCGTCACCATGTGCGTCTCGTCACAGGCCGGCTGCGGGATGAACTGCCCGTTCTGCGCGACCGGGCAGGCGGGCCTGGACCGTAACCTGTCGACCGCCGAGATCGTGCACCAGATCGTGGACGGCATGCGGGCGCTGCGCGACGGTGAGGTCCCCGGCGGTCCGGCGCGGCTGTCCAACATCGTGTTCATGGGCATGGGCGAACCGCTCGCCAACTACAAGCGGGTGGTCGGCGCGATCCGGCGGCTGACGGACCCGGAGCCCGACGGGCTCGGGATCTCGCAGCGGGGCGTCACCGTCTCCACGGTCGGACTGGTCCCGGCGATGCTGCGGTTCGCCGACGAGGGCTTCAAGTGCCGTCTGGCCGTCTCGCTGCACGCCCCCGACGACGAGCTGCGCGACACGCTCGTACCGGTGAACACCCGGTGGAAGGTGCGCGAGGTGCTGGACGCCGCGTGGGAGTACGCGGAGAAGTCCGGCCGCCGGATCTCCGTCGAGTACGCGCTGATCCGTGACATCAACGACCAGGCGTGGCGCGGTGACCTGCTGGGCCGGCTCCTCAAGGGCAAGCGGGTGCACGTCAACCTCATTCCGCTGAACCCGACGCCCGGTTCGAAGTGGACGGCCTCCCGGCCCGAGGACGAGAAGGCGTTCGTCGAGGCGATCGCCGCCCACGGGGTGCCGGTGACCGTCCGGGACACCCGTGGTCAGGAGATCGACGGGGCCTGCGGGCAGCTGGCGGCGGCCGAGCGCTGAGGCCGAAAAGGCACGTGTAGCCTGGGCCGAACCAACTTCATATTCCGACAGGGGAGCGCCACAGCGCTGAGAGTGCGGCACGCCGCAGACCCTCTGAACCTCGCCCGGGTCATTCCGGGTAGGAAGTTCGGTCGTTACTCGAGCTGTTGCGCCCTGCCCGCTCTCCGGAGCGGGCAGGGCCGCGTCTCTTCCTGGTCACCCCCAGGAGGAATGAATGCACACCACCACGAAGACCGCCGCGATCTCGCTCGCCGCGGCCCTCGGCGTCACGGCGCTGGCCGGCTGCGGCGGTTCAGACGACTCCGGCGCCGGGAGCGGCGCGTCGAAGGGGACCGGGTCGAAGACGGTCACCCTGGTCAGCCACGACTCGTTCGCCGCCTCCCCCGCCGTGCTGAAGGCGTTCACCGAGGAGACCGGCTACACCGTCAAGGTACTGAAGAGCGGTGACGCCGGAGCCGCCCTCAACCAGGAGATCCTGACCAAGGGCTCCCCGCGCGGCGACGTGTTCTTCGGCGTCGACAACACCCTGCTCTCACGCGCCCTCGACAACGGGCTGTTCACCCCGTACGAGGCGAAGGGCCTCGACCGGGTCTCGCCCGACGCCCGGCTCGACGGGGACAAGCACCGGGTCACGCCCGTCGACACCGGCGACATCTGTGTCAACTACGACAAGAAGTACTTCGCGGACAAGAAGCTCGCCCCGCCGCAGAGCTTCGCCGACCTGGTGAAGCCCGCGTACAAGAACCTGCTCGTCACCGAGAACCCGGCGACCTCGTCGCCCGGTCTAGGCTTCCTCCTCGGCACGGTCGCCGCCTACGGCGACGGGGGCCACGAGGACTACTGGAAGAAGCTCAGGAGCAACGGGGTCAAGGTCGTCGACGGCTGGGAGCAGGCGTACAACGAGGAGTTCTCCGGCTCCGCGGGCGGCCGCAAGGCCAAGGCCGACCGCCCGCTCGTCGTGTCGTACGCCTCCAGCCCGCCCGTCGAGGTGCTGTACGCGAAGCCGCAGCCGGCCGAGGCGCCGACCGGCGTCGCCACCGGCACCTGCTTCCGGCAGACGGAGTTCGCGGGTCTGCTGACCGGGGCGAAGAACGAGGAGGGCGGCAAGGCCCTGCTGGACTTCCTGATCAGCGAGAAGTTCCAGGACGACATGCCGCTCACCATGTTCGTGAACCCCGTGGTCAAGGACGCGAAGCTGCCGGAACTCTTCACCAGGTTCGGCGCGAAGGTCGACAAGCCGGCCACGGTCGACCCGGAGAAGATCTCCAAGAACCGTGAGCAGTGGGTCCAGTCGTGGTCCTCGCTCGTCGTGAAGTAACGAAGCCCCCCGGCCGCGGGGTGGGCGCGCGCGGGGAGGCGGGGCGCCCCGGCGGCCGGGCACGCCGGGACGCGGTGACACGGCTCGCCCTGATGGCCGTGCCGTTCGCCTTCTTCGCGCTGTTCTTCGCCTACCCCGTCGTCGCGATCGTCGGCCGGGGACTGAAGACCGGCGGTGTCTGGCAGTTCGGCCGGTTCGGCGAGGTGCTGGCCCGGCCGGACATCCTCGACGTCCTCTGGTTCACCGGCTGGCAGGCGCTCGCCTCGACGGCGCTCACCCTGCTGATCGCGCTGCCCGGCGCGTACGTCTTCGCCCGCCTCGACTTCCCCGGCAAGCAACTGCTGCGCGCGGTCGTCACCGTGCCGTTCGTGCTGCCGACCGTGGTCGTCGGCACGGCGTTCCTGGCGCTCCTCGGGCGGGGCGGCCTCCTCGACGAGATGTGGGGGGTACGCCTCGACACCACCGTGTGGGCGATCCTCCTCGCCCATGTCTTCTTCAACTACGCGGTGGTCGTGCGGACCGTCGGCGGACTGTGGTCGCAGCTCGACCCGCGCCAGGAGGAGGCCGCCCGGGTCCTGGGCGCCGGGCGGTTCGCGGCCTGGCGGCGGGTCACCCTGCCGGCCCTCGCGCCCGCCGTGGCCGCCGCCGCGCTGATGGTCTTCCTCTTCACCTTCACCTCCTTCGGTGTCGTGCAGATCCTCGGCGGCCCGGCCTTCTCCACCCTGGAGGTGGAGATCTACCGGCAGACCGCCCAGTTCCTCGACCTGCCGACGGCCGCCGTGCTGACGCTGGTCCAGTTCGCCGCGGTCGGCGCGATCCTCGCCGTGCACGCCAGGACCGTGCGCCGCAGGGAGACGGCGCTGAAGCTGGTCGATCCGGCGCAGACCGCGCGCCGCCCGCGCGGCGCCGGACAGTGGACGCTGTTCGGCGGGGTGCTGCTGACCGTCGTGGTGCTGCTCCTGCTGCCGCTCGGGGTGCTCGTGGAGCGGTCACTGGCCGTGCCCGGCGGCGGCCACGGCTTCGACTTCTACCGCGCCCTCGGGTCGGTCGACGCCGCCGGCGGTGTGTTCCTGGTGGCGCCGATCGAGGCGATCTGGAACTCCCTGCGGTACGCACTGGTCGCCACCGTCATCGCGCTGGTCGTCGGCGGGCTGGCGGCGGCTGCGCTGACCCGGCGCGCGGGACGGCTGGTGCGCGGTTTCGACGCGCTGCTGATGCTGCCGCTCGGGGTGTCCGCCGTCACCGTCGGATTCGGGTTCCTGATCACCCTGGACAAGCCGCCGCTCGATCTGCGGACCTCGTGGGTCCTGGTGCCGCTGGCCCAGGCGCTGGTGGGCGTGCCCTTCGTCGTACGGACCATGCTGCCCGTCCTGCGGGCGGTGGACGGCCGGCTGCGGGAGGCCGCCGCCGTGCTCGGCGCGTCGCCGCTGCGGGCCTGGCGGGAGGTCGATCTGCCGCTGGTGCGGCGGGCGGTGCTGGTCGCGGCGGGCTTCGCGTTCGCCGTGTCGCTGGGGGAGTTCGGGGCGACGGTGTTCATCGCACGCCCGGACAATCCGACCCTGCCCGTCGCCGTGGCGCGACTGCTGGGCCGGCCCGGTGAGCTCAACTACGGGCAGGCGATGGCCCTGAGCACCGTACTCATGCTGGTGTGCGCGGTCTCGCTGCTGCTGCTCGAACGTATCCGCACCGACCGATCCGGGGAGTTCTGAGAATGCTGACACTCGAATCGGCCACTGTCCGCTTCGGCGGCAGGACCGCGCTGGATGCCGTCGATCTGAAGGTCGCCGAGCACGAGATCGTGTGCGTGCTCGGCCCCAGCGGCAGCGGCAAGTCGACCCTGTTGCGGTGCGTCGCCGGGCTCCAGCCGCTGGACGGCGGCCGGGTGCTGCTCGACGGGGCGGACCAGTCGGGGGTACCGGTGCACCGCCGCGGCCTCGGCCTGATGTTCCAGGACCACCAGCTGTTCCCGCACCGCGATGTCGGCGCCAATGTCGCGTTCGGGCTGCGGATGCGAGGCGCGGGGCGCGGGGAGCAGGCCCGCAGGGTAGGCGAACTCCTCGATCTGGTGGGGCTGCCGGGCGCCGGACGCCGGGCGGTCGCCGCACTGTCCGGCGGCGAGCAGCAGCGCGTCGCGCTGGCCCGCGCGCTGGCGCCCCGGCCGAAGCTGCTGATGCTGGACGAACCGCTCGGCCAGCTCGACCGCAGTCTGCGCGAACGCCTGGTGGTCGAACTGCGCCTGCTGTTCGGCCGGCTGGGTACGACGGTGCTCGCCGTCACCCATGACCAGGGCGAGGCGTTCGCGCTCGCCGACCGGGTCGTGGTGATGCGGGACGGCGGGATCGCCCAGGCCGGTACGCCGCTGGAGGTCTGGCAGCGCCCCGCGTCCGCCTTCGTGGCGAGGTTCCTCGGCTTCGACAACGTCCTGCCCGCGACGGTGACGGGCACGGTGGCCGACACGGCCTGGGGGAAGGTGCCGGTGCCGGGCGGGTCCCGGCAGGGGACGTGCGATCTGCTGATCCGTCCCGCGGGGGTGCGGATCGGCGACCCGGCGGACGGTCTGCGCTGCGTGGTCGGCGCGCGCACCTTCCGGGGCAACCACGTCACCGTACGGCTGAGCCCCGACGAAGGGCCGGTCCTGGAGGCCGAGTGCGCGCTGCGGGACACACCGGACGAGGGGGCCGCCGTGGGGGTCACGTTCGACGCGGCGGAGTCGGTGGTGCTGCCCGGCCCCGTACCCCTGGGACAGGCGGCCGGGCCGTCCGCGCCGACCGCTCGTTAGCCGGCGCTCAGGCGCTCAGGCGCTCAGGCGGACAGGTGCTCAGGCGCTCAGCGGCAGCGCGGCCAGGGCGGCGATCGCCCAGGTCAGTGGGGCGAACAAGGCCAGCAGGGCGCCGGTGCGCAGGGCCGTCGCACCCCGTAGCGACGCGGCCGGCGCACCGAGCCGCAGCAGGGTGTCCGTCGTGCGGGCGCGGGTCTGCCTCGTCTCCAGCGCCGAGGTCAGCAGCGTCGCGGTGGTGCAGCCGACGACGAGTACCGCGCCGAGCACGGTCAGCGGCCCGAAGACCCGCTGCCCGGCGCCGGACAGTGAGGCCGCCGCGACGATCCCGGACAGCACCGCGCACAGTACGCCGAGGGGCCGTCCGATCCGGTGCGCCTCACTCATCAGCATCCGGCCCGCCAGGAGCCGTACGCCGCCGGGGCGCACCGCCTGCACCAGCCTGCCGCAGAGGTGGGTGAGGCCGGGGCCCGCCAGGGCCAGGCCGACCGCCGTCAGCGCCCATCCGGCGAGCACGAAGGCCGGGGCGGATTCGAGCCTGCCGGGCAGCGGGAGCAGACCCCCGGTGGGGCCGTGATCGGTGTACGACTCGACGGCGAGTCCGGCCGCCGTCAGCGCCACGCCCCAGGGCAGACCGCTGGGTGGCGCGGCCGGGGCGGTGTCCTCGGCGGCGCCCGCCCCGGAGAACTCGCCCGAGGTGGCGTCGGCGGCCGTCGTGGGACGGTTGCGCAGGGCCAGCGCGCTCGCCGTCGCCGCGGCCACCGGGGTCAGGGCCAGCAGGGTGAGCGCGCCGGCCAGTGGCAGCGGGACGTTCGCGCCCAGGAGCCCGGCCGCCGCCCCGTCGAAGGGCATTCCGGAGAGGTCGCCGCGCAGATGGAGGAAGAAGAGCAGCGCGACCATGGAGCCGAGGAGGCAGGAGACAGCCGTGGAGACCGCGGCGATCACTGTCAGCCGGGCCGGGCCGAGGCCGACCGCGGAGAGCCCGGGGCGGGGCCGGGTGCCGGGGTCCGTGCGGGCCACCGCCACCGCGAACTGCACGGTGGCGGCGAGGGGTACGAGGCACCACAGCAGCCGGGTCGCGGCCGCCGCGGCGTGCTCGGGGTGCCCGGCGGCGTATCCGAGGACGCACAGCAGCAGGAATCCGACCCCGGCGGAGGCGGCGGCGACGAGCAGACGACGCAGCAGGACCAGGGGGTGGGCGCCCCGGGTCAGACGGAGAGCGAGCACGCCGTGCGGCCTTCCGTGTCTTCGTCCCCGGACACGGCGGCCCCCACTTTTCCGGCGGACGTGCCTGCCGCCGGGATGTCGGACCCCGGGGGCAGGGCGACGGTGGTGACGCGGCGGCCGTCCAGCAGCGGGACCGTGCGGTCGGCGAGCGCCGCGATCTCGGCGTCGTGGGTGGCGAGCACCACGGTGATGCCGTGCGAGCGGGCCGCCGTCGTCAGGGTGCGCAGCAGATGGGTCCGCTCGGTGCGGTGCAGGGTGGCGGTCGGCTCGTCGGCGAAGATCACCGCCGGGGCGGCGGTGAGGGCGCGGGCCATGGCGGTGCGCTGGCGCTGCGACTGGAGGAGGGCGTGCGGTCGCGTCTTGGCGCACATGGCGATGTCCAGGCGGTCCAGCCACTCCATGGCGGCCTTCTTCGCCACCCGGTGCGATACGCCGCGCAGCAGCAGCGGCAGAGCCGCGTTCTCCCAGGTGTTCAGCTCGGGCACGAGCTGTGGTTCGGGGGCGATCCAGCCGAACCGCTCCCGGCGCAGCCGCTCGCGCAGCCGGGGGCCCATCGTGTGGACGGGGACGCTGTTGAACCACACCTCGCCCCGCTGGGGCACCAGCTGGCCGGAGAGGCAGTGCAGCAGGGTCGTCTTGCCGCTGCCGCGCGGACCGGTCACGGCAAGGATCTCGCCGTCCCGGATGCCGAGGGAGACCCCGCCGAGTCCGGGCGAGCCGTTGTGGGAGTGGTGCAGGGAACGCGCCCAGATCACGTCGTTGTCCGGCGGAGTCACCATGACGTACACCTCGGTTCGGATCAGTTTTCCCGTTCCCCCGTCCGGGGGGAGCGAAGGCGGGGCCGATCGGTCACTCGGCACGGTAGGGAGTCGGACCGGGGTGCGCGGACAGCACGCGGCCCGGGTGCCCCCATCCCACTCGAATGGGGGCACCCGGGCCGTGCGGACGGTGGGCCGGGGGCGCTGGCGCCAGGACGCCGACGTGTTCCGGGCGGGACCGCGTGGCGAGACGGTTCAGAGCTTCGCCCAGGCCTCCGTCAGGACCACCCGGAGGATGCCCTCGATCTCGTCGAACGTCGACCGGTCCGAGATCAGCGGCGGCGCCAGCTGGATGACCGGGTCGCCGCGGTCGTCGGCGCGGCAGTACAGGCCGTTGTCGTACAGGGCCTTCGAGAGGAAGCCGTACAGGACGCGCTCGGTCTCCTCCTCGGTGAAGGTCTCCTTGGTGGCCTTGTCCTTCACCAGCTCGATCCCGTAGAAGAAGCCGTCGCCCCGGACGTCGCCGACGATCGGCAGGTCGTGCAGCTTCCGCAGGGTCATCAGGAACGCGTTCTCGTTGTCGAGGACGTGCTGGTTCAGGCTCTCGCGTTCGAAGATGTCGAGGTTGGCGAGGGCGACGGCGGCGGAGACCGGGTGGCCGCCGAAGGTGTAGCCGTGCGGGAAGGTGTTGCCGCCCTCGTAGAACGGCGCCGCGATCCGGTCGGAGACCAGACAGGCACCGATCGGCGAGTAGCCCGATGTCATGCCCTTGGCACAGGTGATCATGTCCGGCACATAGCCGAACTTGTCACAGGCGAACATCGTGCCCAGGCGCCCGAAGGCGCAGATCACCTCGTCGGAGACGAGCAGGACGTCGTACGTGTCGCAGATCTCGCGGACCCGCCGGAAGTAGCCGGGTGGCGGTGGGAAGCAGCCGCCCGCGTTCTGCACCGGTTCCAGGAAGACCGCGGCGACGGTGTCCGGGCCCTCGAACAGGATCTGCTGCTCGATCTGGTCGGCGGCCCAGCGGCCGAACGCCTCCGGGTCGTCGCCGAAGAGCGGCGCGCGGTAGATGTTGGTATTCGCCACCTTGCGCGCCCCGGGCACCAGCGGCTCGAACGGGGCCTTGAGGGCGGGGAGTCCGGTGATCGACAGGGCGCCCTGCGGGGTCCCGTGGTAGGCGACCGCGCGCGAAATGACCTTGTACTTGGTCGGCCTGCCGGTGAGTTTGAAGTACTGCTTCGCCAGCTTCCACGCGGTCTCGACGGCCTCACCGCCGCCGGTGGTGAAGAAGACCTTGTCGAGGTCGCCCGGGGCGTGGCCGGCGAGCCGTTCGGCCAGCTCCACGGCGTTCGGGTGTGCGTACGACCACACGGGGAAGAAGGCCAGCTCCCGGGCCTGCTTGTACGCCGCCGCGGCCAGTTCCTCGCGGCCGTGTCCGGCGTTGACCACGAACAGACCGGACAGGCCGTCCAGACAGCGCCTGCCCCGGTCGTCGAAGATGTACGTGCCCTCGCCCCGCACGATGGTCGGCACGGGCGCGTCCTCGTAGTCCGACATGCGGGTGAAGTGCATCCACAGATGGTCGTACGCGGCTCTGCTGAGGTCCTTGGTCACGGCTCTCGGGCTCCCCACATGTAGGTCTGCTTCTTGAGCTTGAGGTAGACGAAGCTCTCGGTGGAGCGCACTCCGGGGATGGCCCGGATGCGGGTGCTGATGGTGCGCAGCAGATGGTCGTCGTCCTCGCAGACGATCTCGACCATCAGGTCGAAGGAGCCCGCGGTCATCACCACGTACTCGCACTCGGTCATGGCCGCCAGGGCCTCCGCGACGGGTTCGAGGTCCCCGTCGACGTTGACGCCGACCATCGCCTGCCGCCGGAAGCCCACGGTGAGCGGGTCGGTGACGGCGACGATCTGCATCACACCCTGGTCGAGCAGCTTCTGCACCCGCTGGCGCACGGCCGCCTCGGACAGGCCGACGGCCTTGCCTATCGCGGCGTACGGACGGCGTCCGTCCTCCTGGAGCTGTTCGATGATCGCGAGGGAGACGGCGTCGACCGCGGGGGACGGTCCGTTCCCGGTTCTGGGATCTGTGCTACGGCTGGCCACAACACCCACTCTGCACAGCTCCTCGTCCCTTTCGCAACCTTCCTTCGACGAAATCCGTTGTCAGAAGACCTGAACGGAACTGTTTCCGCAGATTCGGGGGAGTGCGTATGTCGAAAGCGTCAGGGTACCGATTAGGGTGGGTGTCTCACCCATCGGACATCTGACAGGAGGGGTGGTTGTGACCACCGAGGTACGCCGCCTGCGCAACTACATCAACGGGGAGTTCCGGGACGCCGCCGACGGACGGACCGTCGACATCGTCAACCCGGTGACGGAGGAGGTCTACGCGACCTCCCCGCTCTCCGGCAGCGCCGATGTCGATGCCGCCATGGAGGCCGCGGCCGACGCCTTTCCGGCATGGCGCGACCTGACGCCCGCGGAGCGGCAGCGGGCCCTACTGAGGATCGCGGACGCCTTCGAGGAGCGTGCGGAGGATCTGATCGCCGTCGAGTCCGAGAACACCGGCAAGCCGCTCGGTCTCGTCAGGACCGAGGAGATCCCGCCGATGGTGGACCAGATCAGGTTCTTCGCCGGGGCCGCCCGGATGCTCGAAGGCCGCTCGGCGGGGGAGTACATGGAGGGCCTGACCTCCATCGTCCGCCGCGAGCCGGTGGGCGTCTGCGCGCAGGTCGCGCCGTGGAACTACCCGATGATGATGGCCGTGTGGAAGTTCGCCCCGGCGCTCGCCGCGGGCAACACCGTGGTCATCAAGCCGTCCGACACCACCCCGGCGTCGACCGTGCTGATCGCCGAGATCATCGGCACGATCCTCCCCAAGGGTGTCTTCAACGTCCTGTGCGGCGACCGCGACACCGGCCGCGCGATGGTCGAACACAAGGTCCCGGCGATGGCGTCCATCACCGGTTCGGTACGGGCCGGCATCCAGGTCGCCGGGTCCGCGGCCAAGGACGTCAAGCGCGTCCACCTGGAACTGGGCGGCAAGGCCCCGGTCGTGGTGTTCGAGGACCTTGACAGCGCGGCCATCGCCAAGGCGGTCGAGGACATCTCCGTCGCCGGATTCTTCAACGCGGGCCAGGACTGCACGGCAGCCACCCGGGTGCTCGTCCAGGAGTCCATCCACGACGAGTTCGTCGCCGCTCTCGCCAAGGCCGCGGCCGACACGAGGACCGGGCTCCCGGACGACGAGGACGTGCTGTACGGCCCGCTCAACAACGCGAACCAGCTGGCTCAGGTCAGTGGCTTCATCGACCGGCTGCCCGCCCACGCCAAGGTCGAGGCGGGCGGCCACCGGGTCGGCGACAAGGGCTACTTCTACGCCCCGACCGTCGTCTCCGGCCTCAAGCAGGACGACGAGATCGTCCAGAACGAGGTCTTCGGCCCGGTCATCACCGTCCAGTCGTTCACGGACGAGGCCCAGGCGCTGGAGTACGCGAACGACGTCGAGTACGCCCTCGCCTCATCGGTGTGGACGAAGGACCACTCGCGCGCGATGCGGATGTCCAAGAACCTCGACTTCGGCTGCGTGTGGATCAACACCCACATCCCGCTCGTCGCCGAGATGCCGCACGGCGGCTTCAAGAAGTCCGGTTACGGCAAGGACCTCTCCGCGTACGGCTTCGACGACTACACCCGGATCAAGCACGTGATGACCTCGCTCGACGGCTGACCCGCCCGGCGCGTGGAGACGGGCCCCCGCCCGGGGCCCGTCTCCACGGTCGTGCGCCGATCGTGGCCGTACGCCGTCCCCGTACGTCTCCGTTCGTCTTCCGCGGAGGCCGGCGAGGTGCGCGGGTCCGTCCTACGGCTTGCGCGCCACCGCGCCGAACTGCGCCACATCGGCCGGGGCGCCGCCCCCTGACGGCTCGTCACGCCAGCGAGCACACGACACGATGCCCGGCTCGACGATCTCCAGCCCCTCAAGGAACGCGGCGAACTCCGCGCGGCTCCGGGCGGTGATCGGCGGCGTGGCGTTCTCGTTCCAGAACCGCATCGCCGCGTCGTTCCCCTCCCCGCCCAGCTCCAGCGTGGGATGGGTGAGCACCAGATAGCTCCCGGACGGCAGCGGGGCCATCAGTCTCCGCACCACCGACAGCGCCTCATCCGTGTCCAGCACGAAGTTGAGGATGCCCAGCATCATCACCGCGACCGGCCGGGTCAGATCCAGCGTCGGTTCCACCGCGTCCAGTATCCGCTCCGGGTGATGGGCGTCCGCGTCGATGTACTCCGTGACGCCCTCGGGCGTACTCGTGAGCAGCGCGCGGGCGTGCGCCAGCACGATCGGGTCGTTGTCGACGTACACCACACGCGCGTCCGGCGCCGTGCGCTGGGCCACTTCGTGCGTGTTGTCCGCGGTCGGCAGACCGGTGCCGATGTCCAGGAACTGCCGGATGCCCGCCTCGCCCGCGAGATGGCGGACCACCCGGCCCAGGAACGCCCGGTCCGCGCGCGCCACTTCACCGATGCTCGGATACATGCCGGTGACCTGATCGCCGACCGCGCGGTCCACGGAGTAGTTGTCCTTGCCGCCCAGCCAGTAGTTCCAGACCCGCGCGTTGTGGGCGATGTCTGAACGGACGCGGGCATGCGGGCTGTCGGTGTGCGAATCGGTCACCGCTGCTCCTCTGCGGTCGGCACGGTCGGGGCTGTCATCATGCCGGATGCGTCAAGCCGCCTGGTGGGCGGGGGACTTGTGCCTGCCCGCGCACATCCCGGCGGCTGCGTCCGGACCCGGCCGCCCCGTCGGCGGAGATCGGCGTGGTCAGGCAGTGGCGCGCCGGACCTCGATGTCGCCGTAGCGGGTACGGGCCCGCACCTCCACCTTGTCCTCGGCTTCCCCGGCGGTGTCGGAGGCGGTCAGCAGATTGCGCACCCGGCCGTGTCCGGAACTCGCGTCCAGCCAGGCCGCGGTACCGGCCCGTACCCCGATCTCGATGTCGCCGGACGAGGTCTCCAGCTCCACCGAACCACGGGCGACCTCATCGACCCGGAGCGTCCCGTGCGCAGTGGTGGCGCGCAATCCGGTGCCGGCCCGCTCGACCACGATGTCGCCGTTGGCGCCACTGATCCTGGCCTGTCCGGCGACGGCGCCGACGGTCGTCGTGCCGTGCGAGTTCTTCAGTACGACATTGCCCTCGACGGCGCGGATGCGGATGTTGCCGAAACCGGTCTGCGCCTCCACGTCGCCCCTGGCGTGGTCCACCGTGATGCGCCCGTACGACGTGTGCAGGCGCAGCGGTCCGGTCTCGGCCAGCTGGATGTCGCCCGACGAGGTCTTCACACGTGTCTCGCCGAGCCGTCCCTCGGCGCGGAAGTCGGCCCAGGCCGCGTCCGACTCCACCTGGGAGCCGGCGGGCAGTTCGACGACGACGTCCACGGACGGCGTCCGGCCGAACAAGGAGCGCTGCTTGGGCGCCTTGATGTGCAGCCGCCCACCCTCGTACGTCACCCGCGTCTGCTCGGCGAGCCGCACATCGGCGTCCCGCCCCGGATCGGTGGGCAGCACCTCCACGACGGTGTCGACGCGGTCGGCGGCGAGGAACTGGACGGCTCCCGCGCCGAGTTGCACGGTCGCCGAGATGGGTTCCGGGGTCTCGAAAGAAGGCATGACTGTCCCGCCTCTGGGTTGCTCGCGAAGTCTTCGACGTATGTGTCCGCACGGTGGTGCGGTGCGTGCGGGGCCGGCACCGGCGCTACGGGGCGGTCTCAGCGGACCCAGCCGGTGTAGTGCTGTCCGCCGTTCCGGTTCGACGCGGTGGAGCGGGCCCGGATGTCGCCGCTTTCGACGGCCGCGTTCACCGCGCGCACCAGCCACGCGTTGACCGACAGGCCCTCGCGCGAGGCCGCCTCCTCGGCGCGCGTCTTGAGGTGGGCCGGAAGGCGCAGGTTGACCCGTGCGGTGGTGCCGTCCTCGGTGTCGGCGGACGCCGGGGCCTTCAGCGGCTCGGGCCGCGCGCCCGGCCCCTCGAACCGGGCACCACCCGGCGGCGTCACCACGAAGTCGGGGTCGAGCCCGCGCAGCCGTACGTCGACCGAGCCGGGGGCGAGTTCGCGGGTGATCTCGTCCATGGCGGCGGACAGCACGTTCAGCAGTGTCAGGCGGGCTGCCGACTCCAGTGGAGCGGTCAGCCGCTCGGCCAGCTCCCGGGCTTCCTTCCCGCCGGCTTCGGCGGCCACCGCGAGTTCCCGGCGGAGTGTGTCGACATAGGGCGTGAGGTCCATGGCGTCATGGTGGCATCAGAGTGGCACCATTGGCAAGGGTCGATATCGATCCAGTGGTCGGTGGAAGGGTCCGAGGGTCCCCGAGTTCAGGTTTCCGCAGGTCGGCGAGGTAGTGAAAGGTGGACGTGCCGAGGCGTAAGACTGTCGACGGTTGGCTCGTGCTGGCGACAATGACGTCATGGGGGGCGCCTGAGTGGTGCCATATGGTGCCGCCTTGGCGCCGCATGATCGGAACTCGTCGGAATGCCAGCCACACATTTGTGCTCGATCCGCCTCAACGCACCGGACCGTCAGGGGGGACGAGGTCGGCGGCGAGCACGGCACGCAGGGCGTCGACCCGGTTGGTGGTGATCGAGTCGACCCCGTGCGCCACGAGACGGCGCATGATCCGCTTGGTGTCGGCCGTCCAGGCGGACACCAGCAGCCCGTCACGGTGGACACGGTCCGCCAGCTCCCGGCCGACGAGGCCGAACCGGTAGTTCAGCCAGCGCGGCCGGACCGCCGTGAGCAGCGCGGCGCGCGGCGGTGCCAGCGTCGTCCAGGTCATCGCGATCTCGGCGCCCGGGTCCGCGGCCCGCACCCGCAGCATGGCGTCCGGACCCGCGCAGTAGTACACGCGCTCGGCGGCCCCGCACTCGTGGACCACGCCCACGATGCTCCGTACCGACTCCCGGGTGGAGCCGGGCAGATCGATCATCACCCGGTGCGCCCCGACGGCCGACAGTGCCTCGGCCAGGGTGGGCACTCCCCCTCGGGTCAGCCGGGTCAGCTCCTGGTGGGGGAGCCGGTCCAGCCGGATGTCATGACCCCACAGGCGTTCCAGGGTGGCGTCGTGGAGCAGCACCGGTACGCCGTCACGGGTGACCCGCACATCGATCTCGACCGCGTCCGCCCCCCGTTCGAGGGCGGAGCGGATCGAGGGCAGGGTGTTCTCGCGGGCACGATAGGGGTCGCCCCGGTGCCCCACGGCGGTGACGGTGGTGGTCATGTGTTCCATTGTGGTCGCGGGTCGCGGGTCGCGGGTCGCGGGTCGCGGGTCGCGGGGCTGGGGGGACCGGATTCCCGGAGCCGCGGCGCCTCATGGCCCCTGATCCGTGGCTCCGGGCCGGGGCCGCGTCAGCGGCCGGTGGCCGACAGCCACTGCGCCGTGTACGTGTCGATCTCGGAGGCCAGCTTCCGCTTGCCCGCCGGGTCGAGGTACGAGGCGTCCACCGCGTTCTTCGCGAGGTCGGCGAGGCCCCGCTCGTCGAGGTCGAGGAGGCGGGCGGCGACCGCGTACTCGTTGTTGAGGTCCGTGCCGAACATCGGCGGGTCGTCGCTGTTGATGGTGACCAGCACACCCGCGGCGACCATCTCCTTCACCGGGTGCGCGTCCAGGTCGGCGACCGCGCGGGTGGCGATGTTGGACGTCGGGCACACCTCCAGCGGGATGCGGTGCTCGGCGAGGTGGGCCAGCAGCTTCCGATCCTGTACGGCGCTGGTGCCGTGACCGATGCGTTCGGCCCGCAGCTCGGTGAGCGCGTCCCAGATCGTCCGGGGCCCGGTCGTCTCGCCCGCGTGCGGGACGGAGTGCAGTCCCTCCGCGATCGCGCGGTCGAAGTAGGGCTTGAACGGCGGGCGCTCCACACCGATCTCGGGGCCGCCGAGACCGAACGAGACCAGGCCCTCGGGGCGCAGGTCCAGGGCGAGCCGGGTGGTCTCCGCGGCCGCCTCGGCACCTGCCTCGCCGGGAATGTCGAAGCACCAGCGCAGCACCACCCCCAGCTCGCTCTCGGCCGCTCTGCGGGCGTCCTCGATGGCCTCCATGAACCCCTGCTCCGGGATGCCGCGCCGGGTCGAGCTGAACGGGGTGACGGTCAGCTCCGCGTACCGGATGTTCTGCCTGGCCATGTCCCGGGCGATCTCGAAGGTCAGCAGCCGGACGTCCTCCGGGGTGCGGATCAGGTCCACGACGGAGAGGTAGACCTCGATGAAGTGCGCGAAGTCCGTGAACGAGAAGTAGTCGACCAGTGCCTCGGGGTCGGTCGGGACCTTGGAGTCGGGGTGGTGCCCGGCGAGCGTCGAGACGATACGGGGGGATGCGGAGCCGACGTGGTGGACATGGAGCTCGGCCTTGGGCAGCCCTGCGATGAAGGGGTGCAGAGCGGTCATCGGTTTCCTCCGTGGGTGATCCTGTCCGGCCGCTGGGCAGGCCGGTGGCACCGATCATCGTAGGCATGGGGCCGAACGGGTGAGAGCGGCCCGTAGCATGACGGGACCACGATGGGGGAGGCCCATGTCAGACAACACAGAACAGCCTGGAGGCGGGGCCGCGCCACGCGATCCATGGGCCGCGCCGGACAGCAGGGTCTCGCTGGGGAAGCCCGGTGGCGGCACCGGACAGGCATCGGGGGAACCGCGCCGGCCGGCCGTGCACGACCAGCCGACGGTCACGTCGATGCCGGGCGCCGGGCCGGAGCAGGCCCAGTCGCCGACGGCACCCGTGCCCCCGCACTTCGGCTCCGCGCACGACCCCATACCGGGCGCGGGCCAGGCGCCCGGTGCGAATCCCTGGCAGCAGCCGGGCGCGGCGCAGTCCGGTACGTTCACGGGCGCCGTCGACGGCTCGCCGCCCGGAGCCGGCGCGGGGGCGAACCCGTGGCAGTACCCGGGGAGCACGTCGGACGCGTCGGGGGCGATGCCCGGATACGTACCGCCGCCGCCGACCGCGCCGAACGGCCTCGGTCCGACGGCCCCGCCGGGCGGCCAGTACGGCTACCCGGCGGCGCCGGCCTCGACGTACGGCTATCCGGGATATCCCGGATACGGCCAGAACCAGTGGGGGCCCGCGCCCGCGAACGGGATGGGCACCGCAGCCCTGGTGCTCGGCATCATCTCGGTCGTCGGATTCTGTCTGTGGGGTCTCGGCATCGTCCTCGGTGTCCTGGCGCTGGTCTTCGGTCTCCTCGGCCGTGGCCGCGCGAAGCGGGGCGAGGCGAACAACGGCGGCATGGCGATCGCCGGGGTCGTCCTCGGCGCGGTCGGCATCGCGGTCAGTGCGACGTTCCTGGGCTTCATGATCTGGGCGATCTCCCAGGGGGAGTCCTTCGAGGACGAGGACACGTACCCGTACGACGACTCGTACGCCACCACGCTGGTCATCGACGCCCCCCGCTGATCCGCCGTCGGGCACGGCACCGCACGTTCTCCGCCCGTGGGGCGCGGGCGCTCCCGGGGGAGCACCGCGACCTGCGGGCGCGGACGTGCCACGCGGGTCCGCGTCACCACCGGAGGCGGGCCGACGCACCCCGGCGGCCTGAATCCCTGTGTCTCCGAGTCCTTGAGGCCGCCGACTTCCGGGGCTGGTGCCCTCACCCCGCCCATAGTTCCTCACGGGCCGTCATCAGCGCGAAACCCAGCAGGTTCGGACCACGCCAGTCGGCCGGGCGCTCGGCCCGGGGGCCGTCCACGGCCAGACCTATGCCCCATGTCCGGTCCACCGGGCCGGCCTCGACCAGCACCCGCTCCCCGGTGTTCAGCAAGAACGTCCGCAGCTCCGGATCGCTGTCGAACTTCCGCACATTGCCCGCCACCACCAGCCCGAACCGCTCACGCGCCCAGACGGCCTCGTCGAAATCACGGACCAGTCCGCCCGCCTTCTTCGCGGCGGCCGGGCTGCTCGCGGTCAGTGCCCGGTGCTCGGCCTCCGCGTCCCCGAACAGCCGCGCCTTTCCGGCCATCATCCAGTGCTCGGCCGTCGCGTACGCCACCCCGTCGGCCGTGAAGGGTGACGGCCACCACTGGTTGAGGCAGCTCGCGCCGATCCGGCCGTCCGGGCGTGGGCGGTGCCCCCAGAACGGCAGGTACGTGACCCGTTCACCGCGTGCGGCCCTCGCCACCAGATCGTCGATGTGCTCCATGCCGCGAGTGTGGCAGCCGCCACTGACACCCCGGTACGGGGTTTTCCCGGGGTGCGGACCGCCTCGGGACGATAGTGCGGAGTGGGAGAGCGTGGCGCCGGGCTACGCGATCCCGCCGCCGGTCATGCGGCGGTCCGGCCGGGAATCCGGCGGTCGAGCGGGGAGTCCGACCTCGATGATCTTGGTGTGACCCACTTCACTACTGATCGGTAGCCGAACTCGCGTCATGAATCGGCGTCACCTCGCTCTCCCCGGTACGACGCGGTGGCAGAACGCCGCCGCGCACGGATGAAGGGCGGTGGGCCGATGGCCGGCTCGGAGGTGAAGGCGGCAGTCGACTGGCTCGTATCGGTGGCACTCGATCCAGCGGCCTGCCGGTGGGCCTGGGAACGCGACCCGGCAGGAATCGTGCTCCTTCCGGCCGGGCGGCGCTGGGACGTGCTCGTCCTGCCGGAAGGGCTGGGGCGTCCGACGCTCGATGTGCTCACCCGGTTCGCCGGGCGGCCGGGTCCCGTGCTCGGCGACGCCTCCGGTGCCCGCACGGGCTTCTTCGTGGCGCCGGGTGCGGCCGATCGCTGGGTCGGCACGGGGACGCGTGGGGTCGGGGCCGGCACCTGGATCGCGGTCCCGCATCCGGGCCGGGCGGTTGCTCCGTACCCCGGCCGGACCGCTGCCCCGCACCCCGGCCGGTCTGTCGGCCCGGCCGGCGCGGGGGTCCGCTGGCTGGTTCCGCCCGACGGTTCCGGCGCCCTCACCGACGTCGCGCGGCTGGAACTCGCGATGCACGAGGCGGCGGCCGTGACGGCTACCGGACACGGCGACCCGCACACCGGACGCCCGCGTGGGGCGGGGGAGCCGCGCCGTCCCTGGAGTGGCGGCCCTGACGGGCGGGACGAAGAGGGCCGCCTCCCCTGACGTGCTGCCAGAGGTCTTGACAACCGGATTGGTCTGGACCATGTTGTGCGCGCCACACTCAATTACCCCCCGCACGGAGGCTGTTGTGGAACGCACGGGACCCCCCGCCCGATTTTCCGGACTTCTGGCGACATTCTCGGCGACACTGCTCGCCGCAGGCTGTCTGGCCGCCATCGCACCGTCCGCCTCGGCCGCCGACGGCGAACTGGCGCGCAACGGCGGCTTCGAGGCAGGTCTCGACGGCTGGAGCTGCACGGGAGGCAGCGGCGTCGCCGTCAGCACCCCCGTCCACAGCGGCACCTCGGCGCTGAA
Source organism: Streptomyces sp. AM 4-1-1 (assembly GCF_029167625.1). Lineage (NCBI taxonomy): Bacteria > Bacillati > Actinomycetota > Actinomycetes > Kitasatosporales > Streptomycetaceae > Streptomyces > Streptomyces sp. AM 4-1-1. The sequence goes on from NZ_CP119145.1 coordinate 5,640,177, forward strand.
GGCGACCCCGGCCGGCAGTGACAACGCGAAGTGCTCCCAGGCCGTGGCGGTCAAGCCGAACTCCACGTACACCCTCAGCTCCTGGGTGCAGGGCGGTTACGTCTACCTCGGCGCCGAGGGCACCGGTACCACCGACGTGTCGACCTGGACGCAGTCCGCGGGCACCTGGACGAAACTCTCCACCACGTTCAAGACCGGCGCCTCCACCTCCTCCGTGAAGGTCTACACCCACGGCTGGTACGGCACCCCCGCCTACTACGTCGACGACTTCAGCCTCGTCGGTCCCGGTGGCGACCCGGTCGCCCTGCCGGCCGTCCCCGCCGGGCTGAAGGCCGGTACGGCCACCGCGTCCACCGTGGACCTCTCCTGGTCCGCCTCCAGCGGCGCCACCGGCTACACCGTCTACCAGGGCGGCAAGAAGGTCCTCTCACCCACCGGCACCTCCACCACGGTGACGGGACTGGCCGCGTCGACCCAGTACAGCTTCCAGGTCGCCGCGACCAACGAGGCGGGCGAGTCCGCCAAGTCGGCCGCGATCACGGTCACCACCTCGACCGGCGGCGGCGGCGGTGACGGCGGTGGCTCGGGCAGCCTCCCGGCCCACGCGCTCGTCGGCTACCTCCACTCCAGCTTCGCCAACGGTTCGGGCTACACCCGCATGGCGGACGTACCCGACTCGTGGGACGTCATCGACCTCGCCTTCGGCGAGCCGACCTCCGTCACCTCCGGCGACATCCGCTTCAAGCTCTGCCCGGTCACCGAGTGCCCGAACGTCGAGTCCGAGGCCGAGTTCAAGGCGGCCATCAAGGCCAAGCAGGCCAAGGGCAAGAAGGTGCTGATCTCGATCGGCGGCCAGAACGGCCAGGTGCAGCTCAACACCACCGCCGCCCGTGACACCTTCGTCTCCTCCGTCGGCAAGATCATCGACGAGTACGGCCTGGACGGTCTGGACATCGACTTCGAGGGCCACTCGCTCTCGCTGAACACCGGTGACACCGACTTCCGCAGCCCGACCACCCCGGTCGTCGTCAACCTGATCTCCGCGGTGAAGAGCCTCAAGGCCAAGTACGGCGAGAAGTTCGTCCTCACCATGGCCCCCGAGACCTTCTTCGTGCAGCTCGGCTACCAGTACTACGGTTCGGGTCCCTGGGGCGGTCAGGACCCGCGCGCCGGGGCCTACCTCCCGGTCATCCACGCCCTGCGCAACGACCTGACCCTGCTGCACGTCCAGGACTACAACTCGGGCTCCATCATGGGTCTGGACAACCAGTACCACTCGATGGGCGGCGCCGACTTCCACATCGCGATGACCGACATGCTGCTCACCGGGTTCCCGGTGGCGGGCGACACCACCAAGGTCTTCCCGGCGCTCCGTCCCGACCAGGTCGCCATCGGCCTGCCGGCGTCCACCCAGGCGGGCAACGGCCACACCTCACCGGCCGAGGTCACCAAGACGCTCAACTGCCTGACCAAGAAGACCGACTGCGGCAGCTACCAGACCCACGGCACCTGGTCCGGACTGCGCGGCCTGATGACCTGGTCGATCAACTGGGACCGCTACAACAACTGGCAGTTCTCGAACAACTTCGACAGCTACTTCGGTAGCTGAGCCCGCCCTTCCCGGCGGGCGCGGCAGCCGAGCGGGAAGAGCAGCAGTCCACTGAGACACCAACTGCCGAGCACGTCCAGCGGCCAGTGATAGCCGCGCAGCACGAGGCCGATGCCCGTCGCCACCGTCACCATGACGGCGACGGGCATCGGCGCTTTCCGTACGGCCCGGACGAGAACGGCCCGGACGCGAACGGCCCGGAAGGGAACGGCCCACCGGACGGGAACGGCCCTGGGCGCTCCCACGTGGGGCAGGGCCCGCGGCGGGGTACGGGGAGCGGGGTCCGGCGGGGTGCGGAGCACGGCGCGGATCAGCAGGGCCGCACCGCAGTACGCCACGGCGGCGGTCGCGGTGTGTCCGGACGGGTAGTATCCGGTGGCCTCCGTCAGCGGTCCCGACCGGGCGAAGGCGGCCTTCAGCGGGACGAGCACGGCGGGTACCGCGACCATGGCGAGGGCGGCGTACACCGGCGCGCGGCGCGCTCCGCGCCACAGCGCGTACCCGATCGCACCCACCAGGACGGGCAGGGCGACCTGGACGTCGCCGAGATCGGCGAGGAATTCCGTCAACCGGCCGGGGCCGTGCCCGACGACGGCCCGCCCGGCCCGCTCGTCGGCCGCGCGCAACGGACCGTCGGTCGCGATCTCCGCGCTGACGAGGGCGAACAGGCCGAGCAGGGCCACGAACACGGCGGGTGCGAGGAATCCGGGACGATGTCCCGGCCCCGTGCGGCGCCCGGGACGACGCCACGGGCGGAAAGAAGTCGGCCGCCCCGGAACAGGGGGGGTGGTTCCGGGACGGCAGACTCGACCGGCGTGCCGCGCGCCCCGGGGGGTGTGGGGCGCGCGGCTGCCCGATCGGTGAGGAGTTCCGGAGTCCGAGGCTCCGGCGGTGTGCGCGAAGGCACGTCCGGGGCGGTGCCGGGAAGGCGCCGGCCCGGTGACGTCCGCGATGTCCTGCGGACGGGGTGTCTCTCTCATCTGCGTAAACCGTAACGCCGTACGGGGAGGCACGACAGCCGGAAGGCGATCCCGCCATCGGGCTCCCACACGTTCTTCACAGGCCGTACCCGGATCGCGGCCGGCGGGGCGGCTTCCGGCTTCTCGGGCGAGGCCGGTGAGCGGAAGGTGTCCGGGGGTGCGGGATGCGTCGCCCCCGGTCCCGTGCCGGCTCAGACTTGGGCGAAGGCGCCCTCGATGATGTCGAGCCCTTCGTTCAGCAGCTCCTCGCCGATCACCAGTGGCGGCAGGAAGCGCAGCACATTGCCGTACGTGCCACAGGTGAGGACGAGCAGCCCCGCGGCGTGGCAGGCCTTCGCCAGCGCCGCGGTGGCCTCCGGTGCCGGGTCCTTCGTGCCGGGCTTCACCAGCTCGATGGCGATCATGGCGCCCCGGCCGCGGATGTCGCCGATGAGGTCGCCGTTGGGCAGCTTGGCCCGCATCTCGGCGAGACGGTCCTTCATGACCTCCTCGACGCGCTTCGCCCGCGCGTTGAGATCCAGCTCGCGCATGGTCTCGATCGCGCCGAGCGCCCCGGCGCACGCGACCGGGTTCCCGCCGTAGGTGCCTCCCAGACCGCCGGAGTGCGCCGCGTCCATGATCTCGGCGCGTCCGGTCACGGCGGAAAGCGGCAGACCGCCCGCGATGCCCTTCGCCGTCGTGATCAGGTCCGGGACGATGCCCTCGTCCTCGCAGGCGAACCACTGGCCGGTGCGGCAGAAGCCGGACTGGATCTCGTCCGCGACGAAGACGATGCCGTTCTCCCGGGCGAACCGGGCGATCTCCGGCAGGAAGCCCTTCGCCGGCTCGATGAACCCGCCCTCGCCGAGGACCGGCTCGATGATGATCGCCGCGACGTTCTCGGCCCCGATCTGCTTGCTGATCTGCTCGATCGCCTGGGCGGACGCCTCGGCACCGGCGTTCTCCGCACCGGTCGGCCAGCGGTAGCCGTACGCCACGGGCACCCGGTACACCTCCGGCGCGAACGGGCCGAAGCCCTGCTTGTACGGCATGTTCTTGGCCGTCAGCGCCATCGTGAGGTTGGTCCGGCCGTGGTAGCCGTGGTCGAAGACGACCACCGCCGTTCGCCCGGTGTGGACGCGGGCGATCTTCACCGCGTTCTCGACGGCCTCGGCGCCCGAGTTGAACAGGGCGGACTTCTTGGCGTGGTCGCCCGGGGTCAGCTCGGCCAGCTGCTCGCAGACCTCCACGTATCCCTCGTACGGAGTGACCATGAAACAGGTGTGCGTAAAGTCGGCGAGCTGGGCGGAGGCCCGGCGCACGACGGCCTCGGCGGAGGCGCCGACCGAGGTCACGGCGATACCGGAACCGAAGTCGATCAGACGGTTGCCGTCCACGTCCTCGACGATGCCGCCACCGGCACGGGCGACGAACACCGGCAGGGTGGACCCCACCCCGGCGGCGACCGTCGCGACGCGGCGGGCCTGGAGCTCGGCCGACTTCGGGCCGGGGATGGCGGTGACGAGGCGGCGCTCCTGCGGAACAGCGGTCATGCGGGGCTCCCGGGGGGTGTGTCGGACATGACTGTTTTCCTGCAGGCTAGGGGCGGGGCGACGGCGCGGGCATGCTCCGATCGGGAGTGTTGAGGAGGGCGTCCTTGTCCGTCACGGACAGATGCGCGTCCTCCGGGGGCCGGGACGGCCCCACCACCCGGGCACGGTCCGGGCGTCCTGCTGAACTCTCCGTGCGCGGGCACTAGATTGACCGGTGCACAGGGCGGGCTGGCTGGTCAGGGGGCAGCGGTTCATGGACACCGACGGCATGTACGACCCACGGGGCACCCGCGCGCAGCCGGTGCCCCACCCGGCCGCGCCACCACTCCCTCCGCTCCCGCCCCCGGTGCCCGCGCCGCCCGCGCCCGTGTACCCGCCGGCGCGCGAGGACTCCGGGCATCCGCCGACGGGCGGCGAGGACCGCGTGCGTCCCTCGGCGGGCACCGCCGACTCCGCGTATCCGCCGGCCGGTGGCCAGGACCCCGCGTACCCGCCGACGCGTGGCGAGGACCCGGTGTACCCGCCGAGGCGCGGCCAGGACTCCGTGCACCCCTCGGCGCGTCGGGGCCCCGCGTACCCGCCCACCCATCCGGAACCCGCGCGCCTCCCGCCGCACCGGAACCCGGCCGCCGCGCCGAAGTCCGTGGGCGGCCCCGGGGTGTCCGGCCCGGCGGTGACCGGGTCCCGCCTCGTCGAGTGGCTGCGCACCCCCCGGCGCCCCGAGGCCCCGGGCGTCTGGCGTTACGGCCATGTGCCGCGCCCGCCCGAGGCGTCCGAGGACGTCTCCCCCCGCGCGCTGCTGGTCGGTCTGCTGATCTCCGTACTGTCCGGCATGCTGGTCTGGTCGCTCTGGCGCAACGGCTACATCCCCTACCGGCTGGTCCCGCTCAAGCTGTTCACCCCCGCCGACTGGTGGTACGCCGGAAGCTTCGGCGGCCCCAGGACGGTGGGCGCCGAGCGCGCCATCGCGGTGTACAACGCCCTCGCGTTCTGGCTGATCGTCTACGGCTGTGGGCGCCTGGGGAACTGGTCCGGCATCTTCCGCCGATATATCGCCGACCGGGGACCGTCCTTCCTGGCCGGGACCACGGCGGCCGGGGCGGTCCTCGCGCTCGTCCTCGTCTGGAAGCCGGTCGTCCCCGTCGCCCGGCCTGCCCTGATCCTGGTGGCGGCCGTCGCGGGCGGCGAGATCTACGGGTCCCAGGCCACCGTCTACCTCATCTACCTTCTGATCAGCGTGGGCGTGCTGTGGCCGTTCGCCCGGCTCGGCCGTTGGCGCGTGTTCCTCGCCGCCAGGCGCCGCCAGGACCCCACCGGCCAGGAGTCCCCGGCCGGAGCGCCGCCCCCGCCGGGAGAGAGCCCCGCCACCCCCGACCAGTGGCCGGACCTCCGGGCCGCCGGGCAGAGGGACGCCGCCGAGACACTGACCGCCGAGGTCCGCACCGGCGGGATGAACGACGTGGACTGTGCCCGGATCAGCCACGCCTGGTCCGTCGCCAGGACCCGTCCCGATCTGCGGGACTCCTTCACCGGCGCCGTGCTGCGCGCCGGCGCCGCCGCCTGTCCACACCCCTCGGGCGCCCGCGATCTGCCCCGGCGCACCGCCCGGCACGATCTGCTCACCGGCCAGGTCCGCATCGGCAGGTGCGCCGACGACCCCCGTAACCCGTACGAACGCCGGGGCATCGGCATGGCCCTCGACCCCGGGCTCCTCGGCACCTCCCTGCTGGCGGTCGGCCCCTCCGGCTCCGGCAAGTCGGCCCTGCTGGTGCGGCCCGTCGTCGAGTCCCTCGCCCTGCGCACCCTCGCCGGACAGGCCGCGGTCATCGTCGTCTGCGCCGCCGGGACCCCGCTCGGCCCGGACGACGCCTACGACGTCGTCGTCAGGATCGGCGACCCCGCGTCCGTGCACGACTTCGACCTGTACGGCGGGACCACCGACCCCGACGAGGCGGCGGCGGTGCTGGCCCAGGGCCTGGTCGGCGACGTCGACACCCTGGACAGCCGGCGCGCGGCCACCGCGCTCGCCCAGCTCATCGGGCCCTTCCGGACCGTCCACGGCCACTTCCCGTCCGTACCCGAACTCCGGGAACTCCTCGAAGGCGCCTCCGAGGCCGTCACCGCACTCCGGCGCGCGCTCCACCTGGGCGGCCACCACGCGATGCTGCGCGAACTCGACGCCCGCGCACGGCAGTCGGGAGGATCGGGCGATCCCGGGCCGCTGCTCGCCGACCGGATCGCCCTGCTCGACCGGCCCGCGTTCGCCGGATTCTTCCTCACCGGGGCCGAGACCAGGCCGTTCTCGCTGCGCTCCCTCGGGCTCCTGCCGCTGCGCGTCCGCGTCGACCTCCCGGAGCGCGCCCACGCCGAGGCGTCCCGGCTGCTCGCCCGGCTCGTCCTCGCCCAGTTCACCGCCATCACCGCGGCCCGCGCCGACCGCTCCCTCTTCGCCTGCCTGATCCTGGACGACGCGACGCACACCCTCACCCCGGAGACCGTCCGGGGAATCCGGCGGCTGCGCTCGGTGAACGCGGGCGCGGTCCTCGCGCTGCGCACCATCGACGACGTCGCCGAGGGGCTGCACACCGCGCTGCTCGGCGCGGTCGGCTGCTGCATGGCCTTCGCCGGGGTCACCACCTGGGACGGCAGGCGGTTCGCGGACGCGTGGGGCAAGGAATGGGTGGAGACCCGTGAGGTCGCCCAGCACACCGTCTTCGCCGACCAGCCGTTCACCAGGGCCGTCCACGCCGTGCGCAAGCTGGTCACCGGGAAGGCCGTCACCACGGACGCGGTGACCGTGCGGCAGGTCGAGCGGGAACGCTGGTCGGCCTCCGAACTCGCCCACCGGGTCCCGGCCGGGCACGCCGTGCTGTCCCTGACGTCCGTGGACGGTGAGCACGCGCCGCCGCTGCTGGTGGAGCTCGGCGGGCGGGAGCCGGAGCGGTCCGGGCCCTGAGGAGCGAGGGCCGGGGCGCCTTGGTGACCCGGGGGAGTTGGCGCCGGGGTCCCCGGAGACGGTCCGGGCGACCAGGGCCCGAGAGGGTGCGAAAGGGCTGGTTCGCGCCGGTCCGGACCTGAAACGGATGGTCCGGGGACGGGCGAGGTTACGGCGAACCCTGCCTTCCTGGCAGAATCGAAAGCGGCCGTTCGTACGGGACGGCGTAATCGACTCCGAAGGTCCTGCGGTCCCATGCCCCCCACTCTCGCCTCGCTCGTCCAGCACTCGGCGCTCAAGCTCACGGTCCGCGCGGGGGCCGGCCGGCTCGACGCCCCGGTGCGCTGGGCGCACGCCAGCGAGCTGGCCGACCCGGTCCCGTACATGGAGGGCGGGGAACTCCTCCTCGTCACCGCCGCCAACCTCGACGCCGAGAACACCGAGGCGATGCGGCGGTACGTGCGACGGCTGGCCGGGGCCGGTGTCGTCGGGCTCGGCTTCGCCGTCGGCGTGCACCACGACGACATACCGCGGGCCCTGATCGACGCCGCCGACGAGACCGGGCTGCCACTCCTCGAAGTACCCCGCCGCACCCCCTTCATCGCCATCGCCAAGGCCGTGTCGGCGGCCATCGCGGCCGACCAGTACCGGGCCGTCACCGCGGGCTTCGAGGCCCAGCGCGAGCTGACCCGGGCCGCCCTCATGGGCGACGGGCCGGCCGAACTCCTCACCCGGCTCGCCGCCCACGTCGACGGCTGGGCCGCGCTGTACGACTCCGGCGGCGCCGTGGTGGCCGCCGCACCCGACTGGGCCGCCCGCCGCGCGGCCCGCCTCACCCCGGAGGTCGGAAGGCTGCGGGAGCGGCCCGCCCCGGCCAGCATGGTCGTCGGCGACACCGACGACCGGGTCGAACTCCAGACCCTGGGCACCGGCCGCCGGGCCCGCGGCGCGCTGGCCGTGGGCACCGGGGCCGCGCTCGGCACGGCCGAGCGGTACGCCGTGCACTCGGCCGTCGCCCTGCTCACCCTCACCACGCACCGCTCGCGCTCGCTCCAGGGCGCCGAACAGCGGCTGGGCGCGGCGGTCCTGCGGATGCTCCTCGCCAGCCAGCCCGACCACGCGCGGGCGGTCGCCGGAGATCTGTACGGGGGGCTGCTCGACGCCCCCTTCCGGCTGCTGATCGCCGAGGCGCCGCCCGGCGCGACGCCGACGCTGGCGCTCCTCGCCGAGGCCATGGAGTCCGCGGCGGTCCGCTCGGGCGAGGCGGTCCTGGCGGTGCCCGAGGGCGACCGGCTCGTGGTGCTCGCCGCGGACGGCGGCGCCGCGGTCGCCGCCTGCGCCGCCCAGGCGGCGGCACAGGACCAGCGGACCCCGCGTGAGCCCGCGGCGGCCGAGGACGGTGAGATCGCCGTCGGCCTGTCAGCCCCGGCGGGCCCGGTCACCGTCGCCGCCGCCTACAAGCAGGCCGAACAGGCGCTCTCGGTCGCCCGCCGCAGGGGCAGGGCCCTGGTCGAGCACGAGGAACTGGCGGCCGGGTCGGTCCTGCCGCTCCTCGCTGACGACGCGGTACGGGCCTTCGCCGACGGCACGCTCCGGGCGCTGTACGAGCACGACGCGAAAGGCCGGGGCGATCTGGTCGCCTCGCTCCGCGCCTGGCTCTCCCGGCACGGCCAGTGGGACGCCGCCGCGGCCGATCTGGGCGTCCACCGGCACACCCTGCGCTACCGGATGCGCCGCGTGGAGGAGATCCTGGGCCGCTCCCTGGACGACCCGGACGCCCGGATGGAGCTGTGGCTGGCACTGAAGGTGACATCGGCCGCGGGGGAGTGAGGCCGGGGTCGAGGCGGGTCTCCTCCGGCGTGACCCCGTACCGGGTCCCGGCCGGTGTCTCGGGGGCACCTCGGTGGGTGTCCGGGAGGCCGCGTCCACCCGCCGTGCCTTCCGAACCTCCTCCACCACGTGCCCATGGCGTGCCTTGCCGGGTTCCGCCATCGCCATCGTCGCCGCTACCGCTACTACCGCTGTGACCCCAGGTACCCCGGGACCCCAGGACCCCGTCGGGGCTTCCCCCTCGGAACCCTTCCGCGCCCTGGTGGCACCCCGCCGCCCCACCTTCCTGGACGGATCGGCGTACACCCGGACCTCTGCGCTCCACGACGTACAAAGAACGCACTCCGGGCGCGGCCCTACGGTGGTCCCCGACACCCCCGCTCCCCAGCACCCGATTCCCACCACTCGAAGGGCCGGACCCGCCATGACCTCCACCCACTCCTTCTGGCTGGCCGGCCGCCGGGCCGACGGACCGGACAGCTTCGACGTCACCAACCCCTGGGACGGCCGACTCGTCGGTACCGTCAGCGTGCCGACCGAGGCGCAGGTCGAGGAGGCCGTCGCCGCCGCGCACGCCGTGCGCGAGGAGTTCGCCGCGACCCCCGCGCACGTCCGGGTCGCCGCCCTCGACCACGTCGTACGCCGGCTGGCGGAGCGCACCGAGGAGATCGCCCAGCTGATCTCCGCCGAGAACGGCAAGCCGGTCAAGTGGGCCCGCGGTGAGGTCGGCCGGGCCGTCTCCGTGTTCCGGTTCGCGGCCGAGGAAGCGCGTCGCTTCAACGGCGGCGACGCCCAGCGCCTGGACACCGACCCGGGCGGCACCGGCCGGCTCGGGCTGACCCGCCGCTTCCCGCGTGGCCCGGTCCTCGGCATCGCCCCCTTCAACTTCCCGCTCAACCTCAGCGCCCACAAGGTCGCCCCGGCCATCGCCGTCGGTGCCCCGATCATCCTGAAGCCCGCCCCCGCCACCCCGATCTCCTCGCTGATCCTCGGCGAGCTGCTGGCCGAGACCGACCTGCCCGCCGGGTCGTGGTCCGTGCTGACGGTCCCCAACGACCGGATGCCCGCCCTCGTCCAGGACGACCGGCTGCCCGTGATCTCGTTCACCGGCTCGGCGCCGGTCGGCTACGCGATCATGGACTCGGTGCCCCGGAAGCACTGCACCCTGGAGCTGGGCGGCAACGGCGCGGCGGTGGTCCTCGGCGACTACGCGTCCGAGGCCGACCTGGACTGGGCCGCGACCCGCATCGCCACCTTCTCCAACTACCAGGGCGGACAGTCCTGCATCTCCGTGCAGCGCGTCATCGCGGACGCCTCGGTGTACGACCGGCTCGTCCCGAAGATCGTCGCCGCCGTCGAGGCCCTGGCCACCGGCGACCCCTCGGACCCGGCCACCGACGTCGGCCCGCTGGTCGACGAGAAGGCGGCCGAACGCGTCGAGGCATGGGTCGACGAGGCCGTCCAGGGCGGCGCGGTACTCCTGACCGGCGGCGGCCGTGACGGTGCCACGTACGCCCCGACCGTGCTCACCGACCTCCCCGACGGCGTCACCCTGGCCGGCGAGGAGGTCTTCGGACCGGTCCTGTCGGTCCGGAAGGTGGACGGCGAGGCCGAGGCGTTCGCCGCGGTCAACGCCTCGAAGTACGGCCTCCAGGCGGGCGTCTTCACCCACGACCTTCAGGCCGCGTTCCGCGCCCACCGCGCCCTGGAGGTGGGCGGCGTGATCATCGGTGACGTCCCCTCGTACCGGGCGGACCAGATGCCGTACGGCGGTGCGAAGCAGTCCGGCGTCGGCCGCGAGGGCGTCCGCTACGCCATGGACGACTACACCTACGAGCGCGTACTGGTCCTCACCGGCCTCGCCCTCTGATCCTCGGACGCACCCTCGGCGATCCTGGATCGTCGCACCCGGGCGGCGGTTTCGGTACTGCCTGCCGGAGACCCGGTCCTCATGTCCGCCGCCCGGGGACGACTTCGTACCGGCGCGTGAGGCGTGGACGTCGGCGGACGGGACGCCATCCGCATGGTGGATGGCCTCCCGCCCGCCCGCCGGTGGAGTGGCCGGAGTCCCGGCCGACCGGCCAATTCTGGTGGAGGCGGTCGAACGCGGGTACATACGGACGAACAGAACCGGTCGGTACGCGCCGGGGACCGACGGACACGTCGGACGGCATCCACCGCGTGGACCGGCCGGGCCGACCGACGATCCGGCGAGGTGAGTCCTCATGACCGCAGCACACGACACGGCCCGCGCGACGCCGAAGGTCTCCGAGCGCGAAGCGCGCCAGGTGGCCGAGGACGCGCGTGAGCGGGACTGGCACAAACCGAGCTTCGCCAAGGAACTCTTCCTGGGCCGCTTCCGGCTCGACCTGATCCACCCGCACCCGCTGCCGGACCCCGAGGACGCCCGGCGGGGTGAGGAGTTCCTCGCCCGGCTGCGCGACTTCTGCGAGACCTCGGTCGACGGCGCCCTCATCGAACGCGAGGCGCGGATTCCCGACGAGGTGGTGGCCGGGCTCAAGGAACTGGGCGCGCTCGGGATGAAGATCGACCGGCGGTACGGCGGCCTCGGTCTGACCCAGGTCCACTACAACAAGGCCCTCGCCCTGGCCGGATCGGCCAGCCCCGCGATCGCCGCCCTGCTCTCCGCGCACCAGTCCATCGGCGTACCGCAGCCGCTGAAGACCTTCGGCAGCCAGGAGCAGAAGGACGCGTTCCTGCCCAGGCTCGCCCGCACCGACATCTCCGCCTTCCTCCTCACCGAACCCGACGTCGGCTCCGACCCGGCCAGGCTCGCCGCCTCCGCCGTCCCGGACGGCACCGACTACCTCCTCGACGGCGTGAAGCTGTGGACGACCAACGGCGTCATCGCCGATCTGCTGGTCGTGATGGCGCGGGTACCGAAGTCCGAGGGGCACCCGGGCGGCATCACCGCCTTCGTCGTCGAGGCGGACGCCCCGGGCATCACCGTGGAGAACCGCAACGCCTTCATGGGCCTGCGCGGCATCGAGAACGGCGTGACCCGCTTCCACCAGGTCCGGGTCCCCGCGGCCAACCGTGTCGGCCCGGAGGGCGCCGGGCTCAAGATCGCCCTCACCACCCTCAACACCGGCCGCCTCTCGCTGCCCGCGATGTGCGTCGGCTCCGGGAAGTGGTGCCTCAAGATCGCCCGGGAGTGGTCGGCGGTCCGCGAACAGTGGGGCAGGCCGGTCGCCCGGCACGAGGCCGTCGGCGCCAAGATCTCCTTCATCGCCGCCACCACCTTCGCCCTGGAGGCGGTCGTCGACCTCTCCTCCCAACTCGCCGACGAGGACCGCAACGACATCCGGATCGAAGCCGCGCTGGCCAAGCTGTACGGCTCCGAGATGGGCTGGCTGATGGCCGACGAACTGGTCCAGATCCGTGGCGGCCGGGGCTACGAGACCGCCGACTCCCTCGCCGCCCGGGGCGAACGCGCCGTCCCCGCCGAGCAGATGCTCCGCGACATGCGCATCAACCGGATCTTCGAGGGCTCCACCGAGATCATGCACCTGCTGATCGCCCGGGAGGCCGTGGACGCCCATCTGAAGGTCGCGGGAGACATCATCGACCCCGACAAGCCGCTCTCCGCGAAGGCGAGGGCAGGCGCCGAAGCGGCCGGGTTCTACGCCCGCTGGCTGCCGAAGCTGGCCACCGGTTCCGGACAACTCCCCGGCACCTACCGGGAATTCGCCCCCTCGGGCCATCCCGACCTGGCCACCCATCTGCGTTACGTCGAGCGGGCCTCCCGCAAACTGGCCCGCTCCACCTTCTACGCGATGTCGCGCTGGCGGGGCCGGATGGAGACCAAACAGGGCTTCCTCGGCCGGATCGTCGACATCGGCGCCGAACTGTTCGCCATGAGCGCCGCCTGCGTCCGCGCCGAACACCTGCGCGCCGGCGGCGACCACGGCCGCGAGGCGTACCAACTCGCCGACGCCTTCTGCCACCAGTCCCGCGTCCGGATCGAGGCACTCTTCACCCGGCTGTGGTCCAACACGGACGACCTGGACCGGCGGGTGGTCGACGGCGTCCTGTCCGGTACGTACGACTGGCTGGAGCGGGGCATCATCGACCCGAGCGGCGAGGGCCCCTGGATCGCCGACGCCACCCCGGGCCCGTCGGCCGGGGAGAACGTCCACCGCACCGTCCGCTGAACCGGCCGGCCGACGGGCCGGGCAGCGGACGAACCGGCCGGCGGGCGGGGCGGGTCCACGCGATGGACGCGCCCCGCCCGGCCCGCCGCCGTACGGCAGGATGAGGGACCGTGACCGTCATCCACATCCCCGGCTCCAAGTCCGTCACCGCCCGCGCCCTCTTCCTGGCCGCCGCCGCGGACGGCACCACCACCCTCGTACGCCCGCTGCTCTCCGACGACACCGACGGCTTCGCCGAGGGGCTGTCCCGCCTCGGCTACCGCCTCACCCGGGAAGCCGACCGCTGGCACGTCGAGGGCCGACCGGCCGGACCCGCCGTCACCGACGCGGACATCCACTGCCGGGACGGCGCCACCACCGCCCGCTTCCTGCCCACCCTGGCGGCGGCCGGCGCCTCCGGGACGTACCGCTTCGACGCCTCACCGCAGATGCGCCGCCGCCCGCTCGCCCCGCTCACCGAGGCGCTGCGCACCCTCGGTGTCGATCTGCGGCACGGCGCGGCAGAGGGGCACCACCCGCTGCGGATCGAGGCCGCGGGCATCAAGGGCGGCGAACTCACCCTGGACGCGGGGGAGTCGTCGCAGTACCTCACCGCCCTGCTGATGCTCGGCCCGCTGACGGCGGAGGGGCTGCGGATCACCGTCACCGACCTGGTGTCCGCCCCGTACATCGACATCACCCTCGCGATGATGCGCGCCTTCGGCGCCGAGGTGGGCCGCGGCGGCCCCGGCGACCGGGTGTTCACCGTCGCGCCCGGCGGATACCGCGCCACCACGTACGCCGTCGAACCCGACGCCTCCACCTCCAGCTACTTCTTCGCCGCCGCCGCCCTCACCGGCCGTGAGATCACCGTCCCGGGTCTCGGTACGGGCGCGCTCCAGGGCGATCTGCGCTTCGTCGACGTACTGCGCCGCATGGGCGCCGACGTCCGTACGACCGCCGACTCCACCACCGTGCGCGGCACCGGCACGCTCTCCGGACTCACCGTCGACATGCGGGACATCTCCGACACCATGCCGACCCTGGCCGCGCTGGCCCCCTTCGCCTCGGGCCCCGTCCGGATCGAGAACGTCGGCAACACCCGGGTGAAGGAGTGCGACCGGCTGGACGCCTGCGCGCAGAACCTCCGCCGCATGGGGATCACGGTCGGCACGGGCCCCGACTGGATCGAGATCCGGCCGGGCGAGCCGGCCGCCACCGAGATCGCCACCCACGGCGACCACCGCATCGTCATGTCGTTCGCCGTGGCGGGCCTGAGGGTGCCCGGCATCACCTTCGACGACCCCGGCTGCGTGCGGAAGACGTTCCCCGGGTTCCACGAGGCGTTCGCGGAGCTGAGCGGCGCCGACGACGGGCACCGGGGCCGCCGGAAAATAGCGGGCACCGCGCCGGGGAAGCCCCTACGCTGCCCCGCATGATGACCATCGGCGCCGCCCTGTCCGTGCTCGACCTCCTGGACGGGGCCGGCGCCGATGTCGTGATCGCGGGCGGCTGGGGCGTCGACGCCCTGCTCGGTGAGCAGACCCGCGACCACCGCGATCTGGACCTGCTGCACCGCCGCGAACAGGAGCCCGCCGTCCTCGCCGCGCTGACGGCGGCCGGATACTCCGAAACGTTCGACGGGCGACCGGCCCGGTTCGTCATGACCCATCCGTCCGGGCTCGGACTCGACCTGCACCCACTGGACTTCGCCCCGGACGGCTCGGCGCTCCAGGCGTCGCTCGACCCCTCGGAGCCGTACCGCTACCCCGCCGAGTGCTTCGTCACCGGCACCATCGGCGGCGCCCGGGTCCGCTGTCTCTCGGCCCGCCAGCAGGTGGCGTTCCACCGGGGGTACGAACCGGCCGGGCGCGACCGCCTCGACATGGCCGCGCTCCACGAGAGGTTCGGCACGGACCTGCCCTTCTGACCACCGCGACCGGCCCGGCGCCGACCCGCCGCGACGGCCCCGTCGGTACGCCCGTACCGGCACGGACAGGGACGCCCGGCACCCCGGCCGCCACCGCCCCCGACGACGTGGTGGACGGCGCCTTCGGGGGCGCCCTGTCCGGCCGCACAGGAGAAGCGGCGACAATGGGGGCCATGAGCGACAGCCCTGCCCCCCTCGCAGACCCGCATCTCGTCTTCGACGCCGTGGAAGGCCGCCGGGATCTCGTCATCCTCGGCTCCACGGGGTCCATCGGCACCCAGGCCATCGACCTGGTCCTGCGCAACCCCGACCGCTTCCGTGTCACCGCGCTCTCGGCCGCGGGCGGCCGGGTCGGCCTCCTCGCCGAACAGGCCAGGAGCCTCGGGGTACGGACGGTCGCCGTCGCCGCCGAGGACGCCGTACCGGCCCTGCGCGAGGCACTCGGCGCGCGCTACGGCACCGAGCCGCAGCCCGAGATCCTGGCGGGGCCGGACGCGGCGAGCCTGCTCGCCGCGAGCGACTGCCACACCGTGCTCAACGGGATCACCGGTTCGATCGGCCTCGCCCCCACGCTCGCCGCGCTGAAGGCGGGCCGCACGCTCGCCCTCGCCAACAAGGAATCGCTGATCGTCGGCGGTCCGCTGGTGAAGGAACTGGCCGCCCCGGGCCAGATCATCCCGGTCGACTCCGAGCACGCGGCGCTCTTCCAGGCACTGAACGCCGGGACGCGCGCCGACGTCCGCAAGCTCGTCGTCACCGCGTCCGGCGGACCGTTCCGGGGGCGTACCCGGGCCGAACTGGCGGACGTCACCCGTGAGCAGGCACTCGCCCACCCGACCTGGGCCATGGGGCCGGTCATCACGATCAACTCGGCGACCCTGGTCAACAAGGGCCTGGAGGTCATCGAGGCCCATCTCCTCTACGACATTCCGTTCGAGCGGATCGAGGTCGTCGTCCACCCGCAGTCGTACGTGCACTCCATGGTGGAGTTCAGCGACGGTTCCACGCTCGCCCAGGCCACCCCGCCGGACATGCGCGGTCCGATCGCCATCGGCCTGGGCTGGCCGCAGCGCGTCCCGGACGCCGCACCGGCATTCGACTGGTCGAAGGCGTCCAGCTGGGAGTTCCACCCCCTGGACTCCGAGGCGTTCCCCTCGGTGGGACTCGCCAGGCACGTCGGCGCCCTGGGAGCCACCGCGCCCGCGGTGTTCAACGCCGCGAACGAGGAGTGCGTCGACGCGTTCCTGTCCGGACGGCTGCCGTTCAACGGCATCATGGACACGGTCACAGCGGTGGTCGCCGAACACGGCACCCCCGCCACCGGAACTTCACTGACCGTCGCGGACGTCCTCGATGCGGAGACCTGGGCACGCGCCCGGGCCCGTGAACTCTCGGCAGAGGCGAAAGCGACAGCGGAGGCGCGCGCATGAGCATGACGTCGGTCCTTTTGACGGTCCTGGGGATCGCCGTGTTCGTCGTGGGGCTGCTGTTCTCGATCGCCTGGCACGAACTCGGCCACCTGTCGACGGCGAAGCTCTTCGGCATCCGGGTACCGCAGTACATGGTCGGCTTCGGACCGACCGTCTGGTCACGGAGGAAGGGCGACACGGAGTACGGCTTCAAGGCCATTCCGGCGGGCGGCTACATCCGGATGATCGGCATGTTCCCGCCGGGCCCGGACGGACGCCTGGAGGCCCGCTCCACCTCGCCGTGGCGCGGCATGATCGAGGACGCCCGGTCGGCGGCGTTCGAAGAACTCCAGCCGGGCGACGAGAAACGGCTCTTCTACACGCGCAAGCCGTGGAAGCGCGTGATCGTGATGTTCGCCGGCCCCTTCATGAACCTGGTCCTGGCCGTCGCGATCTTCCTCGGCGTCGCGATGACCTTCGGGTTCCAGACCCAGACCACCGAGGTCGCCGGGGTCCAGAAGTGCGTGATCGCGCAGAACGCGAACCGTGACACCTGCCGGCCCACCGACCCGGTCTCCCCCGCGGAGGCCGCGGGACTGCTCAAGGGTGACAGGATCGTGGCCTTCGACGGCAAGAAGGTCGACGACTGGTCGACCCTCTCCGACCTGATCCGCCGGACCATCGGCCCCGCCACCCTCACGGTCCAGCGGGACGGGCGGGAACACACCCTGCACGCCGTGCTGAAGAAGAACCCGGTGGCGAAGAAGGACGGGAAGGGCGAGGTCGTCCCCGGCGAGTTCGTCTCCGCCGGCTACCTGGGCTTCGCCGCCAGGACCGAGATCGTCCCGCTCTCCTTCGGGGACTCCGTCGTCCGCATGGGCGACATGATCGAGAACGGTGTCGACTCGATCATCGCCCTGCCGTCCAAGATCCCGGCCCTGTGGAACGCCGCCTTCGGCGACGGCGACCGCGCGGCCGACTCACCGGTCGGCGTCGTCGGCGCGGCCAGGATCGGCGGCGAGGTGATGACCCTGGACATCCCCGCGCAGAACCAGATCGCGATGATGCTGTTCCTGCTGGCGGGCTTCAACCTCTCGCTGTTCCTGTTCAACATGCTGCCCCTGCTGCCGCTCGACGGCGGACACATCGCGGGGGCGCTGTGGGAGGCGCTGCGCCGCAACGCGGCCCGGGTCTTCAAGCGGCCCGATCCCGGCCCCTTCGACGTGGCGAAACTGATGCCGGTCGCCTACGTCGTAGCCGGGGTCTTCGTCTGCTTCACCCTGCTCGTCCTCGTCGCCGACATCGTCAACCCGGTCAAGATCTCCTGATCCGCGACCGGCCGGCGGTGCGGCGGCCCGGCGGACATGCCGACACGGATGTGCCCGGCACTCCTCTGGTGACGTAACCTCGAAGGCCGGAGCCCGCCGATCTCGGGACGTTGATCCACACCTTGGGGATGCTCAGCGCATGACTGCGATTTCTCTCGGAATGCCGGCCGTTCCGACCAAGCTCGCCGACCGACGGGTCAGCCGTCAGATCCAGGTCGGTTCGGTGGCGGTCGGCGGGGACGCGCCGGTCTCGGTGCAGTCGATGACGACGACGCGTACGTCGGACATCGGTGCGACGCTTCAGCAGATCGCGGAACTGACGGCGTCGGGCTGCCAGATCGTGCGCGTCGCGTGCCCGACGCAGGACGACGCGGACGCGCTGGCGACGATCGCGCGGAAGTCGCAGATCCCGGTGATCGCGGACATTCACTTCCAGCCGAAGTACGTGTTCGCGGCGATCGACGCGGGATGCGCCGCGGTGCGGGTGAACCCGGGGAACATCAAGCAGTTCGACGACAAGGTGCGGGAGATCGCGCGGGCGGCGAAGGACGCGGGGACCCCGATCCGGATCGGGGTGAACGCGGGCTCGCTGGACGCGCGGCTGCTCCAGAAGTACGGGAAGGCGACTCCGGAGGCGCTGGTCGAGTCGGCGCTGTGGGAGGCGTCGCTGTTCGAGGAGCACGGCTTCCGGGACATCAAGATCTCGGTCAAGCACAACGACCCGGTCGTGATGGTGAACGCCTACCGACAGCTCGCCGCCCAGTGCGACTACCCGCTGCACCTCGGCGTCACCGAGGCCGGGCCGGCGTTCCAGGGCACGATCAAGTCGGCGGTCGCCTTCGGCGCGCTGCTGTCCGAGGGGATCGGGGACACGATCCGGGTGTCGCTGTCGGCGCCGCCCGCCGAGGAGGTCAAGGTCGGCCTCCAGATCCTGGAGTCGCTGAACCTGAAGCAGCGCCGGCTGGAGATCGTGTCGTGTCCGTCGTGCGGACGGGCCCAGGTGGACGTGTACAAGCTGGCGGACCAGGTCAGCGCCGGCCTGGAGGGCATGGAAGTGCCGCTGCGGGTCGCGGTGATGGGCTGCGTCGTCAACGGACCGGGCGAGGCCCGTGAGGCCGACCTGGGCGTGGCGTCCGGGAACGGCAAGGGACAGATCTTCGTGAAGGGCGAGGTCATCAAGACCGTCCCGGAGTCGAAGATCGTCGAGACCCTCATCGAAGAAGCCATGAAGATCGCCGAGCAGATGGAGAAGGACGGCATCGCCTCCGGCGAGCCCGAGGTCTCCATCAGCTGATCGTCCCCTCCACCCTTCACCCGGGGCCTCACCGGCCCGGACGGGAATCGCGAACCACCGCCTCGGCCCCGTCGGACCTCCTCCGACGGGGCCGACGGCCGAGCGCGGCGGACCGCGTACGCCCTCGGCCGACGGGCCGGCGGGCAGCGGGATCACCCCTCGC
Source organism: Streptomyces sp. AM 4-1-1 (assembly GCF_029167625.1). Classification (NCBI taxonomy): domain Bacteria; kingdom Bacillati; phylum Actinomycetota; class Actinomycetes; order Kitasatosporales; family Streptomycetaceae; genus Streptomyces; species Streptomyces sp. AM 4-1-1. The sequence goes on from NZ_CP119145.1 coordinate 5,659,341, forward strand.
GGCGGCGTCCGCCGACCTCTTTGGGTACAGTGCGGAAATCAGCAGACCGCATGGTGAGGCCCCCTCGTGTTGACGCAGACCACCACCCGGGTCCTCGAACCCGGCGAGCTCGGTGCCGCGCTCGCCATCCTTGAGAGCGAGCCCGTCACCAACGCCTTCGTCACGTCCCGTGTGCGGGTCGCCGGGCTCGACCCCTGGCGGCTCGGCGGCGAGATGTGGGGCTGGTACGAACAAGGGCGACTGCGCTCGCTCTGCTACTCCGGTGCCAACCTCGTCCCCATCTGCACCACTCCCGACGCCATCCGGGCCTTCGCCGACCGGGCCCGCCGCGCCGGCCGCCGCTGCTCCTCGATCGTCGGCCCCGCGGGACCGACCGCCCAGTTGTGGCGGCTGCTCGAACCCACCTGGGGCCCCGCCCGCGACGTCCGGGCCAACCAGCCGCTCATGGTCGCCGAGCAGCCCTCCGGGACGGTCGCCGCCGACCCGCTGGTCCGCCGCATCCGCAAGGACGAGATGGACGTCCTGATGCCCGCGTGCGTCGCCATGTTCACCGAGGAGGTCGGCATCTCCCCGCTGGCCGGTGACGGCGGACTGCTCTACCAGGCCCGGGTCGCCGAGCTGATCGGCTCCGGCCGTTCCTTCGCCCGGATAGAGGACGGCAAGGTCGTCTTCAAGGCCGAGATCGGCGCCGCCACCCCCCAGGCATGCCAGATCCAGGGCGTCTGGGTGGCCCCGGAACACCGCGGCCGGGGCCTCTCCGAGACCGGCATGGCGGCGGTCCTGCGGCTCGCCCTCGCCGATGTCGCACCCATCGTCAGCCTGTACGTGAACGACTACAACACCGCCGCCCGCAAGTCCTACGCCCGCGTCGGCTTCCGTGAGGTCGGCGCCTTCATGAGCGTGCTCTTCTGACCGCGTACCCCTGCCGGGCGGCCTCGCCCGCGCGGTCCGGCCCCCGGCCCCGCGCCACTCGCGCGCCGGGAACAGTAGGGTCGGCGACATGGCAGCAGCCCCAGGAGACGATCCTCCTCACTCCCCGGTCCCCGGCCTCACGGTCGGACCGGTCGACCTCACCTCGCGCGTGGACGAGGCACTGGCCGTACAGGCCGTCGCCTTCGGCCTCGGCCGGGAGGAGATCGAGGTGCGCAGACACATCGTGCTCCGCCACCTCGAACACCCGGACGCCCGGGCCCTCGGCGCCACCACCCCCGCCGGAAGGCTCGTCGGCTTCGTCTACGGCATGCCCAACGACCGCACCCACTGGTGGTCGACGGTGGTCGAGCCCTGTCTCCGGGCCACCGGCAGCGACGACTGGCTCGACGACTCCTTCGTGATCACCGAACTCCACGTCCACCCGGCGTTCCAGGGCCGCGGCGCCGGCCGCGCCCTGATCACCACCATCACCGACGCCGTCCACCAGCCCCGGTCCATCCTCTCGGCCGTCGACACGGAGAGCCCGGCCCGCGCGCTGTACCGCGGCCTCGGCTACCAGGACCTCGCCCGGCAGGTGCTCTTCCCCAGCGCCCCCAGACCGTACGCGGTGATGGGAGCCCCGCTTCCGCTGCGGCGCGGACGCTGAATCGATTTCCGCCCGCACGGGCCGCCCGGCTAACCTCGCTGACATCACCTTCGGGGGTCCGGGGGGTCGCCCCCCGGAAGACGTCGCCCCGGAAGACACAGTCGAGCAGGAGTTCACCATGGCCCAGGTCCAGCGCATGTCCCGATTGATGATCAAGACATTGCGCGACGACCCGGCGGACGCCGAGACGCTCAACCACAAGCTGCTCGTCAGGGCCGGGTACGTCCGCCGCACCGCCGCCGGGATCTGGTCCTGGCTGCCGCTGGGCAAGAAGGTCCTGGAGAACATCACCCGGATCGTCCGCGAGGAGATGGACGCCATCGGCGGCCAGGAGGTCCTGCTGCCCGCCCTGCTCCCCAGGGAGGCGTACGAGGCGAGCGGGCGGTACGAGGAGTACGGCGACCTGCTCTTCAAGCTCAAGGACCGCAAGGGCGCCGACTACCTCCTCGGCCCCACCCACGAGGAGATCTTCACCCAGGTCGTCAAGGACCAGTGCACGTCCTACAAGGACCTGCCCGTGATCCTCTACCAGATCCAGACGAAGTACCGCGACGAGGCCCGTCCGCGCGCCGGAGTGCTGCGCGGCCGGGAGTTCCAGATGAAGGACTCGTACTCCTTCGACACCACCGACGAGGGCCTGGTCGAGTCGTACCGGCTGCACCGCGCCGCGTACATCCGGATCTTCGAGCGGCTCGGCCTCGACCACCGCATCGTCTCCGCCGTGTCCGGTGCCATGGGCGGCTCCGCGTCCGAGGAGTTCCTGGCGCCCGCCCCGGCCGGTGAGGACACCTTCGTCGATTGTCCGGCCTGCGACTACGCGGCCAACACCGAAGCGGTGACCTTCACCGCCGCTCCCGTGGACGGCTCGGCGCACGGCCCCGTCGAGGAGCTGGACACCCCCGACACCCCGACCATCGAGACGCTCGCGGCACACCTCGGTGTCCCGGCCTCCGCCACTTTGAAGAACCTCCTCGTCAAGGTCGACGGCGAGATCGTCGCCGTCGGCGTCCCCGGCGACCGCGAGGTGGACCTCGGCAAGCTCGGCGAGCACCTGGCGCCCGCCGTCGTCGAGCTGGTCACCGCCGAGGACTTCGAGGGCCGCCCCGATCTGGTGCGCGGTTACGTCGGTCCGCAGGGCCTGGAGAAGGTCCGCTACATCGCCGACCCGCGGATCGCGCCCGGCACCGCCTGGGTGACCGGAGCCAACAAGCCCGACACCCACGCGAAGAACGTCGTCTGCGGCCGTGACTTCGAGGTCGACGACTACCTCGACGTCGTCGTGGTCGAGGCGGGCGACCCCTGCCCCCGCTGCGGCACCGGCCTCCAGCTGGACCGCGCGATCGAGATCGGCCACATCTTCCAGCTCGGCCGCAAGTTCGCCGACGCCTTCCACCTCGACGTGCTCGGCCAGCAGGGCAAGCCGGTCCGCGTCACCATGGGTTCGTACGGCATCGGGGTCTCCCGCGCCGTCGCCGCCCTCGCCGAGCAGACCGCCGACGACAAGGGCCTGTGCTGGCCCCGCGAGGTCGCCCCGGCCGACGTCCACCTCGTCGCCGCCGGCAAGGCGCTCCAGACGGAACTGGCGCTCGACGTGGCCGAGAAGCTGAACACGGCGGGACTCAGGGTCCTCGTCGACGACCGCGCGGGGGTCTCGCCCGGCGTGAAGTTCACCGACGCGGAACTGATCGGTGTCCCGAAGATCCTCGTCGCGGGCCGCCGCTCGGCGGAGGGCGTCCTCGAACTCAAGGACCGCCGCACGGGCGAGCGCGAGGAGCTGACCGTCGACGAGGCGATCGCCCGCCTCACCGACCAGGGCTGAGCGACAGCGGAAGCGTGGGCCCCGCACACGTGGTGTGCGGGGCCCACGCCGTTCCCGCAGGGCACGGAGGCCCGGCCGTTTCCGTGCAGCGGCCGCTTCCGTGTTCCCGCTGCCAGGACACCCGCCCCGCATCGCGCGGAAGACGGCGGCCGAGCGCGGTGGACCGTCCGAAGAGCGGCGGAACGACGGACCGACCGCGACGCTGTGACGTGGCGTCCGCACACGCCCGCGTCCCGGAGCGGCGCCCCGGCTACAGCCAGCCCGCGAACTCCAGCGTCAGCTCGCCCTCCTGGCGGCGGCCCGCGACCACCGCGCGGGTGCCCGACTCCACCGCGCGGAACAGCGTCCAGCCGTGCAGCCGCTCCTGGTCGACCTCCAGCGACTCGGCGAGCTTCCTGATCCGGCGCCGGGCCGTCGCCGCGCCGCCCGACGAGGCGATCAGATCCTCGACCCGGTCGCGCACCAGCCGTCCCAGGTCGTACGCCCGCTCGCCGACCAGCGGCTCCGGGCCGACCGTCAGCCAGGGCGCCCGCTCACCCGCGAGCACCTTGCTCTGGCGGAAGTTCCCGTGCAGCAGCAGGAGTTCGGGGGAGTGCGCGGTGAGTTCCGCGCGCGCCGCCAGGGCCGCGGTCACCAGCGGCGCGAGCGTCGGGTCCGCGTCGGCGGCGTCCCGCATCGGCTCCGTCTGACGCCCGGTGCGCTCGGCGACGGTCTCGAAGGAGTGACCGGCCGGCGGCTCCACCCACAGCCGCCGTACCGTGCCCGCCGCCTCCAGCTGCGCCTTCGCCTCCGGCAGCGAACGCAGCGAGACCTCCGGATGCAGCCGCTCCAGCAGCAGCCCGTCACCGGCCTCCAGGAGCCGTACCGCGCCCCATCCGTTCCAGTGCTCCAGCGCCGCCCGCTCCAGCTCGGGCGCCGCTCCCGGGGGCGCGAACTTCAGCGCCGCCGCGGTGCCGTCGGCCCTCCGTACGAGGAACACCAGGCTGCTGCGGCCACCGGGCGCCACCACCCGTTCGACGGACAGCCCGGGACCGCCCGAGGCCAGGGCGTCCCCGGTCAGCGAGGGAAGCCGGCCCAGCCAGTGCGCGGCGGCGGTCTCCCCGTACGTCTCAGCGAGTGCGCGCACCAGACGCTGCGGCGGTTCGAAACCCATACGTGCCTTGTCCCCTCTCAGAGCCTTCGCGGGTGCGCCGGTGCGCCGGGGCGTCAGTGGGTTCCGTCCGTGGTCCTCTCGGAAAGCCCGGGAAAGGCTACGCCGCTGCCCCGCCAGCGCACCGCGCGCACCGCGGCCTCGCGCAGCGCGCCCGCCGCCTCCCCCCGCAGCGGCCCGGACGCGGTCCGTACGAGATCGGAGTAGACGCCCGCCACCCGGTCCTCCAGGACGGCGGCGAGCCGCACGGCCGTCGCCGAGTCCGTCACCGGGAACGGCAGGGTGTACGCGGCGTCCGCCGCCACCGGCTCACCGCCCAGGTCGCGCACCGTCCGTGTCAGCGCGTCCCGACGGGCCCGGTGCGCGTGATGGGCGGCGGTGGCCTCCGGCTCGCGCGCCGTGGCGACCCGGCCGCCCAGCACCCCGTACCCGTACACCGCCGCGTGCTCGGCGGCCAGCGCGGCCTGCGCGGCCCGCAGCGGTTCGGCGGCCGGTCCGGTCCCGGGCCGCGTGCCCGTGCGTGGGGGCGTGGACGTGGTCGGTTCCGTGGTCATGCGGGCAGCTCCCGGGCCAGCTCGGTCAGCAGGTACGCGTGGGCGGCTCCGGCCGCCGCGACCGACGCCAGCAGCCTGGCCAGCTCCGGCTCCGCCTTCAGCAGCGTCGCGGCGTGCGTGTCGGCGGTCCGCCGCTCCGCCGCGGCCAGCTCCTTCACCGCGGCCCCCGGACCGGCCGTCGGCGGCCGGTCCGGCGCGGGGGGCGGCGGCGGTGACGTACCCGGCGTCCGCGTGGGTCCGCCGTCCGGCGTCAGCGCGCGCACATGCCGCTCCACGGCGTCGCGCAGCGGCGTGAGCCGGGCCGCGGTCGTCGGATGGGCCGTCAGGACCTGTTCGTACCCGGTGAGCAGCTGCCCGCTGACGCGTGCGGCGCCCGCTCGCAGGGCCCGTTCGGCCCGTGCGGCCGAGGCCCGGACCTCGGCCGCGGCGGCGGCCCGCCGGTTGTCGGCGCTGTCGTCACCGCCTCCGCAGCCCGCCAGTACCGCGGCCACCGCGGCGGCCCCCGTCGCCGTGAGCGCACCCCTGCGCGTCGTCCCCGTCCGCCGCACGTGTCTCCCTCGGCCCGAAGGTGTCCTGAGAAGGTGTCCGGAAGTGATCACCGCAGGCGAGCGTACCCGCGGCCGGGGCAGGGGCGGACGGCAACACCCCTCAGGACCGGATACCCTTTGACCTGACACACGACGATCCCCACAACAGCACACGCGGCCGAGGAGTCACCCGGATGAGCACCACCCAGAGCGAGAGGCTGCGCGGGTTGCTGGAACCGCTCGTCAGCGCCAAGGAGCTGGATCTCGAAGAGATCGAGGTGTCCCGGGCCGGCCGCCGCGGTGTGCTGCGGATCATCGTGGACTCCGAGGAGGGCGTCGAGCTCGACACCTGCGCCGAGCTGAGCCGTGAGATCTCCGCGAAGCTCGACGAGACGGACGCGATGGGCGAGGGCGAGTACGTCCTCGAAGTGAGCTCCCCGGGCGCCGACCGCCCGCTGACGGAGCACCGCCACTACGTACGCAACATCGGCCGTCTGGCCAAGCTCAATCTGATCGAGGGCGGCGAGCTGGTGGCCCGTGTCCTCGGCGTCGACGACGAGGGACTCGACCTCGAAGTGCCGGGCGTCAAGGGCCGCAGGCCCACGTCCCGCCGGGTCTCCTTCGCGGAGATCGCCAAGGCGCGCGTGGAGATCGAATTCAGCCGCAAGGACAAGAAGGAAGAGGAGGCGTAGCCGTGGACATCGACATGAGTGCCCTGCGGGGTCTGGTCCGCGAGAAGGAGATCTCCTTCGACCTGTTGGTCGGGGCGATCGAGTCGGCCCTCCTCATCGCCTACCACCGCACCGAGGGAAGCCACCGCCGGGCGCGGGTGCAGCTCGACCGTGAGAACGGCCATGTGACGGTGTGGGCGAAGGAGGACCCGGCCGACCTCGAAGAGGGCCAGGAGCCAAAGGAGTTCGACGACACCCCGTCGGACTTCGGCCGGATCGCGGCGAGCACCGCCAAGCAGGTCATCCTGCAACGGCTGCGCGACGCCGAGGACGACCAGACGTTCGGTGAGTACGCGGGCCGGGAGGGCGACGTCGTCACCGGCGTCGTCCAGCAGGGCAAGGACCCCAAGAACGTCCTCGTCGACATCGGCCGCATGGAGGCGATGCTGCCCGTCCAGGAGCAGGTGCCGGGCGAGGAGTACACCCATGGACTGCGGCTGCGCAGCTATGTCGTCCGGGTCGCCAAGGGCGTCCGCGGGCCGTCCGTGACACTGTCGCGTACCCACCCCAACCTGGTGAAGAAGCTCTTCGCGCTGGAGGTCCCGGAGATCGCCGACGGTTCCGTCGAGATCGCGGCCATCGCCCGCGAGGCCGGCCACCGCACGAAGATGGCCGTCCGTTCGACCCGTTCCGGGCTCAACGCCAAGGGCGCCTGCATCGGCCCGATGGGCGGCCGTGTGCGCAATGTCATGGCCGAGCTGCACGGTGAGAAGATCGACATCGTCGACTGGTCGGACGATCCGGCCGAGATGGTCGCCAACGCGCTGTCACCCGCACGGGTGAGCGCGGTCGACATCGTGGATCTCGGTGCCCGCTCCGCCAGGGTCGTCGTACCCGACTACCAGCTGTCGCTGGCGATCGGCAAGGAGGGGCAGAACGCCCGCCTCGCCGCCCGTCTCACCGGCTGGCGCATCGACATCCGCCCGGACACCGAGACCGACGCCGAGCGCGACACCGCCGACCGGGAGCGCGCCGAGCGGGCCCGGGAGCGGGCCGAGCGGAACTGATCCGGTCCCGGCGCGCGGCCCGTCACCGGGTGGTGACGGTGGTCCGGCCGTCGGAAAATGGGTCGCGCCGGGGCGCCCTCAGGGAATAGATCTGGGCAGTACGCCGCTGAGATCACGACAACATCCGTTCGGTTTTTGCCCCAAAGGGGTGCGGCCGGTGCGGGGAGGTAGACTTGGACGTGTCTGGCCGGACGCAAGCCCTGGTTTGCCCCGAGCGAACCTGCGTGGGATGCCGGGAGCGAGCGGCCAAGAGTGAGCTGCTGCGCATCGTGGTGGACGGGAACGAGTGTGTACCCGACCCACGCGGTACGCTGCCCGGCCGGGGTGCGTACATCCACCCCGCCTCCGACTGTCTCGACCTGGCGGTTCGCCGCCGGGCCTTCCCCCGGGCCTTCAAGGCCCAGGGGCCGTTCGATTCCACCGCGTTGCAGCGGTTCGTCGGGCGGACGGGACCGTAGGACGGCAAGAAGACGTACGAAGCAAGAACACGGAACGGCACGGGTCCCCGTGCGGTCAGGTACCTCGCGAGTTGGAAGTAGGTCGAGATTGCGATGAGCACTCGATGAGTACGCGATGAGTACGCCCATGAAGTAGCGACGGTCCGGCGGTAACCCGGACCTAAAAGGAGCGAAGTGGCTAAGGTCCGGGTATACGAACTCGCCAAGGAGTTCGGCGTCGAGAGCAAGGTCGTCATGGCCAAGCTCCAAGAACTCGGTGAATTCGTCCGTTCGGCGTCCTCGACGATCGAGGCGCCGGTTGTACGCAAGTTGACTGACGCACTGCAGGGGCCCGGCGGCAACGCCGGCAAGTCCGCTGCCAAGCCCGGCGCGCCCCGCAAGGCCGCGCCCTCGAAGCCCGCGGCGCCCTCCCCGGCCGCCTCGGCACGTCCCGCTGCCCCGAAGCCCGGTGTCCCGGCCAGCAAGCCTGCCGCCCCCGAGGCCCCGAGCAGCGCCCCGGCTCCCACGCCGGCCGCGGGCCCCCGTCCGGGCCCGAAGCCCGCGCCCAAGCCCGCCCCGGTCACTCCGGTGCCCGTGGCCGAGTTCTCCGCTCCGGAGCCGGCCCAGCCGGCCGCTCCGCAGCAGCAGGCCCCGCGTCCCGCGGGTGCCACCCCCGGCCCCCGCCCCGCCCGTCCGGCCCCGGCCGGCGGTCAGCGCGACGGTGGCCAGCGCGACGGCGGCCGTGGCGGCGAGCGTCCGGCGCGTCCGGCCGGTCAGGGCGCCCCGCGCCCCGGCGGCGCGCGTCCGGCGGGTCCCCGTCCCGGCAACAACCCCTTCACCTCCGGCGGTTCCACCGGCATGGCGCGCCCCCAGGCGCCCCGTCCCGGCGGTGGCGCTCCGCGTCCCGGTGGTGGCCAGGGTGGTCCCGGCGCCCCGCGTCCGCAGGGCGGTCCCGGCGGCGCTCCGCGTCCCCAGGGTCAGGGCGGTGCCCGTCCGACTCCGGGCGGCATGCCCCGTCCGCAGGCTCCCCGTCCCGGCGGCGGTCCCGCCGGTTACCGTCCGAACCCGGGCATGATGCCGCAGCGTCCGGCCGCGGGTCCGCGTCCCGGCGGTGGCCCCGGCGGTGGCCGTGGTCCCGGTGCGGGCGGCGGCGGTCGTCCCGGCGGTGCCGGTGGCGGCGCCGGTCGTCCCGGTGGCGGCGGCGGCTTCGCCGGTCGTCCCGGTGGCGGCGGCGGTGGCGGCGGTGGCTTCGCCGGTCGTCCCGGTGGTGGCGGCGGCGGTGCCGGTCGTCCCGGTGGTGGCGGCGGTTTCGGCGGCCGTCCCGGCTTCGGTGGTCGTCCCGGTGGTCCAGGCGCCCGCGGTGGCACACAGGGCGCGTTCGGCCGTCCCGGCGGTCCCGCGCGTCGTGGTCGCAAGTCGAAGCGGCAGAGGCGCCAGGAGTACGAGGCCATGCAGGCCCCGTCGGTGGGCGGCGTCATGCTGCCCCGTGGCAACGGACAGGCCGTCCGGCTGTCGCGCGGTGCCTCCCTGACCGACTTCGCGGAGAAGATCAACGCCAACCCGGCGTCGCTCGTCGCCGTGATGATGAACCTCGGCGAGATGGTCACCGCCACGCAGTCCGTCTCCGACGAGACGCTGAAGCTCCTCGCGGACGAGATGAACTACGTCCTGGAGATCGTCAGCCCGGAGGAGGAGGACCGCGAGCTGCTGGAGTCCTTCGACATCGAGTTCGGCGAGGACGAGGGCGGCGAAGAGGCCCTGGTCTCCCGTCCGCCGGTGGTGACCGTCATGGGTCACGTCGACCACGGAAAGACCCGCCTGCTGGACGCGATCCGCAAGACGAACGTCATCGCGGGCGAGGCCGGCGGCATCACGCAGCACATCGGTGCGTACCAGGTCTCCGCCGAGGTCAATGGCGAGGACCGCAAGATCACCTTCATCGACACCCCGGGCCACGAGGCGTTCACCGCCATGCGTGCCCGTGGTGCCAAGTCGACCGACATCGCGATCCTCGTGGTGGCGGCGAACGACGGTGTGATGCCCCAGACGATCGAGGCGCTGAACCACGCCAAGGCGGCCGATGTGCCGATCGTGGTCGCGGTCAACAAGATCGACGTCGAGGGTGCCGACCCGACCAAGGTGCGCGGTCAGCTCACCGAGTTCGGGCTGGTGGCCGAGGAGTACGGCGGCGACACGATGTTCGTCGACATCTCCGCCAAGCAGAGCCTCAACATCGAGGCTCTCCTGGAGGCCGTCGTCCTCACCGCCGACGCCTCGCTCGACCTGCGGGCCAACCCGGACCAGGACGCGCAGGGCATCGCGATCGAGTCCCACCTCGACCGCGGCCGGGGCGCCATCGCCACGGTGCTCGTCCAGCGCGGAACGCTCCGCGTCGGTGACACGATGGTCGTCGGTGACGCCTACGGCCGAGTCCGCGCCATGCTCGACGACAAGGGCGGCAACGTCGAGGAAGCGGGTCCTTCGACCCCCGTCCTCGTACTGGGTCTCACCAACGTCCCGGGCGCCGGCGACAACTTCCTGGTGGTGGACGAGGACCGTACGGCCCGTCAGATCGCCGAGAAGCGTGCCGCTCGTGAGCGCAACGCCAACTTCGCCCGCAGGGGTGTCCGGTTCTCCCTGGAGAACCTGGACGAGGCGCTCAAGGCCGGTCTGGTCCAGGAACTCAACCTCATCATCAAGGGCGACGCGTCCGGTTCGGTGGAGGCCCTCGAGTCCTCGCTGCTCCAGCTCGACGTCGGCGAAGAGGTCGACATCCGGGTCCTGCACCGCGGTGTGGGTGCGGTCACCGAGTCGGACATCAACCTGGCGACCGGCTCCGACGCCATCGTGATCGGCTTCAACGTGCGCGCCGCGGGGCGTGCCGCGCAGATGGCCGAGCGCGAGGGTGTGGACGTCCGGTACTACTCGGTCATCTACCAGGCGATCGAAGAGATCGAAGCGGCCCTCAAGGGCATGCTCAAGCCGGAGTTCGAAGAGGTCGAGCTGGGTACGGCGGAGATCCGCGAGGTCTTCCGTTCGTCCAAGCTGGGCAACATCGCCGGTGTGCTGGTCCGGTCCGGCGAGGTCAAGCGCAACACCAAGGCGCGCCTGCTCCGCGACGGCAAGGTCATCGCGGAGAACCTCAACATCTCCGGTCTGCGCCGCTTCAAGGACGACGTCACCGAGATCCGCGAAGGCTTCGAGGGCGGTATCAACCTCGGAAACTTCAACGACATCAAGATCGACGACGTCATCGCGACGTACGAGATGCGCGAGAAGCCGCGAGGCTGACCCGTACCTCAACAGTCGGGGCCGGTCGACGGGTCGTATTTCCGTCGATCGGCCCCGGCCGTTCCGTGTACGGTTCTTGTGTCCCCGCCAAGCACTGGCGGGGCGCGAACCCGAACCGGCGGGACATCCGGACACCTATGTATGTGGGGACGCTGTCCTTCGATCTGCTCCTCGGCGACGTACGTTCGTTGAAGGAGAAACGCTCCGTCGTACGTCCGATCGTCGCCGAGCTCCAGCGCAAGTACGCGGTGAGCGTGGCGGAGACGGGCGACCAGGACCTCCACCGCAGGGCCGAGATCGGCCTCGCGATGGTCTCCGGGGAGACCGGACACCTCTCGGACGTGCTGGACCGGTGCGAGCGCATGGTCGCGGCCCGTCCCGAGGTGGAGCTGCTGTCGGTTCGACGGCGGCTGCACAGCGACGAGGACTGAACTCCGTCGTGGATCAGCACATCGCAACAACGTCAGACCGTAAGCAAAACCCAGAAGGAAGAGTGACGGACCGGTGACCGACAACGCGCGGGCCCGCAAGCTGGCCGATCGGATCCAGGTCGTGGTCGCGGAGACCCTGGACCGGCGTATCAAAGACCCGCGGCTCGGATTCGTGACGATCACGGACGCCCGGGTCACCGGGGACCTGCGGGAGGCCACGGTCTTCTACACGGTCTACGGCGACGACGAGGAGCGGGCGGCCTCGGCCGCCGCGCTGGAGAGCGCCAAGGGCGTCCTCCGGTCCGAGGTGGGCCGGCAGACCGGGGTCCGCCACACGCCGTCCCTGGCCTTCGTCCCGGACGCCCTGCCGGACAACGCCCGCACCATCGAGGACCTTCTCGACAAGGCGCGGGCGAAGGACGCGGAGGTGCGCCAGGTGTCGACCGGTGCGAAGTACGCCGGTGACGCCGACCCGTACCGCAAGCCCGAGGACGAGACCGACGGGACCGACGAGAACGAAGCCCCGGCGTCCGAATGACAGAGCGGAGCAGGACGCCCCGGGCACGGGGCGCGAACACGGCGGCCTCGGACGAGGGCGCCGCGGGGGTGCCGGACGGCCTGGTCATCGTCGACAAGCCGGCCGGCTTCACCTCGCACGACGTGGTCGCCAAGATGCGCGGCATCGCCCGCACCCGGCGGGTCGGCCACGCCGGCACGCTGGACCCGATGGCGACCGGGGTACTCGTCCTCGGCGTGGAGAAGGCCACCAAGCTCCTCGGCCACCTCGCGCTGACCGAGAAGGAGTACCTGGGCACGATCCGGCTCGGCCAGGACACCGTCACCGACGACGCGGAGGGCGAGATCACCTCGTCCACCGACGCCTCCGGGGTGACGCGCGAGGGCATCGACGCCGGGGTCGCCGCACTGACCGGCCGGATCATGCAGGTCCCGTCGAAGGTCAGCGCCATCAAGATCGACGGCAAGCGGTCGTACGCCCGGGTCCGGGGCGGCGAGGAGTTCGACATCCCGGCCCGCCCGGTGACCATCTCGTCCTTCCGCGTCTACGACGTCCGCCCGGCGGTGGCGGAGGACGGGACCCCGGTCGTCGACCTCGTCGTCTCGGTCGTCTGCTCGTCCGGCACGTACATCCGCGCCATCGCCCGCGACCTGGGCGCCGGGCTCGGTGTCGGAGGACATCTGACCGCGCTGCGGCGCACCCGGGTCGGACCGTACGGGATCGACGCGGCGAAGTCGCTCGACCTGCACCAGCGGGAACTGACCGTGATGCCCGTCGCCGAGGCGGCCGCGTCGGCGTTCCCGCGCTGGGACGTCGACGAGAAGCGGGCCAAACTGCTGCTCAACGGGGTGCGGGTGGACATGCCCGGCTACCCGGAGGGCAAGCCGGTCGCGGTCTTCGGACCCGACGGCCGCTTCCTGGTCCTCGTCGAGGACCAGCGGGGCAAGGCCAAGAGCCTCGCCGTCTTCGCCTGAGTCCTGAGCCCTGAGTCCTGAGCGGAGCGGGCGGCCCCCGCCGCCCGCTCCACCGTCCCCCCTCGGACATGCTGTCCAACTCACCTCGCGTATTCACTCCGATGGACGGGCGCTCGGAGTGAACAAGGGGTGCGCCGGGGGGCGCTTTCATCACCAGCGGTGCATGGGGTGATCATTCCCGGCTTACCGTCGTACGCATGGGTAGCGGGAGCCGGTCGGCGCTGATCACGATCTGCGATCAGAACGGACGGCCCCGGGGCACCGGGTTCGTCGCGGACGACCGGGGCACGGTCGTCACCAGCCACGAGGCCGTCGACGGCCGGACCGGCCTCGTGCTGCACGGGGCGGACGGCCGGACCTGTCCCGCCGGTCCCGACACCGTCATCGCTCTGCCTGAGCTGGACCTCGCACTGCTGCGCACCGACGGGACGGACACGCTCGGCGTACGGCCGCTGCCGATCGCCGTCCGAGGCCGTATCGAACCCGGCGCGTACGTACGGATCGCCGCCCACGGCTGGCGGGAGGCGCGGGTGCTCGGGCCGGCCACGGCCACCTACACCTGCGGCGGACGCAGCCGTCCGGTCGGCGAGGCGATGGAGCTGGCGCTCGGCACCGACGGCCGGGACGCGCTGCGGTCGGGCGGTGCGGCGGTGGGCGGCCCGGTCGTCGACCCGGAGACCGGCGCGGTGCTCGCCGTCCTCGGCACCCGGCTGAGCGCGGGACATCCGGCCGCCGGGCTCGCCATGCCGCTGTGGGGCCGGGACGACGAGCCGGTACTGGCCGAGCTGGTACGCCGTAACGCGGTGGTGGTGCCCGGGTACGGGCGCGATCTGAACCTCGCGGGAGCGTCCCGGCTGACCACGGCCCCGGACGGTCCGGCGGTCGGCCGTCCGGTGGACACGCGGCCCGAGCCGGTCGAACGTCCCGGGATCGCCGCCGAGCTCGCGGCGTTCACCGCCGCGCGCGAGGACCCGGGCGGCCCCGTGGTCCTCGGACTCGTCGGCGAGCCGGGCACCGGGCGCACGACGGAACTCGCCGCGCTCGCCGCGCGCCGGGCCCGGGGCACCGTCCCGGCACTCACCGTCCGGCTGCGCGGCGCCGATCTGCGGGCCGACGACACCTCGCTGGCCGACGCGGTCGCCCGCACCCTGCGCCGGGCCGGGCGAATCGTCACTGCCGCCGGGGCGCGGGGCGCCATGGCCGACACCACCCCCGAGCGCGTCGCGGGGCTCGCCGTCGCCTGGGGCAGCCCACTCCTCGTGCTCCTCGACGGCCCCGAGGAGATGCCGCCCGCACTCGCCCACCGCCCCGCGGGCTGGACCACCGCCACGACCGGCTGGCTGACGGCGAACAGGGCGCGACTGGTGATCGCCTGCCGGCCCGAGCACTGGGGGACGGCCGGCACCCACTGGCCGCCCGGCGCGCTGTACCGTCCCGCACGGCCCGCCCCCGCGCTGCCGCCGGCCGTCCGGATCGGCGATCTGACCGCGCGCCAGGCGGAACGGGCCCGTGAACGGTACGCCCTGCCGCCCGGCGCCGTGGCCCCCGTCGCCGACCGGCATCCGCTCACCCTGCGGCTGCTCGCCGGGGTGCGGGAGGAGCTACCCGCCGATGTGCCCGGACGGCCCGGCACCGAGGACGTGTTCGCCGCCCATCTGGACCTGATGTGTCTGCGCATCGCGGTCCGTGTCACCGCGCGGAGCGGTCCCGCCCCGCGCGGCGCAGAGGTACGCCGAACGGCGGCGCGGGTTGCGGGACGGGTCCACGAGGCGGCGAGGCGGTGCCTCGGACCGGGACAGGGCGAACTGGACCGGGCCGCGTTCGAGGAGATCTTCCCGTGGCACACGGGCTGGGCGGCGGCCGTCCTGACGGAGGGGCTGCTGGTCGCGGCGGGCACGGGCTACCGCTTCGCCCACGAGGAGCTGGGGGACTGGGTGCAGGGGGCGCACCTGGACGTGGACGCGGCACTGCACGCGCTGGTGCACCGATGGGGTGCGGACGCGCCGATGCCGGGGGAGCGGGGCGGTCCGCCCCGGGCCCGAGGGGACGGACGGCTCTGCCCCCGGCCGGAGAGGGAGCGGCGGCCGGAGAAGGAGCGTTCCGAACGGCGGGAACCGTCCGAGCCGATGCCCGGACGGGCCCCGGGTGCGGGTGCGGGTGCGGGTGCGGGTACGGGCGCGGCGGCGGTGACGCCGACGGCTGTGCCGGGCCGTCCGGGGAGGGGCGCGCGGGGCGGTCCGGCGCAGCCGCCGGGCACCCGGGTCCTTCCCGTGCCCCGGCACCGCGTCGGCCCCGTGATCCAGGCGCTGCTGCTGCTGGAGCGCCGCCACGGTACGGACGCGCTGGCCCGCCGGATGGCCGGTCTGGCCGACGCCCTGAACCGGTCGGCGCCACCGGCTCCGGCGCCACCGGCTCTCCGGGTGCCCACGGCCCGCGCGTCCGTACGCGCGGCGGCAGCCTCCGTGGCGGCACCTGTCTCGGCTGCGGCGCCCGCTTCAGACATGGCGCCGGCCCCTGACACGGCGCCCGCTTCAGACATGGCGCCGGCCCCTGACACGGCACCCGCTTCAGATATGGCGCCGGCCCCTGACACGGCGCCCGCTTCAGACATGGCGCCGGCCCCTGACACGGCGTCGGCCTCCGGCACGGCACCCGCCCCTGACACTGCGCCGTCCCACCCCGTGGACCCCGCGCGGGCGGACGAGGCGCGCTGGTGGGCCGCCCGGCTGCTCGCGGGGACGCTGCTCCGGGTGCCCGACGCACGCCCCTACCTCGAAGTGCTCCGGGCGCTCGCCGGGTGGGTCACCCGACGGCCCGGCCGCGCGGGCGGGCCGGGCGAGCGGTCGGCGTACGCGGAGTTCGGGCCGTGGTTCTGGCCGAGGCCGCGGCTGCCCGAGGCGGACCGGCTCGATCTGTTACGGCGACTCGTGACCGCCGACGGGCCGCCCGGCGCGGACTGCGGCGAACGGTATCTGGACGCGGCCGCCCGTCGGCTCGCCGCCGCGCCACGGACCGTACAGCCGCTGCTCTGCCGCTGGTTCACCGACGAGCGCCCCCTGACCTTCGACGCGGTCGACGGTGGGGAGTCGATGCGGCCCACGGTCGCCGCCGCCGCGCAGGCCCTGCTCTACGCCCGCAGGGACCTCGCCGTCGACGATCTGGTCGAAGCGCTCGTCGTGACCGCCCATCCCCGTGCCGGTGAACTCCTCGCCGCGCTCGCCGAGGACGAGCCGTCCGCGATGTGCCGCGCCGTGGACCGCTGGGCCCGGGACGACGCCCGGCCCGAGCGGTGGACCGACGCGGCCACCCACGCGCGGGCCGTCGCCCCGTACACCGCGGACCCCGCCGACCGCGTCCTGCTGCACCGCTGCGCCGTCGCCCTGTTGTCGCGCCCCGACGAGCCCGATGTCCGGGGCCCCGCACTCACCGTGCTCGTCCAGGACCCGGCCACCCGGGAGCGTCATCTGCCCGCCGCCCTGCGGGCCCTCGCCGCGGGGGACCCCGGCAGGTCCGCCTCCGTGGCCGCTCTCGCCGAAGCCCTCACCTCCCATCCCGAGCCGGTGCTCGCGGCGTTCCGGCAGTGCCTCGCACGGCCCGGCGACGCAGCCGGCGAGGTCCTGTCGGCGCTGGCCGGGACGGACTCCCCGGCGCTGGCGTTGCACGCCGCGGATCTCGTACGCGAGTACCTGGACCACCACCCGGACGACGCCGGGGCCGCCGCCGCGTACATCGACCGCAGGCTGGAACACGGACCCGCCGCCCGCGCCCTGCTCAGGCCACTGGTCACCGGTCTGCTGCGGGACCGCCCCGGGCCGGTGCGCGCCGCGCTCGCCCCGGTGCTCGCCGCCCCGGGCAGCCCGGACTCCCGGGAGGCGCGGGCGGAGCTGCTGGAGGAGCTGCTGGCAGCGGAACAGGGCGCACGGCCCGATCCGGACGTCCTCGCCGCGCTGCTCCGGGCCGCCGCCGGCGCGGACCGGGGACCGGAATCCCGCACCCTGGCCCTGGTGCACCGGGCCGGGACGCTCCTCGTCCGTACTCCGGAGGGCGCGTCCCGCTTCGACCGGGAACTCGCCGAACTCGCCCGCGAGTTTCCCGAATTCGCCGCGTCCGTCCTGGGCCGGCTGGAGGACGCCCCGCAGGAGTGGGCGGCCGTGGTCGGCCCCGGCGCGCGACGGACACTGGAGACGCTGTGCTCCCGCACCCCGATGCCGATGCGGGCCGGGGGGCCCGGGCATGGCAGTCTTAGACCTGCGTAATCGACAATCACGTACACGGGTTCGGGCGAGGAGCGGTGAGAGTGCAGCGCTGGCGTGGCTTGGAGGACATCCCCCAGGACTGGGGACGCAGCGTCGTCACCATCGGCTCCTACGACGGGGTGCACCGCGGACACCAGCTGATCATCGGCCGGGCGGTCGAGCGGGCGCGCGAGCTGGGGCTGCCGTCCGTCGTCGTCACGTTCGACCCGCACCCCAGCGAGGTCGTCAGGCCCGGCAGCCATCCGCCGCTGCTCGCGCCGCACCACCGCCGTGCGGAGCTGATGGCGGAGCTGGGGGTGGACGCGGTGCTGATCCTGCCGTTCACGACCGAGTTCTCGAAGCTCGCGCCCGCCGACTTCATCGCCAAGGTCCTGGTCGACAAGCTGCACGCCCGGCTGGTCATCGAGGGCCCGAACTTCCGCTTCGGTCACCGTGCGGCGGGGAACGTCCAGCTCCTCACCGAGCTGGGCCCGGCCCACGACTACAGCGTCGAGGTCATCGACCTGTATGTGAGCGGTGAGGCGGGCGGCGGCGAACCGTTCTCCTCCACGCTGACCCGTCGGCTGACCGCCGAGGGCGATGTGGCGGGGGCCGCCGAGATCCTCGGCCGCCCGCACCGCGTCGAGGGCGTCGTGGTCCACGGCGCGCGGCGCGGCCGTGAACTGGGCTTCCCCACGGCGAACGTACAGACGCTGCCGCACACCGCGATCCCCGCCGACGGCGTCTACGCTGGCTGGTTGCACGTGGACGGCGAGGCGATGCCCGCCGCGATCTCGGTCGGCATGAACCCGCAGTTCGACGGCAAGAACCGGACGGTGGAGGCGTACGCGATCGACCGCGTCGGGCTCGACCTGTACGGGCTCCATGTCGCCGTCGACTTCCTCGCCTACGTCCGGGGCCAGGAGAAGTTCGACTCGATCGACGCGCTGCTCGTGGCGATGGCCGCCGATGTGAAGCGCGCGAGCGAGCTGGTGGCGGCGGCCGAACGGGGCTGATCCGCCGCCCGGCGCCCGTGGCACCGGGCCGCCTCCGGGACCGGCCCCGGCCCTACCCCCGCTCCGCCTCCGTCGTGGCGGAGGTCTCCGAGGAGGACGGTGGAGCGGCGGCGACCGCCGTCGCCCAGTGGCACGCCACACGGGTCCCGCCGTCGCCCGCGAGCACCGGCAGGTCCTCCGTGCGGCACGCGTCGGCGACCCCGGCACGCTCCGCCTCGCCCGAGGCGAGAATCCGGCAGCGGGTGTGGAACCGGCAGCCGGACGGCACCCGGGACGGGTCCGGCGGTTCGCCCGACAGAATCACCGGATCGCCCTGCGCCTCCGGCAGGACCGACAACAGTGCCTGGGTGTAAGGGTGCTGAGGTCGCGTCAGTATCTTCTCCGCGTCACCGGTCTCGACGATCCGGCCGAGGTACATCACCGCCACCCGGTCGGCGATGTTCCACGCCAGCCCCAGATCGTGCGTCACCACCAGTGCGGACAGGCCCAGTTCGTCCCGGAGCCGCAGCAGCAGTGCCAGGATCTCACCGCGCACGGACGCGTCCAGCGACGCCACCGGCTCGTCCGCCACGATGAGTTCGGGTTCGAGGACCAGCGCACCCGCGATCACCACCCGCTGCCGCTGGCCACCGGACAGTTCACGCGGACGGCGCAGGAGGAACCGCTCGGGCGGCCGCAGCCCGGCCCGTGACAGCGCCCGCGTGACCGCCGCCCGCTCGTCACCCCCGTACCCGTGGATGCGCAGCCCCTCCGCCACCGCGTCGTACACCGTGTGCCGGGGGTTGAGCGAGCCGCTGGGGTCCTGGAGGACCAGCTGCACCCGCCTGCGGTACGCCTTCAGGGCCCGCCCCGAGTAGCCGAGCGGGACGCCGTCGAATGTCACCCGGCCGGACGTCGGCGGGACCAGCCCCAGCAGCGCGCGGGCCAGCGTCGTCTTGCCGCAGCCCGACTCGCCGACCAGCGCGACGATCTCGCCCGGCCGGATGGCGAGGTCGACGCCGTCGACGGCCCGTGCCGCGGCGGCTCCACGCCGGCCGGGGAAGGTGACCTCCAGTCCGTCCGCGCCGAGCAGCGGCGGGGGAGGGGGCGGGACGGTCACGGGGTGCTCCTGACGTCCGGGGTGCCGTGCCCGGCCGGCGAGCCGGCCCCGGTGACTCCGGCGGCCCCGGTGCGGCCCTGTCCCGGCGGCCCCACGAGCACACAGGCGGCCCGCCGCCCGGCTCCCGCGTCCCACAGCTCCGGGTCCCGTGTCGCACAGGAGTCGACGGCGACCGGGCAGCGCGGGTGGAACGTACAGCCCGACGGCAGCGCCGACGGGTCCGGCGGGTCACCGGGCAGACCGCGCGGGGCGTGCCGGGACGCGGGGTCGCCGATCCTGGGGAAGGCGGTGGACAGCGCGCTCGCGTAGGGGTGCAGGGCGTTCTCGTACACCTGCCGGGCGGGGCCCTCCTCCACGATCCGGCCCGCGTACATCACCGCCAGCCGGTCGCAGGTGTCGGCCAGCACCGCCAGATCGTGGCTGATCATGATCAGGCCGAGTCCCTGGCCCGCGACGAGCTGTTCGATCAGCCGGAGGATCTGCGCCTGGATCATCACGTCCAGCGCGGTGGTCGGCTCGTCCGCGACGACCAGCTCGGGATCACAGGCCAGCGCCATCGCGATCATCACGCGCTGGCGCTGGCCGCCGGACAGCTCGTGCGGATAGGCGCTCGCCCGTGCGGCGGGCAGCCCGACCTGTTCCAGCAGTTCCCCGGCCCGCCTCCGGGCCGCCGCCCGGGTCGTCCCGCGATGGAGCAGGACCGGTTCGGCGATCTGGTCGCCGACGCGGTGCACGGCGTTCAGCGAGTGCATCGCGCCCTGGAAGACGATCGACGCCCCCGCCCAGCGCACGGCCCGCAGCCGCCCCCATCGCATGGTGAGGACGTCCTCGCCGTCCAGCAGGATCTCGCCGGACAGCTTCGCCGACGCGGGCAGCAGCCGCAGCAGCGCCAGCGCCAGTGTCGACTTCCCGCAGCCGGACTCCCCGGCGATGCCCAGCTTCCGGCCGGCTTCCACCCGCAGGTCGACGCCGCGTACGGCGGGGACGGCGAGGGCGCCCGAACCGTAGGTCACCTGGAGGTTCCTGACGTCGAGCAGCGGCCGACCGGTCGTGGAGGATGTCAACGGCCCTTCTCCGTCCTTGGGTTGAGTACGGATTCGATGGTGCGTCCGCACAGGGTGAAGGCGAGCGCGACCACCGCGATGGCGAGTCCGGGCGGGGTGAGGTACCACCAGTCGCCGGAGCTGACCGCACCCGCCTCGCGGGCGTCCTGGAGCAGCCCGCCCCAGGAGACGATCATGGGATCGCCGAGTCCCAGGAAGGCGAGGGTCGCCTCGGTGAGAATGGCGGTGGAGATCACCAGCGTGGTCTGGGCGAGGATCAGCGGTATCACGTTCGGCAGCACATGGCGGGACATGATGTGCCGGTGGCCGCCGCCGAGCGCGCGGGCCCGTTCGACGTACGGGCGCGACTCGACGGACAGCGTCTGGGCGCGCACCAGCCGGGCCGTCGTCGGCCAGGTGGTCACGCCGATCGCCAGGACGGTCGTCCAGAGGGAGTGCGACAGCACGGTGGCCAGCGCGATCGCGAGCACCAGGGTGGGCATGACCAGGAACCAGTCGGTGATCCGCATGACCACCGTCGAGTACCAGCCGCCGAAGTGCCCCGCGGTGATTCCCACCAGGGCCCCGATGGCCACCGAGAGGAACGCCGCGAGGAGCCCGACCGTCAGCGAGACCCGGGTGCCCCACAGCAGCAGCGCCAGCAGGCTGCGCCCGAACTGGTCGGTCCCCAGCGGGAACCGGGCGCTCGGTGACTCCATCGGACCGCCCGGAGCGGCGGTGACGCTCAGCGAGTCCGAACCCACCAGGACGGGGGCGAGCAGCGCCAGGAGTGCGATCAGTACGAGAACGGCGAGGCCGACGAGCCCGGCACGACGGCGCCGGTACCGCCGCCAGAACAGGGCGAGGGCCCGGCGCCTGCGGGCCCGTGCCAGGGCGCGCGGCCCCGCGCTTCCCACCGCGTCGGCCGAGGTCGTCATCGGCCCACCCTGGGATCGAGCAGCGGAAGGATCAGGTCGGCGAGCGTGTTCATCAGGATCACCGCCGCGGCGAAGACGAAGAACAGCCCCTGCACCAGAGGCAGATCGGGCACGCTCAGCGCCTGGTAGAAGAGGCCGCCGAGACCGGGCCAGGAGAACACGGTCTCGACCAGGATCGCGCCCGCCACCGTGTTGCCGAGGTTGACGAAGAGCAGGGTCGCGGTCGGCAGCAGGGCGTTCGGCACGGCATGCCGACGGCGTACGAGGTCGTCCCGCAGCCCCTTCGCGCGGGCCGTCGTCAGATAGTCGCCGTCCATCTCGTCGAGCAGTGAGGACCGCATCACCAGCAGGGTGCGCGCGTACTCGACGGCGACGAGGGTGACGACCGGCAGCACCAGGTGGTGGCCGACGTCGAGGACGTACCCGAAGCCGCTCCCGTCGCCCGACTCCATGCCGCCGGTCGGGAAGAGTCCGGGGACCGGCCCGACGCCCACCGACAGCGTGACGATCAGCAGCAGACCCAGCCAGAACGACGGCACCGAGTAGAGCGTCAGCGCGAGCGCGGTGTGGAAGCGGTCCCCGGCCGATCCGCCGCGCCAGGCGGAGCGCGAACCCAGCCAGATCCCGATGACGGTGTGGAGGACGAAGGCGGTACCGGTCAGCAACAGGGTCGCGGGCAGTGCCTCGGAGATCTTGTCGACGACCGGCGCGCGGAACTGGTACGACGTGCCGAGGTCCCCGGTGAGCGCCTTGCCGCAGTAGTGGGTGAACTGCTCCCACAGCGGCAGGTCGAGGCCGAACTCCCGTCGCATGGAGGTGATCTGCTCGTTCGAGACCTGCCGTCCGCCGGTCATCTGCTTGACGGGATCGCCGGGTATCAGCCGGAAGAGGAAGAAGCTGGTCACCAGCACGGCGAACAGGGAGACGGCTGCGCCGCCCAACTTGCCCGCCACGTAAAGCGGATAGGCGCGGGTTCGCGGACCACGGGCCGGGGGACCGGCCTCCGCCGGGCCCCCGGCCCCGGCGCGGTCCACGCCCGTGGCGACCGTCATGGACGCGGGAGTGTCGTCAGCGCTCATGGCTAGGCACGGTCCTCCGCGGTGGACCGGCGCCGCAGGGCGATCAGCAGCCCGCCACCGGCCAGGACGACGACGGCCGCACCGACGCCGATGAGCACCCCCGTCGACCCACCGCCACCGCCACCGTCGGCCGACGATCCGGCCGGGACCGCCGACCACCAGCTCCAGTAGCCGTCCTGTCCCCAGATGTTGCCCGCGGCGGCCGGCATCGTGGTGATCGATTCGATCTGGTCGGTGCGGTAGGCCTCCACGGCGTTCGGGTACGCCATGACGTTCATGTACCCGGAGTCGTACAGCCGCGACTCCATCCGCTTGACGATTCCGGCGCGCCTCGCCGGGTCGTACTCGGCGAGCTGCTGGTCGTAGAGCCTGTCGTACTCCTTGTCGCAGATGAAGTTGTCGGTCGTCGCGGACGTCCTCGGCCTGGTGGGCAGGGCGGCGCAGGTGTGGATCGACAGCACGAAGTCCGGGTCCGGGTTGACGGACCAGCCGTCGAAGGCGAGGTCGTACTCACCGGCGTACCAGGGGTCGGTGACGTTGTCGAGGCAGTCGACCTTCAGACCGATGCCGAGGCCGCCCCACCACTCCTGGAGGTACTTGCCGACCGCCTTGTCGTTGGGGTCGGTCGCGTGGCAGAGGATGCGGAGGTCCAGTGGCCTGCCGTCCTTGCCGACGCGCTTGCCCGCGGCGTTCTTCCGGTAGCCGGCGTTGTCGAGGAGGGCGGCGGCCCGCCGCGGGTCGTACGCCTGCTTCCGCTCGGCGGGCGGCTGCCAGAAGTACGTGGAGAAGCGGGGCGGGATGTAACCCGCGCCTTCCACCGCGTGGCCCTGGAACACCTTGTCGATGACGGTCCGGCGGTCGACGGCCAGGAAGAGCGCCTGCCGGACCCGCTGGTCGAGGAGCGCGGGATTCCCGTCGCCGAACTCCGTACCGTCCTTGGTGCGGGCACCGGGGTTGACGGCCAGCGCGTAGAAGCGCCTGCCCGGTGCGTCGTTCACCTTGATGTTCTCGGTGTTCTTCAGCGAGGCCGACTGGGCGGGCGTCAGGCTCGGGCTGCCCGCGACGAAGGACACCTCCCCCTTGCGCAGCGCCGCGACGGCCGCGTCCTGGTCCTTGTAGTAGCGGAAGACGATCTCGTCGAACTTCGGCGAGCCGCGCCAGAAGTCCTTGTTCGCCCTGAGCCTGACGTAACTGTCGACCTTGTAGTCCGTGAGGACGAACGGCCCGTCACCGACGATCGGGAACGCCGTGTCGTTGTTGAACTTCGAGAAGTCGCCGACCTTCTCCCAGATGTGCTTCGGGACGATCGGCACGTCGAGCGCGGTCATCGTGGCCTGCGGCCGCTTCAGCTGGATGACCAGCTTCTCCGGCCCGGCCGCCGTCACCTTCCTGAAGTTGGTGACGAAGCTGCCGTTCGCGGTGGCCGCCGCTTCGTCGGTCATGATCTTGTCGAAGGTCCAGGCCGCGTCCTCGGCGGTGACCCGCTGCCCGTCCGACCAGGTGGCGTCGGAGCGGATGGTGTACGTCCACGTCAGCTTGTCCGCCGACGGCTCCCACGTGGTGGCCAGGCCGGGGATCGCGTGGTTGTCCTGGGGATCGTAGTTCGTCAGGAAGTCGTACATCAGCCGGTGGACACTGGTGCTCACCAACCGCTGGGCGAGGAACGGACTCAACGAGTCGACGCTCTGCGCCACCGCGACCGTGAGCGTGGTCCTGCCGTCTCCACCGTCGGCGGCCCGCGCGCTCTGCGCGGCCGGGGACAGCGGAGCGCCGGGTAAGACCGATCCGGCCGCCAGTGCGAGCGCGGCGACACCGGAGGCGAGGAGCAGGCGCAGTCGAAGGCGTGGCTGGTGGGGAGAGCTGGGCGGAACGCTTGTGACCATGGACGGGACCTCGCGTCATGACTCGCACGGAGAATGGCGGATGGCTCTCGGGTTCGTCAGCTGGTGATGCGAGGTCTACCAGCGGCGGTCGAGCCGCGTCAACGGTCCGTGGACACCCCGTGTGGTCTGCGGTAATACGCGAAGGACCCGCACCGGGGGGCGGTGCGGGCCCTCATTGGTCCAGACCTCTTGGCCTACTGCTGGGGCGGTCGCGAAGACGGCGGACCGGCCGGTCCGGCCGTGCCGGGCGGCGACTGCCGCAGGTCGTCGGGGCTCGGCTGCGGAGGGTGGGGCTGTTGTGCCTGGGGCTGTTGCGTCTGGTGCTGTTGAGGTGGTTGCGGGTACTGCGGATATTGGTACTGCTGCGGGGGCTGTTGGGCCGGATAGGGCTGCTGTGGCGGATACGGCTGTTGAGGGAACGACTGCTGAGGAAACGGCTGGTGGGGAGACGGCTGGTGGGGAGACGGCTGTTGCGACGGCGCCTGACCGCCGTACGGCTGATGCTGAGGATTCGGCTGCTGTGACTGCCGCGCCGACGGGTGCTGCCCGGGCGCGTAGGGCTGTCGGCCCGGCCCCTGGGGTCCGGGCATCGGCGGAGCGTACTGCGGCGGCGGGCTGCTGCCGTCCGACGTCCACAGCCCCTGCTGTTGCTGGGCGCGTGCGAAGTCCTCGGCGACGAGCGCGGAGAGGTTGAAGTACGCCTCGCGGGTCTTGGGACGCATCATGTCGAGGTCGACCTCGGCCCCGGCCGCCAGATGCTCGTCGAACGGTACGACGACGACGCCCCGGCAGCGCGTCTCGAAGTGCCGCACGATGTCGTCGACCTTGATCATCTTTCCGGTCTCACGTACCCCGGAGATCACCGTCAGCGAGCGCTGCACCAGCTCCGCGTACCCGTGGGCCGAGAGCCAGTCCAGTGTGGTGGAGGCGCTGGACGCACCGTCGACCGACGGCGTCGAGATGATGATCAGCTGGTCGGCGAGATCCAGCACGCCACGCATCGCGCTGTACAGCAGACCGGTACCGGAGTCGGTCAGGATGATCGGGTACTGCTTGCCCAGGACGTCGATCGCCCGCCGGTAGTCCTCGTCGTTGAAGGCCGTGGAGACCGCCGGGTCCACGTCGTTGGCGATGATCTCCAGGCCGGAGGACGCCTGGGAGGTGAACCGGCGGATGTCCATGTAGGAGTTGAGGTACGGGATCGCCTGGACCAGGTCGCGGATGGTCGCCCCGGTCTCGCGACGCACCCGGCGGCCGAGCGTACCGGCGTCCGGGTTCGCGTCGATGGCGAGGATCTTGTCCTGCCGCTCGGTGGCCAGGGTCGAGCCGAGTGCGGTGGTCGTCGTGGTCTTGCCGACACCGCCCTTGAGGCTGATGACGGCGATCCGGTAGCAGGACAGCACGGGGGTACGGATCAGCTCCAGCTTCCGCTGCCGCTCGATCTCCTCCTTCTTGCCACCGAGCTTGAACCGGGACGCCGAGGAGGGGTTGCGGCTGCTCTTGGCCTTCTGCTTGCCCCGGACCAGCCGGTCCGACGACAGTTCGACGGCCGCCGTGTACCCCAGCGGGGCGCCCGGGACGGAACGCTCACGCTGATCGTGGGTGACGGGCGTGGGCCAGGCGGCGCCCGCGCGTGGATCGACGGGCGGGGTGTGGGACGGCTGGGGCTGGGGGGACGGTTGTGCCTGTGGGGGCAGCTGACCGTCGTACGGGTGCTGCGGGGGATACGCCTGTGGAGGCTGCTGCCGCTGAACGGGCTCAGGGGCGGGCGGCTGCTGCGCTGCCACGGGTGCGGGCGACTGAGACGTCCCCTGGACCGGCGGCAGAGGGGCGCCGCCCAGCCGGCCGGGGAATTGCGGAGGCTGGGGCTGCTGAGCTGTGGGGTGGGCCGGTGGCTGGGGCAGGGGCTGGGCCGGGGGGAAGCCGTAACCGTTCCGGGGCTGCGGCTGGTGCTGGTGCGGCGGGTAGGGCTGCGGCGGGTACGGCTGGGCCTGCGGCTGCGGCTGCGGCTGCGGCTGAGCCTGGGGCTGCGGTTCGGTGCCCTGCGGGAACCCATAACCGCCCTGCTGAGCAGGGGTGTTCGGGTACGCGGGCGGTTGCTGGACGGGCGGCGTCCGCGGGCTCTGTGGCACCTGCGTTGAGTGCGGGCCCGGTGGGAAGCCGTAACCCCCCGGTACGTCGGCGGCGGGAACCGGTGCGGGCCACTGCGGGGCCGACGGGGGAGCGGAGGGCTGCGGAGTCGCGGGCTGGAAGGCGGGCGGCAGCGGCGGCAGTCCCCCCTGCGCGGAAGGTGCCTGGGACCAGGGTGCCGGCGCGGGCGGGGGTACGTGGACGGGGAGTTCCGGGGAGGGCGTGTCGGCGGGTCCGCTGTCGGTGGTGGCGACCACGGCATCGGGCCCATGGCCGGGACCGGGCTCGGCGTCCTCGTCGGCACCGGTGTCCGAACCGATAACGGCGGCATCGGCGTCGATGCCCGCACCTGTGTCCGTGTCTGTTCCAAGGGCCGTGGCGGGCCGGGCGTCCGTGCCCGGCCCGGAGGCGTTCCCGGCCGTCGGGGCGACCGGGCCCGTACCGTCGTCCGGATCACCGTTTGTCCCGCCGTCGGCCTCGTCGGAGACCGCGGGACCGGCCACCGGGAAGTCGCCCGACAGGGAGTCGGCGCCCGCTTCCGCTGGAGGGGCGTCCTCGGGCCCGGCTCCGGAGCGCATCTCGCGCTTGGGCTCAGCTTCGGCGCCGGTGGCGCCCTCGGCGTCGGTTCCCGGGCTGACCGCCGTATCGAAGCTCCCGCTCCCCGCTCCGTCCGGACCCGTCTCCGGGGGCGTGATCCCCGCGGCGGCGTCACGCTCGGCGAACTCACGCTTCAGCGCGGCCGATGAGAAGCGCATGGTCGCCCCGCTCTCCACATCACCACCCCCGAACGGGTCCGGCGCACCGTCACCGTCCGCCGTCGCGACGGGGACAGGGGAGGAGGCGGGTGTGGCCGGCTCCGGCGTCCGGTGCGGTTCGAAACCACTGCCGTCAGGCAGTCCGGGCACGGAAACCGGCGCCCCCCTCGGCGGGGGCGGTGTCACGGAGGCGCCCGGCCCCGCCGCCGCGCCCGACGCGTCTCCCGACGCGTTCTGCGTGTACCAGGCGGGCGGGGTGTAGTCGATGGTGAACTCACCCGTCATCTCGGCGGGCTCCGCGTCGGACTGATCGTCGACGGGTGTCTCCCAGGCCCTGCGGATCTCGTCACGATCGCCGTTCACTCTGCCTCCTGATGTGGTCGAGCACCCTTGTGCCGTGGTGGGTGGGGGCGACCGTTCCCGATGTCCGATACGCCCGGCTCTACCCCGTGGGACGCGCTTGGCCCGCCCGTAGGTTCTTCTCGCGCGCCCGGACCCACCCTAATCGCCGGACGCCCCGCTCCGGCAGGCCCGTACCGCACGGCGGGAGCGACCCCGCGCACGGCACGGCGGGCACGGTCCCGTGCACCGCACGGCGGGAACAGCCCTTCTCCGGGGAGCACTCACCCGCCCAAGTGAAGCGCACCCGAAGGAACATGACGCTCGATCCGGTCAGACCCGTACAACTCACGGCGGAATCCGCGCGATGCGCGTACCACCGCCGACGCGGCACAGGGGTGGCCCCGCCCATGGCGGGTGACCACCCCTGTGCCGCGTCGGCGGCCTGTCGCGCCCTCCCGGGCACGCGTCACGCCTACTTGAGGTCGAACTCGCCGTCCCTGGCGCCCAGTACGAACGCACGCCACTCCGCCTCCGTGTACCGCAGCACGGTGTCCGGGTCCAGCGACGACCGCATCGCGACCGCGCCTCCCGGCAGATGCGCGATCTCTACCCGCTCCTCCACGTCCTCCGTGCCGGGAGGGCACAGCCACTTCACGTCCGAGATGTCGAGCGCGTACAGCTCGTCCTTCTCCTGCTGGGTTCCCATATCGGTGTCCCTTCGATCGAACCTGTCATTCGCACCGCCCATGCTCCCCGGTGCACATGTCCGTGAGGGCGAAAATCGGGCAGAATTCAGTCCATTCTGCGTGCTGTGCCCAGCAGACCGGTCTCCGCGTCCGTCGCGCGCGTCATCACCCAGTGGCGCTCACGCCCCGCGCCCCACAGCGTGACACCGTCCGCCAGCGTCGGCAGGGCCTCGCTCTCGGCCCGGGACAGCCCCAGAATGCGGCCGATCTGTTCGGCCTCCTCGGGTGAGACCCGCTGGATGCCCACCAGCGCGGCCGAGCGCATCAGCCGGGGCGCCACCGGGCTCATGTACGGCAGCAGCGTCAGCACGGACTGCCACGGCGACGACACCACCCGGCCCCGGGGCGGGCGCATCCCGCAGTCCCGTACGACCACCACCGGACTGCTCACCGTCGCACCCGTCGGCGGCACCCGTCCCACATCGTGCAGGGTGATGCACTCAAGACCCGCGCCGGCCGCCTGCGCCAACGCCGTCCACGCCTGTGCGCGGCCCGTCTCGACGGCCACCCGCGCCCCGGTACCGGCCGCGCGCAGCGCCAGCACCTGCGCCGTCCACAGCCCACCGATCAGGAGTACGTCGTACGGCGTCGGGCGGTGGAACGCGATCAGCTGCGGACGTCCCTCCGCGTCGTCGCCGATCACCACGCCGTCGTCCCCGACCGGCAGCGACAGCGCCGCCAGGTCCGCCGTCGCCAGGGTGTGCCCCGCGTGACGCGGACCGCGCAGCCCGCGCCTCGCCGCCATCCGGTTCCTCACCGCGCACCACCCAGCGGAAGCGTCGCCAGCACCCCGGGCAGCTGCTCACGGTCCAGCCGCACCAGACCGACCTTCGCGTACCGTGCCGCCTGCTCCAACGTCCTTCGTACGCCGACCAGTTCGGTGTCCGATCCACCGGTGATCCGGACATGCCCGCTCACGGTCGTCGCTCCCCGGTGCGCACCGCGCCGCACGGTGAGGCTGAAGGTCGTCGCATAGGCGGGGACCGAGGTCAGCAGGGACACGAGGCGGGGCAGCGGCGTCGCGCCCCGGCCCAGCTCGGGCCAGCGGTCGACCGCGTACGTGGTGTGCCAGCGGTCGTCGCACCGCCACACCCTCGACGTCTCCGACGTCCGCCGCTGATGGCCGGAATCAGGCCGTCCGGCTCGTGCCGACAGCATCGGGTTGGCACACGCCGAGGTCGCCACCGCGGAGTTCAACTCGTCCTGGTCCAGCACCGCGGCCCGGAACCCGGCACCGGTGATCCGGCTCGCGACATGGTCCGCCACCCGCACCAGACACCGCTGCGCGCCACCGAGACCGCCCCCGCGCGCCTCGACCGCCTCCCGGCACAGCTGCGGGTCCAGCTTCACGGCCACCCACGTCATCCGCAGCGCGGGCGCCCCCGTCTTCTCCTGGAGCGGCGCGTACGACAGCCGGGCCACCGACCGCTGGGGGAGATGCGGAGCCGGGGCCGACCGCACCTGCTGGACCAACTGCGCCGACTCCAGCACGATGTCGTCCACCTCCAGCGCGTCACCCAGCAGGGACAGCGGGAGCGCCCGGGCGCCGGCGGCCGGACGCAGTGCCTCGCCGCCCGCCTCGACCCGTACCACCGCGGTCAGGAAGGTGCCGTCCCCGAGCATCCCCACCGTGCGTCGGTTCCGGTCGACATACCCGGAAGGACCGAACCCGGGCACACCCTCCGTGACCGGTGCCAGCGTCGGCTCCACGTCCGGTGCCCGACCCGTCCGTACCGCGGACCCGGTGGCCCGTCCCCGGGCACGCAGCGCCAGCGCCGTCGCCAGCCAGTCCTGAACGGCGCGGCCCCGACGGCGTACCACCGCGAGCAGCACCAGCGCACAGGCGACCACGACGGCCGGTACCACCCAGGGCGTGCCGAGCACGGCCCCCACGGCCGCCACCGCGAGCGCCGCCTCGACGAGCACCAACTGCCGCAGCAGCGGGCCGAGCCGGCCGGTCCGCGAAATGGACCGCAGGGTGGTCGCCGCGGGCGCTCCCAGGGGTGTCGTGGCGGATGGGACGGACCGGCCGTTGCGGCGTTGCCGTCGGGAACTGCCGGAGGCCCGCGCGGTAGCCCGCCCCGTGCGCCGGCGCGTCGCCGTACTCATCGCCGCGTTGCCCCCTCGTGTCCGAATTAGCCGTTTTTTCACGGGTGTTGACCGGGCGATCACCCTACCTGAGCAGGTGGGGCGAGACGTCAACAGGCATAGTAGGGGGGCCGGTCCGGCCGCAGTGCCCGTCGACGGATGTGGGAACCTGGTCGCCCACTGGGGAGAAGGGGCAGCGGACACATGGCATCGCGGCGAGACGAGCTCAACGCCTACACCTTCGCGAAGCGCAGGCTCATCGCACAGTTCCTCCAGCCCAACCCGACCGGTTCCGAGGAGGGCGCGCCGCGCCCGCTGCGCGCGGTGGTCCCGGGCGCGATCGTCGGTGTGGTGGTCCTCGCGGTCTTCGGGGCCTGGGGAATGTTCAAGCCGGTCGCGCCCAAGGGCTGGGACACCCCCTTCGAGAACGTCATCATCGCCAGCAAGTCCACCACCCGCTATGTGGTGTTGAAGACCGAGGGCAAGACCCAGCTCCATCCGGTCCTCAACATGTCGTCGGCCAAGCTCCTCCTCGATCCGGACAAGGGGAAGGTCGTCACGGTCGCCGAGTCCGAACTCGACAGCGGCCGGATTCCGCACGGCGCGACCCTCGGCATCCCGTACGCCCCCGACCGGCTGCCCGACACCCGTGAGGCCGGAGCGGCCAAACGCTGGGCCGTCTGCGAGCGGCCCGGTGAGGGGGGCCGGGCCATCCAGAAGGCGGCGTTCGTCCTCGCGGAACGCGACCGGGACAGGACGGAGGGCGCGGGCCGGCTGACCGGTGGTGAGCTGATGTACGTCGAGGGACCCGACCGCACCCGGTACGTCGTGGACGCGAACGGTACGGCGTACTCCCTGGCCAAGGACGAGCTGCTGCTGCGCACCCTGGTGGGCCAGGACCGCCCCGCCCAGCGGGTCTCCGACGCCTGGCTCGCGACCCTGCGCACCGGGGACCCCATCACCTTCCCCAGGGTCCAGGGAACCCCCGGCGCCGACGCGGGTGTCGCCGGCGACCTGGGAACGGAGGCGAACAAGGTGGGCATGGTCCTCGCCGCCACCTCCGGCACCCGGACACAGCGGTACGTCGTGCTGCCGGGCCGGGTCGCGCCCGTGTCCGACTTCACCGCCAAGCTGCTGCTCAGCAGCCGGGACCTGATCGGCCTCGGCCAGGCGGGCAACGCGCTGCCCGTCAGCGCCGCCGCGTTCGAACCGGGCCAGGCGTTCGGCCGGAACCATGACTGGCCCGAGTACGCGCCGAAGCCGGTCAACTCCGCGGGTACGACGAAGGGAAGCCGGAACACGGTGTGCAACGTGCTGCGGAGCGTGCGGAAGTCCGACGGCGCCACCACCCTCAGCACCTGGGTCGGCGCGGACTTCCCCGCGACGCTTCCCACCGGCTCCAGCAGCGCGTACGTCACGCCCGGATCGGGCCTGCTGTTCCGCCAGTTCAAGGGGTCCAGGACGGACACCGGTTTCCTCTTCCTGGTCACCGACACCGGTCTGCGCTACGCGATGCAGTCCAACGGCGACAGCGCCGCCGACGACTCGGGCATCGGGGAGTCCGGCTCCGAGAAGGACAGGGAGGCGGCCCGGCAGGAGGCGCAGCAGGCCCAGAACCGGCTCGGGTACAAGGACGTCGTACCCGCTCCCGTCCCGGCCGCCTGGTCCTCCTTCCTGCCGACCGGTCCGCGGCTGTCCACGTCGGACGCCCGGCAGCCGCAGGGCTCATGAGGGGCGGGCCCGTGACGTACACGTACCGACGCCTGCTGTTCGCCGTCGCCGCGACCGCCGTCACGCTCATCACCGTGCCGGTCGCTCCGGCCGTCGCCGACGACTCGACCCAGTGCACCTTCCCGGCGAAGGAATACCCGGGCCGCCCATGGGCGTTGCAGCGCGTGCTGTTGGACGAACTCTGGAAGCAGTCCACCGGGAAAGGGGTGCGCGTCGCGGTCATCGACACCGGGATCGACATCAGGAACCCCCAGCTCGCCCATGCCGTCGACGTCAAGAGCGGCCGCAACTTCCTGCGCAAGGACCTCAAGTCGGAGGACGGCGCGCCGATCAAACGCGGCAGGGAGGACGGCACGACGGACGGAGTCGGCCACGGCACCAAGGTCGCCGGCATCATCGCGGCCCGCCCGGCCAAGGGCACGGGCTTCACCGGACTCGCGCCCGACGCCACCCTGATCCCGGTCCAGCAGAACGACGCGGACGGCCACGGCACGGCCGAGACCCTCGCCGACGCCATCCACTACGCCGTCGACGACGCGCACGCGGACGTCATCAACATCTCCCAGGACACGGCCAACGCCTTGGAGCCGTCCCCCGTCCTGAAGCAGGCGGTGGAGGACGCCCTGGCCAAGGACGTCGTCGTCGTCGCCTCCGCGGGCAACGACGGCCTGGGCGGCAACGCCAAGAAGACCTATCCGGCCTCGTACGAGGGCGTCCTGGCCGTCGCCGCCTCCGACCGCAACAACGAGCGCGCGGCCTTCTCCCAGTCCGGCGAGTTCGTGGGGGTGGCGGCCCCCGGCGTGGACATGGTCTCCACGGTGCCGGGTGGTGGCCACTGCTCCGACAACGGGACCAGTTTCTCGGCCCCGTACGTCGCCGGGGTCGCCGCGCTGATCAAGGCCAAGCACCCCGGCTGGACGCAGAGGGAGATCGTCGCGCAGATCCAGCAGACGGCCGAACGCTCGATCGCGGGCCACGACCGACTGGTGGGCTGGGGCGTCGTCGACCCGGTGCGCGCCCTGAGCGAGGACGACAAACCCGTCGAACGACCGGTGGCGAACGAGGGCGTGAGCCGCGCCGAGGCCCCCACCCCCGCCGAACTCCACCTCGGCGAGACGGCGGAGGAACGCAACCAGCGCCTCGCCACCTACGTGGTGGTGGGCGGGGTCGTCCTGGTCGCCGCGATCTCCGGCACCGCCGTGGCACTCAGGGACGCCCGCCGCCGCACGGCGGGCGCGACGCGCCGGCCCACCGGCTGACGTACCCCCGCATCGACGCCCCGAAATGGGAAGTCACGTGGCCGACAAGGCAGTTGGCCCTGTTGGAGGCAGTGGATAGAGTGGTATGCGTGCGAGCGGTGTGTCGTTCACGGCAATGCGATCGCAACGCACAACAGCTTGAGCAAACGGGGAACGGGGAAGGGCAGGCATCGTGAGCGGTGCGAACGGTGGCGGGGGAGGCCCGTCCAAAGGAGCGAGCGACCTCGAACACGGCGTGGGCGCGCTGGAGAAGTTCAGGGACCGGGTCAACACCTTGCTGGCGAACTTCGAGAGTTCCGCGGGCGGAAGGTCCAAGGTGGCCGCCCAGACGGTCTCCCGCACCTCACTGAGCGGCACGAACGCGGGCTTCGCGGAGGCGGACGGGCTCTACACCCAGTACAACCGCGTCCACGAGGCACTCGTCTCGCTGTCCAGGTCACTGGGTGAGCAGATCGAGTACCTGAGCCTGGGGGTGCAGGCGGCGAGCGTCGGATTCGACAACGTGGACAACGACGTGCGGGCGCGGTTCCACGCGATCGAGGCCCGACTGGCGAAGGAGAACGGACAGGCACCGCACGAGGCCGGTTCCGGGCAGCCGCGCACCGACGGTTCGACCGGTTCGGCCTACGACGATCTGGGGGACAGCTGATGAGCGAACAGCAGCCCGAACTGGCGCCCGAGGAACAGCGCGAACAGGACCAGGGGCGGGTTCGGACCCAGATCTTCACCACGGACGTCGTCCGGACCGTCGAGCGGGTGACCGACGCGCTGCCTTTCGGCGGTGGACCCCGCAACCACGGCCGCACCTCGTTCGAGGGCCATGATCTCAACGTGATGATCGACCTGGTCGAGGCGTCGAACCCGGAGCACCTGGAGAGCGCGGGGCAGGCCTTGTGGAACGCCCGGGACGCCATCCGGGAGGCCGCCAAGGAACTCGGCGAACACATCGACCGGGTCGACTGGCAGGGCGAGTCGGGTAACGCCTTCCGGGAATGGGGGAAGGGCCTGGTCGGCCACGCCCAGAAGCTGGGTGACTTCGCGGACGCGGCGGGCACGCAGATCACGGTCGCGGGCACGGGCCTCGCCTCGGTACGCAAGTCGATGCCACCGCGCGACGACCGGCTGGACCCGAAGAAGGTCGACGAGATCGAGCTGCCGAAGCGCACGGACGCCAACCCGGAGTACGCGGCGGCGGTCCGGGTGGAGAAGCACCGCCAGGAGGCCATCAACCAGGTGAACCGCCTGGCGTCGTACTACGCGGTCTCGGAAGAGGTACTGGCTTCGAAGGAGCCGCCCAGATTCGACAAGGCGCTGGATGTCGATGTGCCACGGCCGCGCGGCATCATCGACCCGAGGGGGAATTCGAGGACGGGCTCCTCTACGTCGAACGGCCACTCGTCATACGACAGCGCACAAAGTAGCGTTTCCGCGCGGGGGAGCGGCCATGGCGTCGATGCCTCTACTGGGCGACGCGAGGTCGAGGCCGTCGGCACGATCACGCCAGTCCCGGCCAGGAGCACGTCGACGGAGATCGACAGCGTCACCGCGCCGCCTCCTCCCGTGACTCCGGCGAGCCCTGCGCCTACCCCCTCGGCACCGGGCGGACCGGGAGCCGGGACCGGCGCGTTTCCTCCGGTTTCCCCGGTGGTCAACGGTGCGTTCAAGCCCGTGCAAAAAGGGACATCACGTTCGACCACCGTCGGCGATGTACAGAAAGCCGTCGGTAGAAGCGGCAGTGCTCACGTGAGACCCGGCCCCGGCGCAGGCGGCACTTCTGCGGTCGGTGGACCTGGGGCGGAACGCAGGACGGGGCCGATGGCCGATGGCCATCCGGCAGGGATCGGCCGACCGGGGGGGACCGCTGGTGGCTCGCCGACCGCCGGGCACGGCGGAACACAGACCGGACGCTCTGTCGGAGGCACCAGCGCAACGGCTTCAGGCGGGGGCAGGCCCGGAGGGACCGGTGGTCGCCCGATGGCGGGACACACGGGTGGGGGACCCTCCTCAGGTCCGCGTGCGGGCCGTGGCAACGGCATCGTGGGCGGGACTCCGCAGCGTGGCGGCTCGGCATCGGGAACCACCGGATCCCGGGGTGGCTCGCGCGGGACCGTGATCGGCGGTGAGTCTGCGAGCCAGGGACGTGCCACCGGAGGAGCCGCGAGCGGGCGCGGAGCGAACGGATCGAGCGCGGGTGCGGCCCGTTCGGGAGGCCGAGGCACGACCAGCTCCAGCGGGGTGATCGGTACGCCTCGCGGTGATGCTCCTGGCTCCAGGGCCAAGGGTAAGGGCTTCACCTCCGGCGGCGCCGGCCTGGTGCGTGGCTCCGGGCGCCGACGGGACTCCGACGAGGAAGAGCAGGAGAACACGGGTACGACACGGCCGGACTACCTGACGGAAGACGAAGAGACATGGGCGGCGCGACGGCCCGGAGCCGTACCGCCGGTGATCGAGTAGGCACAGGGAAGGTTCGGAAGTCAGGATGACGGTAGGGATGGGCCGGTCCGAGAGGTCCAGGAAGTCCGGGGCCTTTAAACAACGTCTGATCTCCACATTGGCGGTAGTCGGGGTTGTGAGCGCGGGCCTCGTCAGCACGGCTCCATCCGCTGTAGCCGCAGACGTCCAGTCGAAACAGTGGTACTTGGACGCGATGCACGCCAAGGAGATGTGGAAGACCGTGACGGGCGAAGGAATCAAGGTCGCCGTCATCGACACCGGGGTCAACCCGTCAACTCCGTCACTCAAAGGGCAGATCCTCAAAGGGATGGATGCGACGGGTGCCACTGGTGACGAGACCGACGACTATCGCGGACACGGCACAACGATGGCGGAGCTGATCGCCGGAACGGGCAACGGCGGTGGCCTCAAGGGGCTCGCCCCGGGCGCGAAGATCATTCCTATGAGGATCACCGACACGCAGTTCCAGGACGAGCACTCGGTGAACGCCCATGACTCCGAGGACGCGATCCGGGCCGCAGCGGACAGCGGCGCTCAGATCATCAGCATGTCGTTTGCCAGTGACTTCCCCTCTGCTGAGGAGAGGGAGGCGGTGAAGTATGCGCAGAACAAAGGGAAGCTTTTCTTTGCCGGCGTCGGGAACAACGCGGAGAAGGACAACAAGGAGCAATTCCCCGCTTCGTACCCCGAAGTCGTCGGCGTTGCCGCGACCGACCGCAACAGCAAGGTGTCCGCCTATTCCCAACATGGTGCGATCGTCGACATCGCAGCGCCGGGAGACGACATCCCGCGCTGGTGCGACGAAAAGTTCGAGAATTACTGCTACGAGGACGGCGGCACCAGCGCCGCCACCGCCATCGCCTCCGCCTCCGCAGCCCTGATCTGGTCCGCCCACCCGGACTGGACCGCCAACCAGGTCCTTCGCGTTCTCCTCGACACCGCGGGCCGGGGTGACTGGGAGAAGGGCACCCTCAGCAACTACCTCGGGCACGGCGTGGTCCGTCCCGCCGTCAACATCCTTCGCGGCAAGGGCGATCCGGGTGCCCCGGACGTCAGCCCGCTCACCGACGAGAAGACGACGAGTGGTTCGTCGGCCGTGCCCACGGCGTCTGCATCAGCTTCGTCACAGCCGCCGCAGAAGAAAAACGCGGACGCCGCCGTCGTGACAGGCTCGGCCGAAAAGCCGGGCGAAGACAGCCAGGTGGGGCTGATCCTGGGAGTGGCGGCGGGCGTCGTCGTGCTCGGGGCGGCTGCCTTCGTCCTGGTACGCAGACGCCGCGGCGTCTGAGACCGCACCCGCACCCGCACCCGCACCCGCACCGCACCGCACCCGCACCACCCGTGTCCGCATCAGCGCACACCGTACGTACCAGGCGGCATCCCGTACGTACCTCACGTGCTCACCGGCGAGAGCCGCCGGGACGCACAGAAGCACCAGGAAGGAAGAACACACATGGCAGATCAGAAGGTCACAGACCACAGTCTCCTCCAGCTGGAGGGGGAACTGTCCACGCGGTTCGACTCGGTCAAGGGCCAGCTCAAGCAGCTCCAGGCGACGATCGACAGCCTGGAAGGTGCCTGGAAGGGCATCGGTGCCGGGGCGTTCAACGCCAAGCAGACCGAGATCAACGAGCACATGGTGCACATCGCCCAGCTCCTGCTCAACTACCAGGAAGCCATCAAGGCCGCTCGCACCATCTCCGGCAACACGGAGGACGAGGTCCGCGCCGCGCTCCAGGGCGTGGACGTGGTCAGTGGCTACTCGGGCGACGCCGGCGCGACGGCCGCGACCTCGAACCTCAACAACTTCTGACCTCCTGCCCGTACCCGGTACGGGCCGCCATCCGACGAACTACTCAACACGTGGAGGATCGCATGTCGAACAACGACGGCTCTATGGTGGTCACTTACGCGAGCCTGGAGCAGGCCGCAGCCGCCATCGACAGCCAGGGCAAGCGCCTTGAGGAGGACCTTGAGGCCATCAAGCGCAAGGTCGCGTCCGTCTCCGAGCTCTGGACCGGTGAGGCGAAGAGCGCGTACGACACCGCGCAGCAGAAGTGGGACAACGAGGCGCGGGGCATCCACAACGCCCTGGTGGCCATCTCCCGCGCCGTGCGCGAGGCGGCTCCCGCCTACCGCGGTGGTGACCTGAAGGCCGCGCAGAACTTCATGTAGGAAGCGGTACGGATACGGCTGCCAGGCCGGCACAGCGGTCGGGGTGGACACGCGCGGGAGGTGTCCACCCCGAGGTGTGTCACGCGCCGTGCCCCACCGCCGCGTCCGCACCCACCCGACCGCCGGCCGCGGCCGGCCTCGTCAGCTGCTCCTGCGCTCGTCGAAGCCCTTGTCCAACTGGGAGATGCTGCTGAGCGTTCCGCCGATGTGGACCTCGTCACCGGCGTGTGCGCCCTTGGTGTAGTCGAGGTGGTTGGAGATGTGCGCGCAGGCGTCCAGCAGCGAGCGGACCTGGTCGACCCAGCGTTCGGCGACATGGTCGAGTGCCCCGCCGATCGCGAAGCCGTCCGTCTTCAGACCGCCCGCAGCCTTCATGGACGAGATACGGGCGTGGTCACCGAACCGGTCCAGGTCGCCGTACAGCTGGTACGCCGCGTCGCCGATCGCGGCCAGGTCCGACTGATCCACCCGTAGATCGCCCTGCGGGGCCGCACCCCCGCCACCCGGCTCGGGCGGCACCTGGTTCAACTCCATCCGGGCCGACTGCTTGCCGGCCGCCTCGGACTTCAACTGCTCCCACTCGGCCCATGCCATAAGAGAGACGCCCTCCCCGTTGTCCATGCCATGCCGTCCCCTGCGATCGAACACGGGGACGGCCACTGATTCCTTCAACGTACCAACCGGCCCCCCGGCCCCACCGACGCGCTCACGGACGCACCGCACCGAGGCGTACCGCACCCAGGCGTACCCGCGCAGAGCTGCACCACGTACAGCCGTACCACGTGCAGCCGTACCGCGCACACAACACCTCGCACAGACACACTCCGCAGACGCCGCGCGGCCCGCCACAGCCCCGCTCCGCCCCGGAACCCGCCGTGTGCCCCGTCGGACCGTGGGTTCGGCGTCCGCTTCGTCCCGGCGCTCAGCCGTCCGTAGGCATGAGCGCCGACTGCACCAGCGGGTTCCCCCGCCGCCGCGACACGAAGACACCCCGGCCCACCGGCATCGGACGCGGCCGGGCGTTGCCCATGATCGCGCCCTCGTTCGGGTCGCCCGACAGCAACAGCCCCTGTGCGCCCAGCTCCGTCATCCGCTGGATGAACGGCTCGTACGCGGCACGGCCCGCCCCCGCCGAGTTGCGGGCGATGATGAAGCGGACGCCCACATCGCGGGCGAAGGGCAGCAGTTCGGTGAGCTTGCCCAGCGGATTGCCGCTCGACGTGGAGACCAGGTCGTAGTCGTCGACGACCACGTACACCGTAGGACCGCTCCACCAACTGCGGTCCCGCAGCTGACGTGCCGTCACATCGGCTGATGGTGTGCGGCGTTGCATCAGGTTCAGCAGGGCGTCGACATGATGGTCCATGGCGTTGGACATGGGGACGTACTCCGCCAGGTGCGTGGCCGGGGTGGCGTCCAGCAGCGCGCGCCGGTTGTCGATCACGAACAGCTTGCAGCTGTCCCCGTCGTACCGCTCGGACAACTGCTTGATGATCAGCCGCAGCAGATTCGACTTCCCGGACTCGCTCTCGCCGAACACCAGCAGGAACGGATCGTGCTCGAAGTCCAGGAACACCGGGGCCAGATCGTTCTCGTCGATGCCGAACGCGATTCCGCGATCCGGGTGAGCGTGGCCGGCCGGCAGCTCCGAGACCGGGAGTTCGCGCGGCAGCAGACGTACGCTCGGGGCCGCCGGCCCGGACCAGTGCCGCGAGACCTCCTGGTTCATGGCCGCGGTGGCCTCGGAGAGGTCGCTGTCGGAGTTGATGCCGTCGATCCGCGGCACCGCCGCCATGAAGTGCAGCTTCTCCGGGGTCAGCCCGCGACCGGGCACTCCCGCCGGGACGTTGACCGCCGACTTGCGGTCCAGCTCCGAGTCCATGATGTCGCCGAGCCGGAGCTCCAGCCGGTTCATCAGGTGGTCCTTGAGGTTCGCCCTGACCTCCATGGAACGCGACGCGGTGATGATCACGTGGATTCCGTATCCGAGGCCGCGCGCCGCGATGTCCACGACGGCCGGTTCCAGGGCGTCGTAGTCCGTACGGAAGTTGCCCCATCCGTCGATCACCAGGAAGACGTCGCCCCACGGCTGGTCCTGCGCCGAGATGTCCCCGCGCGCCCGCAGTCTGCGGAAGGTGGCGATGGAGTCGATCCCCGCGCCGCGGAAGTACTCCTCGCGACGCCCCAGGATGCCGTGCACCTCCGCGACGGTCCGCCGCACCCGCTCGGGGTCCAGCCGGGACGCCACCCCGCCGACGTGCGGCAGACCGGAGACCGACGCCAGACCGCCACCGCCGAAGTCGAGTCCGTAGAACTGGACCTCCTGCGGGGTGTGGGTGAGCGCGAACCCGGCGATGACCGTCCGCAGCAGGGTCGACTTGCCGGACTGCGGGCCTCCGGTGATCTGCATATGACCCGCCGCACCCGAGAAGTCCCGGTACAGGGTGTCGCGGCGCTGCTCGTACGGCTTGTCGACGACACCCAGCGGCACGACGAGACGGCCCGCCCCCTCGAAACCGGGCTGCGTCAGCCCCCGCCCCGGCACCGCCGAGAGGCCCGGCAGCAGCTCGTCCAGCGACGGCGGATTGTCCAGCGGCGGGAGCCACACCTGATGGGCCGAGGCGCCCCGCCCCTCCAGCCGTCGCACGATCACGTCCAGCACCGTGTCGGCCAGCGCGTCGTCCTCGGGGGCACGAGCCTCCGGAACCAGGCCCCGGGCGCCCGGCTCGACGTACCGCACCGGGACCGGGGCCGCGGTGAACGCCACCGGCCTGCGGTCCACCGGCAGCGCGCCACCGAGCGAAGCGGCCTGCTGCGCGTTGGTGCGGTACACCCCGGAGACGTACGCCGCCTTGAACCGCACCATCTCGTCCGTGCCGTACTTCAGATAGCCGGAGCCCGGCACATTGGGCAGCTGGTACGCGTCCGGCACACCCAGCGCCGCCCGCGACTCCGCGGCCGAGAAGGTGCGCAGACCCACCCGGTACGACAGATACGTCTCCAGACCGCGCAGCCGCCCCTCCTCCAGACGCTGGGAGGCCAGCAGCAGATGCACACCGAGCGAACGGCCGATCCGGCCGATCTGCACGAACATCTCGATGAAGTCCGGCTTGGCCGTGAGGAGTTCGCTGAACTCGTCGATCACCAGCACCAGCGACGGCACCGGCTGCAACGGCGCGCCCGCGGCCCGCGCCTTCTCGTAGTCGTGGATGTTCGCGTAGTTGCCCGCGTCGCGCAACATCTCCTGACGGCGGTTCAGCTCGCCCCGGATGGAGTCGCCCATGCGGTCCACCAGCGTCAGATCGTCCGCCAGGTTGGTGATGACCGCCGCGACGTGCGGCATCTGCGCCATGCCCGCGAAGGTCGCACCGCCCTTGAAGTCCGCGAGGACGAAGTTCAGGGTCTCCGACGAGTGCGTGACGGCCAGCCCCAGCACCAGGGTGCGCAGCAGCTCGGACTTGCCCGAACCGGTGGCACCCACACACAGACCGTGCGGCCCCATGCCCTCCTGCGCGGCCTCCTTCAGGTCCAGCATCACCGGGGTGCCGTCCTCGCCCACCCCGATCGGCACGCGCAGCCGCTCCGCCTGGGAGCGCGGCCGCCAGGTGCGGCCGACATCGACGGAGGCCGCGTCGCCGAGGTTCAGCAGGTCGGTGAACTCCAGGTTGGCCAGGAGGGGTTCGTCGTCGTCCCCGCCCGACGCCACGTGCAGCGGCGCCAGTTGACGGGCCAGGGCCTCGGCTGCCTCGTAACTCAGCAGATCGGGCACCCCGTCGTAGACCAGGCCGTGCCCCGACTCCAGTTGCAGGGAATCGGGCCGCACCACCACGGACAGCCCGCCGCGCGCCCCGGTGACCTCCCCCGGCACGACCTCGATGACGGTCACGCCCTGCAACCCCTCGGGGGAGGCGAGCGCCGACATCGGCGGGACCGACTCGCCGTCGAGCACCACAAGGATGTGCGGCTGCTCCAGCAGCGGCTGTCCGCCGGGCTGGAAGCGCGGACGCCCGTCGAGCCGCGCCGCGAGCAGTTCCTCCAGCTCCGGCGCGCTGGTGGTGATCAGCCGGCGGCTGCCCGCACCGTCCGTGGAATCCGGAATCTGGACGTGCGGCAGCCACTTCGCCCACTCCCACCGAGGAGCGGCCTCCCGGCCGGCGGCGATCGCGACGACCAGATCCTCGGGTGAGTGCAGGGAGGTGAGCGAGCCGAGCATCGCGCGGGCCGCCGAGCGCACGGAGTCCGGGTCGCCGCTGACCGTCACGTGGTAGAAGGCGCGCAGCGAGACCGCCATCGGCAGGCCGTCCAGCGTGCCGTGCACCGTCAG
This sequence comes from Streptomyces sp. AM 4-1-1, assembly GCF_029167625.1. Classification (NCBI taxonomy): domain Bacteria; kingdom Bacillati; phylum Actinomycetota; class Actinomycetes; order Kitasatosporales; family Streptomycetaceae; genus Streptomyces; species Streptomyces sp. AM 4-1-1. The sequence continues at coordinate 5,701,655 of NZ_CP119145.1, forward strand.
GAACTGCTGCATCGCCCCGGCCGTGAGCGGCTCCAACTCGTCGACGGGTGCGGTCTCCGGTGCCACCAGCGGGGTGGCGAGCTCCTGGCTGCCCAGCCCGATCCGCACCTGCCCGAAGTCCTCGTCGCCGATCCTGCGTTCCCACACCCGGCTGCCCTCGGCGACCAGCGCCCACAACTGCTCCGGGGACGGATGCAGATAGAACTGCGCGTCACGCTGCAACCGGGCGGTCCGCAGCACCGCCCGCCGCGTCTGCGTCAGGTACTTCAGATAGTCGCGCCGCATGTCGGCGAGCTGGCCCTGCGTACCACGGCGATAGCGCACCAGCATGGAAATGGCCATCGCGATCGTCGACGCGATCATCACCATTCCCATGATCCGCATGATCGGATTCGGGGTCATGAAGAAGAAGACCACCGAACCGCCCATGCCCAGCATGGGCAGCAACTGCATGAGCGCGCCCTCCTGCTGACCGCGGGGAAGTTCCGGAGGGGGTTGCAACTGCACCTGCTCGCCAGGCACTTCGGAGGGCAGGGCCCGCGGTGGGCGCTTGACGACGATCTGGCTCACAGCTCACCAATTCCCTTGCCGGACAGAAGTGTTCCTATCGGCGCCCCGTGGCGACGGGCTCCATCCGCGGAGGGAATCCTACTGGCGCCCCGGAAAGGCGGCGGGCGGTAGGGTGACGCGACGCGTGTACGCACCCGCGAACTACCGCAGAAAAACGGTCATTCGGGACGCGAGGCGAGGCCCGCGATTCCAGGAGAACGATTCCAGGAGCACGATGTGGGGGAGCAGCAGGTGACGACGACGACCCAAGCGGCCGCCGGTCCGGGCAGGCCGGGACCGGGAGTTCCGGCCGGCAACGGAACCGGCTTCTGCCGGGTCACGGTCGTCGCGCCCGACAGCCGCGTCGACGTGGCGCTCCCCGAGGACATCCCGGTCGCCGACCTCTACCCGGAGATCCTCCGGCTGTCCGGCCAGAGCCCCGCCGAGGGCGCGCCGGTCGGCTACCACCTGGTGCGCCGTGACGGCACCGTCCTCGACAGCGCCCGTACCCTGGCCGCCCTCCGCGTCCTCGACGGCGAACTGCTGTCACTGCGACCGTTCGCCGAGTCACTGCCCCCGGCGGTCTTCGACGACGTGTCCGACGCCGTCGCCTCCGCCGTGGCCCGGGACCGCACCCTGTGGGGCGACAGCCTGATGCGCGGCTCCGGCCTCTTCGGCGGGTCCGTCCTGCTGGTCCTGCTCGGCTTCGTCCTGTGGACCTCCGACCCGCGCCACGACACGCACGGCCTCCCCGGCGTCCTGGCCGGGGTCACCGGCGTACTGCTGCTCGCGCTGGCCGGGGTGCGGGCCCGCGTCTACGACGACCGGGGCTCCGCGATCGCCCTCGGCATCGGCGCCCTCGCCAACGCCGGGGTCGGCGGCGCGGGTCTGCTGCCGCTGAGCGACGGGCAGGGCATCGGCAGGCTCCAGTTCCTGCTCGCCTGCGCCGCCGTCCTGGTCGCAGCCGTCGTCCTCATGATCGTCGCCCCCGACGGGGACGGGCCGTTCGTCGCGTTCGTCTTCGCCGCGGCCGTCGGCCTGGCCGTCACCTTCGCCGCGATCCTCACCGACATGGCGCCGGTCGAGACCGCGGCCGTCTGCGCCCCGCTCTCCGTCGGCGCGCTCGCCTTCCTGCCCGGTCTCTCCACCCGCTTCGCCCGGCTCCCCATCGGTTTCGAGCCGCCACGCTCCGCCGTCGGTGACTACGGCACGTCCGAACCGGCCCCGCAGGGCCCCGTCGACGCCGACCGCATCGCCGCCCAGGCACGGCGCGGCCACGAACTGCTGGTCGGTCTGGCCGGCGGCTGCGCCCTGGTGGCGGTCGGCGCCGCCGCCGTCCTCGGATTCTCCGGAGACCTCTGGGGCCAGCTCCTCGCGCTCGCCACCGGAACCGCCATGCTGATGCGCGCCCATCTGTTCCGCTACACCGCGCAGGTCGGCTGCGCCCTGGCGGCGGGGCTCGGCTCCCTGGTGCTGCTCGGCCTCGGGCTGTGCCTCAACCCGCCGCGCGGGATGCTGCGCGACGCCCTCCAGGGCGACAGCACGGCGCTCGACATCCGTACGATCTGGCTCGCGGCGGCCGTCGCCGCCGTGGCCGCGCTGGTCACGGCCATCGGACTGATCGTGCCGCGCAAGGGGGTCACGCCGTTCTGGGGGCGTTTCCTGGAGATCGCCGAGACGTTCGTACTGCTCACACTCGTACCTCTCTGCCTCGCGGTCTTCGACGTCTACCGCTCGGTCCGGGCCCTGACCAGCTGACGACCGGCGGTCCGGCCGCGGCCGGACCGGCCACCGGACGACCCGACGACCGGACCGGCCACCGGACGACCGGACCGGCCGACGGCACACCGCCGGACCTGCCCGACAGGCCCGCCGGCCGTCCGTAGGGACCCCCGGCGGGCCCGGTCCCTACGGACTGGTACGCTGTGTAACGGCCGTTTGTGTACGCGATCCCGGGGCTTTTTCGAGAACCCTGCGGTCTGCGCTCATCGGACCTTCGCCTCCGAGTCACGGAAGCCCCCCTGAGAACCAGACCAGGGGCACTCGTGGGCGCATCGAACAACAAGAGGAGTACCGCGTGCCGCTCGACGCCGCTACGAAGAAGCAGATCATGTCCGAGTTCGCCACCAAGGAGGGTGACACCGGTTCCCCCGAGGTCCAGGTGGCCATGCTCTCCCGTCGGATCTCGGACCTGACGGAGCACCTCAAGACCCACAAGCACGACCACCACTCCCGCCGTGGACTGCTGATCCTGGTCGGCCAGCGCCGCCGCCTGCTGCAGTACCTGGCCAAGAAGGACATCCAGCGCTTCCGCGCGCTGGTCGACCGCCTCGGCATCCGCCGCGGTGCGGCCGGCGGCGCCAAGTAGGACGCCGTGGAGGGAGCGGTTCCCACTTCCATGGGGCCGCTCCCTTTGTTGTACGTGCGAGACCGGGGCGAAGCTCAGTAACCTGGACGTACGACAAAAGACGAGGAGGAGCGCCAGTCGCCTCCGCCGGTCCTCGGTAGTGGCCCCCGGAACATCCCGGGTGCTTCGATCGAAGACCGGCCCCGCCCCAAGGCGCTTCTCCGTACCGTCCCCGACCACACGGGTAGGGGGACGAAAGACGACGAGTATGGAGAAATATCTAGTGGAGAACGAGACCCACTACGCCGAAGCCGTGATCGACAACGGCACCTTCGGCACCCGCACCATCCGCTTCGAGACGGGCCGCCTGGCCAAGCAGGCCGCCGGCTCCGCCGTCGCGTACCTGGACGACGACACCATGGTGCTGTCAGCCACCACCGCTTCCAAGAAGCCCAAGGACCAGCTCGACTTCTTCCCCCTCACGGTGGACGTCGAGGAGCGGCAGTACGCCGCGGGCAAGATCCCCGGCTCCTTCTTCCGCCGCGAGGGCCGCCCCTCCGAGGACGCGATCCTCACCTGCCGTCTGATCGACCGGCCGCTGCGCCCCTCCTTCAAGAAGGGCCTGCGCAACGAGATCCAGATCGTCGAGACGATCATGGCGCTCAACCCCGACCACCTGTACGACGTGGTCGCGATCAACGCCGCCTCCTGCTCCACGCAGCTCGCCGGCCTGCCCTTCTCCGGCCCGGTCGGCGGCACCCGTGTCGCCCTCATCAAGGGCCAGTGGGTCGCCTTCCCGACGCACACCGAGCTTGAGGACGCCGTCTTCGACATGGTCGTCGCCGGTCGCGTCCTGGAGGACGGCGACGTCGCGATCATGATGGTCGAGGCCGAGGCCACCGAGAAGACCATCCAGCTCGTCAAGGACGGCGCGGAGGCCCCCACCGAGGAGGTCGTCGCCGCCGGCCTCGAGGCCGCGAAGCCCTTCATCAAGGCGCTCTGCAAGGCCCAGTCGGACCTCGCCGCCAAGGCCGCGAAGCCGACCGGCGAGTTCCCGGTCTTCCTCGACTACCAGGACGACGTCTTCGAGGCGCTCTCCAGCGCCGTCACGTCCGAGCTCGCGCAGGCGCTCACCATCGCCGGCAAGCAGGACCGTGAGACCGAGCTGGACCGCGTCAAGGAGATCGCCGCAGAGAAGCTGCTCCCGGCCTTCGAGGGCCGCGAGAAGGAGATCTCCGCCGCGTACCGGGCGCTGACCAAGAAGCTGGTCCGCGAGCGCGTCATCAAGGACAAGGTCCGCATCGACGGCCGTGGCGTCACGGACATCCGTACGCTCGCCGCCGAGGTCGAGGCCATCCCGCGCGTGCACGGCTCGGCGCTGTTCGAGCGTGGCGAGACCCAGATCCTGGGCGTCACCACCCTCAACATGCTCCGGATGGAGCAGCAGCTGGACACCCTCTCCCCGGTGACCCGCAAGCGCTACATGCACAACTACAACTTCCCGCCGTACTCCGTCGGCGAGACCGGCCGCGTCGGTTCGCCGAAGCGCCGCGAGATCGGCCACGGAGCGCTCGCCGAGCGCGCCATCGTGCCGGTGCTGCCGTCGCGCGAGGAGTTCCCGTACGCCATCCGCCAGGTCTCCGAGGCGCTGGGCTCCAACGGCTCGACGTCCATGGGCTCGGTCTGCGCCTCCACCATGTCGCTGCTGAACGCCGGTGTGCCGCTCAAGGCCGCCGTCGCCGGTATCGCCATGGGTCTGATCTCGCAGGAGATCGACGGCAAGACCCACTACGTCGCCCTCACCGACATCCTCGGTGCGGAGGACGCCTTCGGCGACATGGACTTCAAGGTCGCCGGTACGAAGCAGTTCGTGACCGCGCTCCAGCTCGACACCAAGCTCGACGGCATCCCCGCCTCGGTCCTGGCCGCCGCGCTGAAGCAGGCCCGCGACGCCCGCCTCCACATCCTCGACGTGATGAACGAGGCCATCGACGTCCCGGACGAGATGTCCCCGAACGCCCCGCGGATCATCACCGTCAAGATCCCGGTGGACAAGATCGGTGAGGTCATCGGCCCCAAGGGCAAGATGATCAACCAGATCCAGGAGGACACCGGCGCCGACATCACGATCGAGGACGACGGCACCATCTACATCGGTGCCGCCCAGGGCTCGCAGGCCGAGGCCGCCCGCGCCACGATCAACGGCATCGCCAACCCGACCATGCCGGAGGTCGGCGAGCGCTACCTGGGTACGGTCGTCAAGACCACCACCTTCGGCGCGTTCGTCTCCCTGCTCCCGGGCAAGGACGGCCTGCTGCACATCTCGCAGATCCGCAAGCTCGCCGGTGGCAAGCGCGTGGAGAACGTCGAGGACGTGCTCGGGGTCGGCGCGAAGGTCCAGGTCGAGATCGCCGAGATCGACCAGCGCGGCAAGCTCTCCCTGATCCCCGTGATCGAGAGCGAAGAGGCCGACGAGAAGGACGACGCCGCCAAGTGACGTCCCGTAGTTCCACGACGACGGCCCGCACCTCTTCGAAGGCGCGGGCCGTCGCCCGTACCCAAACGCTCCTCAAGGGCACCGACGGCATCGGCACCGTCCGCCGGACCGTGCTGCCCGGCGGTCTGCGGATCGTCACCGAGACGCTGCCCTCCGTCCGCTCCGCCACCTTCGGGATCTGGGCCAACGTCGGTTCGCGCGACGAGACACCCACCCTGAACGGCGCGACGCACTACCTCGAACACCTCCTCTTCAAGGGCACCGACAGGCGCGGCGCCCTCGACATCTCCGCCGCCATCGACGCGGTCGGCGGCGAGATGAACGCCTTCACGGCGAAGGAGTACACCTGCTACTACGCGCGGGTCCTCGACACCGACCTGCCGCTGGCCATCGACGTCGTCTGCGACATGCTGACCGGCTCGCTGATCACCCCCGAGGACGTCGACGCCGAGCGCGGCGTCATCCTTGAGGAGATCGCGATGACGGAGGACGACCCGAGCGACTGCGTCCACGACCTGTTCGCGCACACCATGCTCGGCGACACCCCGCTGGGCCGTCCGGTCCTCGGTACGGTCGACACCGTGAACGCGCTCACCCGCGGCCAGATCTCCCGTTTCTACAAGAAGCACTACGACCCGACGCACCTCGTCGTCGCCGCCGCGGGCAACGTCGACCACGCCACGGTCGTACGCCAGGTCCGCAGGGCCTTCGAACGGGCGGGCGCCCTCTCCCGGACGGACGCCGTCCCGATGGCGCCGCGTGAGGGCTCCCGCCCCCTGCGCACCGCGGGCCGGGTCGAACTCCTCGACCGCAGGACCGAGCAGGCCCACGTCGTCCTCGGGATGCCGGGACTGGCCCGTACCGACGACCGCCGCTGGGCGCTCGGCGTCCTGAACACCGCACTCGGCGGCGGCATGAGCTCCCGGCTGTTCCAGGAGGTACGGGAGAAGCGCGGTCTCGCCTACAGCGTGTACTCGTACACCTCCGGCTTCGCCGACTGCGGGCTGTTCGGTGTGTACGCGGGCTGCCGGCCGAGCCAGGTGCACGACGTCCTGAAGATCTGCCGTGACGAGCTCGACCGGGTCGCGACGGACGGCCTCGACGACGAGGAGATCGGCCGCGCCATCGGTCAGCTCTCCGGCTCCACCGTCCTCGGCCTTGAGGACACGGGCGCGCTGATGAGCCGTATCGGCAAGAGCGAACTGTGCTGGGGCGAGCAGATGTCGGTCGACGACATGCTGGCCAGGATGGCGGAGGTCACCCCCGACGACGTCCGCGCGGTGGCCGGCGAGCTCCTCGGGCACCGGCCCTCGCTGTCCGTCATCGGCCCGCTCAAGGACAAGCAGGCCGACCGCCTCCACGAAGCGGTCGCGTAACCACCTCAAGGAAGCAGAGCAATGAGCAAGCTGCGCGTGGCCGTTCTCGGTGCCAAGGGCCGGATCGGTTCCGAAGCCGTACGAGCCGTCGAGGCGGCCGACGACATGGAACTGGTGGCCGCCCTCGACCGGGACGACCGCCTCGACACCCTGGCGGAGGCCGGGGCCCAGGTCACGGTCGACCTCACCACACCCGCCTCGGTGATGGACAACCTCGACTTCTGCGTACGGCACGGCATCCACGCGGTCGTCGGCACCACGGGCTGGAACGACGAACGGCTCGCGCGGCTGAACTCCTGGCTCTCCGACTCGCCGCGGACCGGTGTGCTCGTCGCGCCGAACTTCTCCATCGGCGCGGTCCTCACCATGAGGTTCGCGGAGCAGGCGGCCCGCTACTTCGAGTCGGTCGAGGTCATCGAGCTGCACCACCCCAACAAGGTCGACGCCCCCTCCGGCACCGCCACCCGCACCGCCCAGCTGATCGCCGCCGCCCGCGACCGGGCCGGCTGCGACCCGCAGCCGGACGCCACGGCCACGGCCCTGGACGGCGCCCGCGGCGCGGACGTCGACGGGGTCCCGGTCCACTCGGTCCGGCTCCGCGGCCTTCTCGCCCACCAGGAAGTGCTCCTCGGCGGCGAGGGCGAGACCCTCACCATCCGCCACGACTCCCTGCACCACAGCAGCTTCATGCCGGGCATCCTGCTCGGCGTGCGCCGCGTGGTGACCAGTCCGGGCCTCACCTTCGGCCTGGAACACTTTCTCGAACTGAACTGAGTGAACCCACCGCCATGCGCGCAAAGATCACTTACCTCGTCACGGCCGCCGTCCTGGTCTTCTACTTCGTCCTGGTCGGCAGCCGCGGCTATCTGCTCATCCGGCACGGCACCCTGCTCACGGTCACCTTCGGGGTAGCGGTCCTGATCCTGCCGGTGATCGGCGTGTGGTTCCTGTGGAAGAACACCCAGTTCGTCAGCAGGGCCAACGCCCTCGCCGCCGAACTGGACGCCGAGGGCGGACTGCCGGTCGACGAACTGGTCCGCACCCCGGCCGGCCGCATCGACCGCGACTCCGCCGACGCCGTCTTCACCCGGCGCCGTGAGGAGACCGAGGACAGCCCGGACGACTGGCGCTGCTGGTTCCGGCTCGCGGTCGCCTACCAGGACGCCAGGGACACTCCCCGGGCCCGCAAGGCCATGCAGCGCGCGATCGCCCTGCACGCGGGAAAGCCGGTACGCGCCTGAGTGGCGCCGTACCGGCTTTCGGGGAGCCCCGCCCAGGACCCGGTCCAGGTCCTACGGGCGGTACTCGTCGCTCCAGGCCTCGATCGTGTCGGCCGCGCGGTCGAAGGCCTCACGGCGCGACAGGAAGTCCGCGTTGTGGTCCGTGAACAGCGGCGGCAGCGCGGAACCGTTCCCGCGCACGACCACCAGGGCCTGACCCTGCACCGTGCGCGGGAATCCGAGCCACTTCACGGGCTGCTGCACCGTGCGGACCGCGGTGGTGTGCTGCCACGGCACGGTCGTGGTGACGAAGAAGGCCACCCGGCGCACTCCGTGACGGCTGACCCAGGCGCCCATCCGCAGCAGCCGCAGGGCGCCGCCGATCACCGCCAGGGCGAGGACCAGGCACGTGGCCGCCCCGGACACCGCACCCGCGAACGCGATGATCATCGCCGCGAGCAGGACGAACGAGGCGAGCAGCAACAGCCCCGCCGCGGCGGCGACCCGCCACGGTCCCAGGCGGTAGGGCCGCCGCCAGCTGTCGTGGTCGTCGAACGGCAGCGCGGCGTCCTCCGCGTCCGCGTCGAACACGCGGTCGGCCGTCAGAAAGGGCAGGGGCACGACTGATCCTCACTCACAAGCACGCTCGATTGCTGTGCCCGGTGAGGTTATCGAGGTGGTCACCGACCCGACCACCCCAGGGGGTCCGTCCGAGTCAGCGGCCGTGGACGGCCTCGGACTGCTGACTGTGCGAGGGGGCCCGGTCGGGGGCCAGGGCGGGCAGGCCGAGCAGCAGCGAGCCGACCAGGCCCGCGACCACGGTCAGACCCACGAGCGAACGGCCGGCCAGCTGGGCCGCGCCGACGCGCTGCCGGGGAGGAGGAGTGACGTTACTGCGGAATCGGTCGGCCTCGGCTACGAACGAGAACGGGACGGATTCACGCCGGCGGAACATGAGGTATCTCTCCTTGAACTCTTGAACGGGTGCTGCTATTGAGTCAGACGTACGGGAGGCCCTTTTGGTGCCCCGAATCGCCGAACGGTCACGAGAAATCCCCGGACGGACCGCAGGGCGTCCGCTGTCGGTACGGACTCGTAGAGTGGGGGCGCCCGCAGCGAACCGCCGGAAGGACCCCTGCCGATGACCGAGACCCCCGAGCCCGCCAAGCTCAGTTTCCGCAGCGATGTCACCGTTGACCTGGTGAAACACGCCGCCGGCGACTCCGACGTGCTGTGGGCGGCCCGTGTCTCCACCGCCGGGGAGCAGTCTCTGGAGGAAGTCAGCAAAGATCCCGAGCGCTCCAAGGGGCTCATCAACTTCCTGATGCGCGACCGCCACGGCAGCCCGTTCGAGCACAACTCCATGACCTTCTTCATCAACGCTCCGATCTTCGTGTTCCGCGAGTTCATGCGGCACCGGGTCGGCTGGTCGTACAACGAGGAATCGGGCCGTTACAGGCAGCTGGAGCCGGTCTTCTACGTCCCGGGGGAGTCCCGCAAGCTCGTCCAGCAGGGCCGCCCCGGCAAGTACGAGTTCGTCGAGGGCACCGGTGCCCAGCAGGAGCTCACCACCCGCGTCATGGAGGACTCCTACCGCCAGGCCTACGCCTCCTACCAGGAGATGCTCGCCGCCGGGGTCGCCCGCGAGGTCGCCCGCGCGGTGCTTCCGGTAGGCCTCTTCTCGTCGATGTACGCCACGTGCAACGCCCGCTCGCTGATGCACTTCCTCGGCCTGCGCACCCAGCACGAGCTGGCGAAGGTCCCCTCCTTCCCGCAGCGCGAGATCGAGATGGTCGGAGAGCGGATGGAGCGGGAGTGGGCGAAGCTCATGCCGCTCACTCATGCGGCCTTCAACAAAAATGGACGGGTCGCCCCATAGGCGGTGTCCGTATTGCGGCGTTTCATGAAGTTCATCTAGGCTGATCAAACGGACCCGGCACTGCTTGAACCCCCGAGCAGGCAGTGCCGGGTCCCACTCCCTCGTCCCCCCGCTTCTCCCCCCGAGGGGGCGCGACCCGCTGAGCAGCGAGTAGCGTGGTACCCATGGCTCCGATCTCCACTCCGCAGACCCCCTTCGGGCGGGTCCTCACCGCCATGGTCACGCCCTTCACGGCGGACGGCGCACTCGACCTCGACGGCGCTCAGCGGCTCGCCGTCCAGCTGGTGGACGCAGGCAACGACGGCCTGGTCGTCAACGGCACCACCGGTGAGTCCCCGACCACCAGCGACTCGGAGAAAGACCAGCTGGTACGGGCGGTACTGGAAGCGGTCGGGGACCGGGCCCACGTGCTCACCGGCATCGGCACCAACGACACCCGGCACAGCGTCGAGCTCGCCCGCACCGCCGAGCGTTCCGGCGCCCACGGCCTCCTCGCGGTCACCCCGTACTACAGCAAGCCGCCGCAGGAAGGACTCCTGCGCCACTTCAGCGCCATCGCCGACGCGACCGGCCTTCCCGTGATGCTGTACGACATCCCCGGCCGCAGCGGGGTACCGATCGACACGGAGACACTGGTCCGTCTCGCCGAGCACCCCCGGATCGTCGCCAACAAGGACGCCAAGGGCGACCTCGGCCGCGCCAGCTGGGCCATCGCCCGCTCCGGTCTCGCCTGGTACTCCGGCGACGACATGCTGAGCCTGCCGCTGCTGTCGGTCGGCGCGGTCGGTTTCGTCTCGGTCGTGGGCCACGTCGTCACCCCCGAACTGCGCGCGCTGATCGAGGCGTACCTCGGCGGCGACGTCCAGAAGGCCACCGAGATCCACCAGAAGCTGCTCCCGGTCTTCACCGGTATGTTCCGCACCCAGGGTGTGATCACCTCGAAGGCCGCGCTCGCCCTCCAGGGACTGCCCGCGGGACCGCTCCGTCTGCCGCTGGTGGAACTCACCCCGCAGGAGACGGCCCAGCTCAAGATCGATCTCGCGGCCGGCGGGGTACAGCTGTAACCAACGACTTCACAACTGAATACGCGGGATCTCCGCGGAAGCACACCTCAGACAACAGCAAGTGCACGAATGACATGCGCGCCACGTGCCCAAGCGGTACGTGGCGCGCGTGGTAAGGAGAGTCTTTTGAGTCATCCGCACCCTGAACTCGGCACGCCGCCGAAGCTCGCCAAGGGCGGCCTCCGGGTCACCCCGCTCGGCGGCCTCGGCGAGATCGGCCGCAACATGACGGTGTTCGAGTACGGCGGCCGCCTGCTCATCGTCGACTGCGGTGTCCTCTTCCCGGAGGAGGAACAGCCGGGGATCGATCTGATCCTTCCCGACTTCACCACGATCCGGGACCGCCTCGACGACATCGAGGGCATCGTCCTCACGCACGGACACGAGGACCACATCGGTGGTGTCCCGTATCTGCTGCGTCTGAAGCCGGACATCCCGCTGATCGGCTCCAAGCTGACCCTGGCGCTGATCGAGGCGAAGCTCCAGGAGCACCGCATCCGCCCGTACACCCTTGAGGTCACCGAGGGACACCGGGAGCGGATCGGCCCGTTCGACTGCGAGTTCGTCGCGGTCAACCACTCCATCCCGGACGCGCTGGCCGTGGCCATCCGCACTCCCGCCGGCATGGTCGTGCACACGGGCGACTTCAAGATGGACCAGCTGCCGCTGGACCGCCGGCTGACGGACCTGCCGACCTTCGCCAGGCTCGGCGAGGAGGGCATCGACCTTCTCCTGTCGGACTCCACGAACGCCGAGGTGCCGGGCTTCGTCCCGCCCGAGCGGGACATCTCCAACGTCCTGCGGCAGGTATTCGCGAACGCCCAGAAGCGGATCATCGTGGCGAGCTTCGCCAGCCACGTCCACCGCATCCAGCAGATCCTGGACGCGGCGCACGAGTACGGCCGCAGGGTCGCGTTCGTGGGCCGCTCCATGGTCCGGAACATGGGCATCGCGCGCGACCTCGGCTATCTGAAGGTTCCGGCGGGCCTGGTCGTCGACGTCAAGACCCTCGACGACCTTCCGGACGACGAGGTCGTGCTGGTGTGCACGGGCTCCCAGGGAGAGCCGATGGCGGCGCTCTCCCGGATGGCCAACCGCGACCACCAGATCCGGATCGTCCCGGGCGACACGGTGATCCTGGCGTCGTCGCTGATCCCGGGCAACGAGAACGCGGTGTACCGCGTGATCAACGGTCTGACCCGCTGGGGCGCCCACGTCATCCACAAGGGCAACGCCAAGGTCCATGTCTCGGGCCACGCCTCGGCCGGCGAGCTGCTGTACTTCTACAACATCTGCAAGCCGAAGAACCTGATGCCGGTCCACGGCGAATGGCGCCATCTGAGGGCCAACGCCGAGCTCGGCGCCCTCACGGGCGTCCCCAAGGACCACATCGTCATCGCGGAGGACGGCGTCGTCGTCGACCTGATCGACGGCAAGGCCAAGATCGTCGGCAAGGTCCAGGCCGGTTATGTGTACGTCGACGGCCTGTCGGTCGGTGACGTCACCGAGAGCTCGCTCAAGGACCGCCGCATCCTCGGTGACGAGGGCATCATCTCGGTGTTCATCGTGGTCGACAGCTCGTCCGGCAAGATCGTGGGCGGGCCGCACTTCCAGGCGCGCGGCTCCGGCATCGAGGACTCGTCCTTCACGGCCGTGGTGCCCAGGGTCGAGGAAGCCCTCAACAAGTCCGCCCAGGACGGAGTGATGGAGCCCCACCAGCTCCAGCAGCTCGTCCGCCGCACGGTGGGCAAGTGGGTCTCGGACACCTACCGCAGGCGTCCGATGATCCTCCCGGTCGTCGTCGAGGTCTGACGCCGAAGGGTCTCCAACACGGAGCGGGGCACCTCGATTTGCATCGGGGCGCCCCGCTCCAGTACGTTTACGGCTCCGCTCGACCGGGAAGCGCCCGGCGCATCCGTGCGCAGGTGTTCTTCCGAACGGGGCGGGAATTCCGACTCAGAAGTTCTGATAAAGTCGGGGTCAGCCGAAAGGCAAAAGGCCACTCCAAAGGCCACCGGAATCAAATTCGGACCGGAAACGGAACGAAAAAGAGTCTGGTAAGGTTGGAAGCACAGAAGGGAAGCGCCCGGAGGAAAGCCCGAGAGGGTGAGTACGAAGGAAGCGTCCGTTCCTTGAGAACTCAACAGCGTGCCAAAAGTCAACGCCAGATATGTTGATACCCCGGCCTGTTTCGGCAGGTTGGTGGTTCCTTTGAAAGTCCTGTTCACCGGTCCTTGTGGCTGGGGGCAGGCAATGACACAGCGAGGACGCTGTGGATGACCGGTCTTATTCCGACCGGTTGTTCCGCTCTCGTGATGTGTGTCCCGATTACGGGAAAACATTCACGGAGAGTTTGATCCTGGCTCAGGACGAACGCTGGCGGCGTGCTTAACACATGCAAGTCGAACGATGAAGCCTTTCGGGGTGGATTAGTGGCGAACGGGTGAGTAACACGTGGGCAATCTGCCCTGCACTCTGGGACAAGCCCTGGAAACGGGGTCTAATACCGGATAATACTCTGTCCCGCATGGGATGGGGTTGAAAGCTCCGGCGGTGCAGGATGAGCCCGCGGCCTATCAGCTTGTTGGTGGGGTGATGGCCTACCAAGGCGACGACGGGTAGCCGGCCTGAGAGGGCGACCGGCCACACTGGGACTGAGACACGGCCCAGACTCCTACGGGAGGCAGCAGTGGGGAATATTGCACAATGGGCGAAAGCCTGATGCAGCGACGCCGCGTGAGGGATGACGGCCTTCGGGTTGTAAACCTCTTTCAGCAGGGAAGAAGCGCAAGTGACGGTACCTGCAGAAGAAGCGCCGGCTAACTACGTGCCAGCAGCCGCGGTAATACGTAGGGCGCAAGCGTTGTCCGGAATTATTGGGCGTAAAGAGCTCGTAGGCGGCTTGTCACGTCGGTTGTGAAAGCCCGGGGCTTAACCCCGGGTCTGCAGTCGATACGGGCAGGCTAGAGTGTGGTAGGGGAGATCGGAATTCCTGGTGTAGCGGTGAAATGCGCAGATATCAGGAGGAACACCGGTGGCGAAGGCGGATCTCTGGGCCATTACTGACGCTGAGGAGCGAAAGCGTGGGGAGCGAACAGGATTAGATACCCTGGTAGTCCACGCCGTAAACGTTGGGAACTAGGTGTTGGCGACATTCCACGTCGTCGGTGCCGCAGCTAACGCATTAAGTTCCCCGCCTGGGGAGTACGGCCGCAAGGCTAAAACTCAAAGGAATTGACGGGGGCCCGCACAAGCAGCGGAGCATGTGGCTTAATTCGACGCAACGCGAAGAACCTTACCAAGGCTTGACATACACCGGAAAGCATCAGAGATGGTGCCCCCCTTGTGGTCGGTGTACAGGTGGTGCATGGCTGTCGTCAGCTCGTGTCGTGAGATGTTGGGTTAAGTCCCGCAACGAGCGCAACCCTTGTCCTGTGTTGCCAGCATGCCCTTCGGGGTGATGGGGACTCACAGGAGACCGCCGGGGTCAACTCGGAGGAAGGTGGGGACGACGTCAAGTCATCATGCCCCTTATGTCTTGGGCTGCACACGTGCTACAATGGCCGGTACAATGAGCTGCGATGTCGTGAGGCGGAGCGAATCTCAAAAAGCCGGTCTCAGTTCGGATTGGGGTCTGCAACTCGACCCCATGAAGTCGGAGTTGCTAGTAATCGCAGATCAGCATTGCTGCGGTGAATACGTTCCCGGGCCTTGTACACACCGCCCGTCACGTCACGAAAGTCGGTAACACCCGAAGCCGGTGGCCCAACCCCCTTGTGGGGAGGGAGCTGTCGAAGGTGGGACTGGCGATTGGGACGAAGTCGTAACAAGGTAGCCGTACCGGAAGGTGCGGCTGGATCACCTCCTTTCTAAGGAGCATCTAGACCCTGCGAGGGGTCCAGAGCCACTACGTCGGCATCTGTCCGGCGGTGGTCAGCTCATGGGTGGAACGTTGACTATTCGGTCTGGTTGGGTCTTGTTCATTAGTACTGCTTCGGCGTGGAACGTGAAAAAGGTTTGACTGGTCCGGGCACGCTGTTGGGTGTCTGAGGGTATGGCCGTATGGTCGCCTTCGGTTGCCGGCCCCAGTGCACTCACCTTTCGGGGTGGGGTGATGGGTGGCTGGTCGTTGTTTGAGAACTGCACAGTGGACGCGAGCATCTGTGGCCAAGTTTTTAAGGGCGCACGGTGGATGCCTTGGCACCAGGAACCGATGAAGGACGTGGGAGGCCACGATAGGCCCCGGGGAGCTGTCAACCAAGCTTTGATCCGGGGGTGTCCGAATGGGGAAACCCGGCAGTCGTCATGGGCTGTCACCCGCTGCTGAACACATAGGCAGTGTGGAGGGAACGAGGGGAAGTGAAACATCTCAGTACCCTCAGGAAGAGAAAACAACCGTGATTCCGGGAGTAGTGGCGAGCGAAACTGGATGAGGCCAAACCGTATGTGTGTGATACCCGGCAGGGGTTGCGCATGCGGGGTTGTGGGAGTTCTCTTGATCAATCTGCCGATTGGTCGGCAAGTCAGAAACCGTTGGTGTAGGCGAAGGACATGCGAAAGGTCCGGCGTAGAGGGTAAGACCCCCGTAGCTGAAACATCAACGGCTTGCTTGAGGATTTCCCAAGTAGCACGGGGCCCGAGAAATCCCGTGTGAATCTGGCGGGACCACCCGCTAAGCCTAAATATTCCCTGGTGACCGATAGCGGATAGTACCGTGAGGGAATGGTGAAAAGTACCGCGGGAGCGGAGTGAAATAGTACCTGAAACCGTGTGCCTACAAGCCGTGGGAGCGTCGCGCATCGAGCTTGCTCGGTGCGTCGTGACTGCGTGCCTTTTGAAGAATGAGCCTGCGAGTTTGCGGTGTGTTGCGAGGTTAACCCGTGTGGGGAAGCCGTAGCGAAAGCGAGTCCTAATAGGGCGTTTTAGTAGCGCGCTCAAGACCCGAAGCGGAGTGATCTAGCCATGGGCAGGTTGAAGCGGAGGTAAGACTTCGTGGAGGACCGAACCCACCAGGGTTGAAAACCTGGGGGATGACCTGTGGTTAGGGGTGAAAGGCCAATCAAACTCCGTGATAGCTGGTTCTCCCCGAAATGCATTTAGGTGCAGCGTCGTGTGTTTCTTGCCGGAGGTAGAGCACTGGATAGGCGATGGGCCCTACCGGGTTACTGACCTTAGCCAAACTCCGAATGCCGGTAAGTGAGAGCGCGGCAGTGAGACTGTGGGGGATAAGCTCCATGGTCGAGAGGGAAACAGCCCAGAGCATCGACTAAGGCCCCTAAGCGTACGCTAAGTGGGAAAGGATGTGGAGTCGCAGAGACAACCAGGAGGTTGGCTTAGAAGCAGCCATCCTTGAAAGAGTGCGTAATAGCTCACTGGTCAAGTGATTCCGCGCCGACAATGTAGCGGGGCTCAAGCGTACCGCCGAAGTCGTGTCATTTCAGCATGTACTCCTAACGGGGGCTGGGATGGGTAGGGGAGCGTCGTGTGCCGGGTGAAGCAGCCGCGGAAGCGAGTTGTGGACGGTTCACGAGTGAGAATGCAGGCATGAGTAGCGATACACACGTGAGAAACGTGTGCGCCGATTGACTAAGGGTTCCTGGGTCAAGCTGATCTGCCCAGGGTAAGTCGGGACCTAAGGCGAGGCCGACAGGCGTAGTCGATGGACAACCGGTTGATATTCCGGTACCCGCTTTGAAACGCCCAGTACTGAATCAGGCGATGCTAAGTCCGTGAAGCCGGCCTGATCTCTTCGGAGTTGAGGGTAGTGGTGGAGCCGACGGTCCAGACTTGTATTAGGTAAGCGATGGGGTGACGCAGGAAGGTAGTCCAGCCCGGGCGGTGGTTGTCCCGGGGTAAGGGTGTAGCCCGTTGTGCAGGTAAATCCGTGCAACATGGAGGGTGAGACCTGATGCCGAGCCGATTGTGGTGAAGTGGATGATCCTATGCTGTCGAGAAAAGCCTCTAGCGAGTTTCATGGCGGCCCGTACCCTAAACCGACTCAGGTAGTCAGGTAGAGAATACCGAGGCGTTCGGGTGAACTATGGTTAAGGAACTCGGCAAAATGCCCCCGTAACTTCGGGAGAAGGGGGGCCATTTCTGGTGATTGGGCTTTGCTCCATGAGCTGGGGGTGGCCGCAGAGACCAGCGAGAAGCGACTGTTTACTAAAAACACAGGTCCGTGCGAAGCCGTAAGGCGATGTATACGGACTGACGCCTGCCCGGTGCTGGAACGTTAAGGGGACCGGTTAGTGCGCTTTCGGGTGTGCGAAGCTGAGAACTTAAGCGCCAGTAAACGGCGGTGGTAACTATAACCATCCTAAGGTAGCGAAATTCCTTGTCGGGTAAGTTCCGACCTGCACGAATGGCGTAACGACTTCTCGACTGTCTCAACCATAGGCCCGGTGAAATTGCACTACGAGTAAAGATGCTCGTTTCGCGCAGCAGGACGGAAAGACCCCGGGACCTTTACTATAGTTTGATATTGGTGTTCGGTTCGGCTTGTGTAGGATAGGTGGGAGACTGTGATGTGGCCACGCCAGTGGTTGCGGAGTCGTCGTTGAAATACCACTCTGGTCGTGCTGGATGTCTAACCTGGGTCCGTGATCCGGATCAGGGACAGTGTCTGATGGGTAGTTTAACTGGGGCGGTTGCCTCCTAAAGAGTAACGGAGGCGCCCAAAGGTTCCCTCAGCCTGGTTGGTAATCAGGTGTTGAGTGTAAGTGCACAAGGGAGCTTGACTGTGAGACCGACGGGTCGAGCAGGGACGAAAGTCGGGACTAGTGATCCGGCGGTGGCTTGTGGAAGCGCCGTCGCTCAACGGATAAAAGGTACCCCGGGGATAACAGGCTGATCTTCCCCAAGAGTCCATATCGACGGGATGGTTTGGCACCTCGATGTCGGCTCGTCGCATCCTGGGGCTGGAGTCGGTCCCAAGGGTTGGGCTGTTCGCCCATTAAAGCGGTACGCGAGCTGGGTTTAGAACGTCGTGAGACAGTTCGGTCCCTATCCGCTGTGCGCGTAGGAATATTGAGAAGGGCTGTCCCTAGTACGAGAGGACCGGGACGGACGAACCTCTGGTGTGCCAGTTGTCCTGCCAAGGGCATGGCTGGTTGGCTACGTTCGGAAAGGATAACCGCTGAAAGCATCTAAGCGGGAAGCCTGCTTCGAGATGAGTATTCCCACCCCCTTTGAGGGGTTAAGGCTCCCAGTAGACGACTGGGTTGATAGGCCAGATGTGGAAGCCTGGTAACGGGTGGAGCTGACTGGTACTAATAGGCCGAGGGCTTGTCCTCAGTTGCTCGCGTCCACTGTGTTGGTTCTGAAATAATGAACGGCTGTGTTGTTGTCCGGTTGGTTCACATTTTCATAGTGTTTCGGTGGTCATTGCGTTAGGGAAACGCCCGGTTACATTCCGAACCCGGAAGCTAAGCCTTTCAGCGCCGATGGTACTGCAGGGGGGACCCTGTGGGAGAGTAGGTCGCCGCCGAACTATTTGTGACGGGAAAGCCCCGTGCCCTTGTGGCACGGGGCTTTCCCGCGTTCCCGGCCGGGCGCGGTGTTGTGCTCTCCGGTCGTGGCCCGGAGAGAGTGGGAGTGAAGCTCCCGTAGAGTCGTTGGGGAGCCGTCGGCGAGTCGGCCGAGATTCATGGCGGTGATGGTTCGGATCTCCCGCCGCTTCGGGGTATGATCTATCCGTTGCCACAGCGCAGCAGGCCCCAATAGCTCAGTCGGTAGAGCGTCTCCATGGTAAGGAGAAGGTCTACGGTTCGATTCCGTATTGGGGCTCAGCAGGACGAAAGGCCCCCGCCTCTTGGCGGGGGCCTTTCGTGTGTTCAGGGTGCCTTCGTGGCCGAACTAGTGCCCCTCCCGGCAGGCTTTGCCCTGTCGCGTCGCCCAGCACGCACGCTCGCCGCGTTGGCCAAAAGCCCTGGTAGCTCCGCTACGAGGACTTCCGGCCGCCTTGCGATCACACGCACCGGACGACGCTCCTTGACGGGCAAACATTGCCGGTCACGGCACTAGAGGATGTGTGGTTCGGGGACGCGCATGGCCAGGATCGCCATGTCGTCGGAGGCGGGCTCCGCGGCGAAGCGCTCGACCGCCCGCAGGACCCGGGACGCCACCGCGCCGGCCGTCAGGCCCGTACACGTCGTCAGGACCTCTGCCAGGCCGTCGTCACCCAGCATGCGCGTGCCCTCTCGACGCTCGGTGACCCCGTCCGTCACACAGAGCAGGACATCGCCCGGGTCGAGCGTGACGGTCTGCTCGAACAGCTCCAGGTCGTCGATGACACCGAGCAGCGGCTGCGGCTCGGCGGCCGGTTCGACCGTGCCGTCCTGGTGCAGTCGCAGGGGCAGTGGATGGCCCGCGCAGACGACCTTGAGGAGGGCGCTGCCGTCCTCCTGCGGCCACAGCTCGCCGTACAGCAGGGTCAGGAAGCGGCTGCGGGCGCCCTCGTCGAGGATGGCGGCGTTGAGCCGCTCCAGGACAGCGGGGCCGCCGAAGCCCTCGCGGGCCAGCAGACGCAGGGCGTGGCGGGCGAGGCCGGTGACCGCGGCCGCCTCCGGACCCGTACCGCAGACGTCACCGATGGCGAAGCCGTACGCGCCGTCGCGGATCGGGAAGACGTCGTAGAAGTCGCCGCCGACCTCGTTGCCCTCGCCCGCCGCACGGTAGATGACCTCGATCTCGACGTTGGGGACGTCGGGCAGGCCCGGGGGCAGCAGGCTGCGCTGGAGGGCCTGGCTGATCGCGGTGCGCTCCGAGTAGAGGCGGGCGTTGTCCAGGGCGAGCGCGGCCCGGCGGGAGAGGTCCTCGGCCAGCTCCAGGATCTCCTGGCGGAAATGGTCGTCGGACGGCTTGCCGAGCGTGAGCATGCCGATGACCCGGTTACGGGCGACGAGGGGCAGCACCACCGTCTCACCGCCGACCGCGGCGGCCGTGGCGAGCGTCGTGCGGATGTCCGCGCTGCCGGCCGGGGTCTCCTCAAGGCCGCGACGGCGCATCGACGTCCTCAGCGCGGCCTCGTGGGCGGCCTCGGACGGCGCGGACCAGACCCGGGCACCGGGGGCCGGGACCGGCTCCGGCGGCGAGATGTCGGCGAGCAGGGCTTTGAGGCCGTCGATCCGCTCCTCGTCCTCGTGCAGCACGAAGGACAGGTACGGCTCCGACGACTGGTCGGCGATCGTGTAGACGGCACACCAGGAAGCCAGGGTGGGGACCGTCATCTGGGCCATCAGGGCCAGGGTCTGGTCCCGGTCGAGCGTGCCCGCCAGCAGGTCGGACGCCTCGACCAGGAAGGACAGCGACCCCCGGCGCAGCCGCTCCAGCTCACCGAGGCGGGCCGACTCGACGGCGAGCGCGATACGGTCGGCGGCGAACTGAAGACGCAGCGCCTCCTCGTTGCTGTACCGGCCCGGTGCTTCGGCCGCGACGCCCAGCGAACCGGTGAGACGGCCCTCGACCTTCAGCGGGACGGTGACCACGGAACGCATCCCGGTGTCGTTGAGCAGCGGTACGGCGCCGGGGACGGCGGTCAGGTCCTCGTGGACGGCCGGCATCCGCGCCGAGCCGTACCGTCCGCTGCCGGCCTCGACGGGAACCCGGGCGAAACGCTGGCGTGCGGACGGCAGGCCCGTGGTGGCCCGTACCTCCAGTTCCGTCTCGTCGTCGGTGGCCAGCAGCAGGAAGGCCGAGTCGGCCTCAAGCATGTCGCGCGCCCGCTCGACGGTCCGCTGGAGCAGGCCGTCGAGGTCGTCGGGGGCGGGGGAGCCGATGAAGACCTCGAACGGATCGGTCGTACGGCTCTCGGAAGCGAGATCGGAGACCGGGGTGCGAGCCGGGGTCTGGAGCACGGCGCGTTCGTACTCACGGACGAGCAGGCAGACCGTCGACGGTTCGCCCTCGGTGTCGCGGACCCGTAGATGCGAGGCGTAGACGGGGATGACGCGGCCGTCGGCGCTGCGGATGCCGTAACTGCCCTCCCACCGGGAGAGCCGGAGGGCGTCCGCGCTGCCGGTGTTCGTGCCGGGCGTGTGGGGCCAGGCGAGGAATTCGGCGAGCTGCTTGCCGGTGACCTGTTCGGCGTCATAACCGAAGAGGAACGCGGCGTCGTCGTTCCAGGCGGCGACGGAACCCGAGCCGTCGATCTGGACCACGGCCACGCGGACGCGTTCGTCGGTGACCGGGAGGAGTTCCGTGGGCAGTACCGGTCCGGCCGAGCGGACGCCGACCGGCCGGTCGGGAAGATCCAGTTGGAACCAGACATGCTTGCGGGTCGGTGAGTACTCGACGCCCCAGCGGGAGGCGAGTGCCGCGCAGAGCAGCAGACCACGGCCGTTCTCACGGTCCGGGCTGCCGAAGTCCAGAGCGGTGCTCTGGAGCGGGACCTCCCGTTCCGGGTAGTGGTCGGCGACCTCGACCCGTACGCCGTCCTCCGTACGCAGACACAGCACGTCCGCGGCGGTGCCCGCGTGTACGACCGCGTTGGTGACCAGTTCGCTGGTGAGGACGACGGCGTCGTCGACGATGTCGGTGTACCCCCAGCCCTGGAGGGTGTCGCGGACAAAGGCGCGGGCGGTCGCGACAGAGCGCCCGACCGGGTCGAAGGTGGCAGCCGCGCGCGCGGTGATCACAGCACTCCCCATATGGTGTCTCGTCGCTTCCCCGAGTCCTGTGCCCGTTTATCGCCGCTTCGATTCGCCTGCCAGGCTAGACGCTCGCTACCGGTCCCGGATACGCGAGGCCCGGCTTCGGAGGCGGGCGGGCCCGCCGGTGTGCGTGACCGACCGCATACGCTCTTCCCAACGGGGTGACGTGGACGAGTGTCGGCGGGTGTGCTCGGGCCGGTTCCGGCCTGGTACGTTTCAACGATTTGACGTCCGCATGGTCACCCGTCAACGGTTGGCCGTGTGGCGGTGAGCCGAAGTGGAAGTCTGGGCAAGCTCCCGGACGAGGCCCTAGCTGGACGGTCAACCCCTGCGGGAGGGACACGGTGGAGTCTGACGTGGCGGCGCGGGGTACAGACACGCGCACAAGAGGCGGACAGTCCGTGAAGAAACAGCGCAACGGAACCATCGAGGTCGACGCGGCATCTCTGAACAGGCTGCTGTCGGCCATGGTGGCGATGCGCGACGGGAACTTCCGCAGACGTCTGACCGTGTCCGGCGACGGCGTGATGACGGAGATCGCGGCGGTCTTCAACGAGGTCGCGGACCGTAATCTCCACCTCACGGGTGAACTGGCACGGGTACGGCGTGTGGTCGGCCGGGAGGGCAAGCTCACCGAGCGCCTGGAGAAGGGGACCTGTGAGGGTTCCTGGGCGGCGGCGATCGACGCCTCGAACGAACTGGTCGACGATCTGGCGCGACCGGTCTCCGAAGTCGGGCGGGTGCTGTCGGCGGTGGCCGACGGCGATCTGGAACAGCGGATGGAGCTGCGGTCGCACACGGCCGACGAGACCGTCCGGCCGTTGCGCGGCGAGTTCCTGAAGGTCGCCCGTACGGTCAACAACCTCGTCGACCAGCTGTCGGCGTTCACCGAACAGGTGACGCGCGTAGCGGTCGAGGTGGGTACGGAGGGCAAGCTGGGCGGCCAGGCCCAGGTGCGCGGCATGTCGGGGTCGTGGAAGGACCTCACGGACTCCGTGAACACCATGGCGTACCGGCTGACCGCCCAGGTGCGTGACATCGCCCTCGTGACGACGGCCGTCGCCAAGGGCGATCTGTCGCGGAAGGTCACCGTCCATGTGGCCGGGGAGATGCTCCAGCTGAAGAACACCGTCAACACGATGGTCGACCAGCTGTCCTCGTTCTCCTCCGAGGTCACCCGGGTCGCACGTGAGGTCGGCACCGAGGGCGAGCTGGGGGGGCAGGCCCAGGTGCCGGGGGTCGCCGGGGTCTGGAAGGACCTCACCGACTCCGTCAACACGATGGCGGGGAACCTGACGTCCCAGGTGCGCGGCATCGCCGAGGTGACGACGGCGGTCGCCAGCGGCGACCTGTCGCAGAAGGTCACGGTGACCGCGCGGGGCGAGGTCGCGCAGCTGGCCGAGACGATCAACCAGATGACCGAGACGCTGCGGACCTTCGCGGACGAGGTCACCCGGGTGGCGAGCGAGGTCGGCGGTGAGGGGCTGCTCGGTGGCCAGGCGCAGGTGCCGGGCGCCGCGGGCACGTGGAAGGACCTGACGGACTCCGTCAACACGGTCTTCCGGAACCTCACGACCCAGGTGCGGGACATCGCGCAGGTGACCACGGCGGTGGCCAGTGGCGACATGTCGCAGAAGGTCACCGTGGACGTCGCGGGCGAGATGCTTGAGCTGAAGAACACCGTCAACACCATGGTGGACCAGCTTCAGTCCTTCGGGTCCGAGGTGACCCGGGTGGCCCGTGAGGTCGGTGTCGAGGGACGGCTGGGCGGTCAGGCCGAGGTGCCGGGCGCGGCCGGGACCTGGAAGGACCTCACCGACTCGGTGAACACGGCGTTCCGGAACCTGACCGGTCAGGTGCGGGACATCGCGCAGGTGACGACGGCGGTCGCGAACGGCGATCTGTCGCAGAAGGTCACCGTGGACGTCGCGGGCGAGATGCTTGAGCTGAAGAACACCGTCAACACCATGGTGGCGCAGCTGTCGTCCTTCGCCGACCAGGTGACGAGGATGGCCCGAGACGTGGGGACGGAGGGCCGCCTCGGTGGCCAGGCGCGGGTCGACGGCGTCTCCGGTACCTGGAAGGAACTCACCGACTCCGTCAACTTCATGGCGGGCAATCTCACCGATCAGGTGCGTCAGATCGCTCAGGTGACGACGGCCGTCGCGCGGGGCGACCTGTCGCAGAAGATCGATGTGGACGCGCGGGGCGAGATCCTGGAGTTGAAGAACACCATCAACACGATGGTGGACCAGCTCTCCGCGTTCGCCGAGCAGGTGACCCGGGTGGCGCGCGAGGTGGGCACGGACGGCAGGCTCGGTGGCCAGGCGCGGGTGCCCGGGGTGGCCGGTGTCTGGCGCGATCTGACCGACTCGGTGAACGG
Organism: Streptomyces sp. AM 4-1-1; assembly: GCF_029167625.1. NCBI lineage: Bacteria > Bacillati > Actinomycetota > Actinomycetes > Kitasatosporales > Streptomycetaceae > Streptomyces > Streptomyces sp. AM 4-1-1. Next base: position 5,725,619 of record NZ_CP119145.1, read on the forward strand.
CATGGCGGGGAACCTCACCGACCAGGTCCGCAGCATCGCCCAGGTGGCCACCGCGGTGGCGCGCGGTGATCTCTCGCAGAAGATCGACGTGGACGCGCGGGGCGAGATCCTGGAGCTGAAGAACACCCTCAACACGATGGTGGACCAGCTCTCGAACTTCGCCGAGCAGGTGACGAGGGTCGCCCGCGAGGTCGGCACGGCGGGCATCCTGGGCGGCCAGGCCGAGGTGCAGGGCGTCTCGGGTACGTGGAAGGACCTGACCCAGTCCGTCAACGGCATGGCGAACAACCTGACCATGCAGGTCCGCAACATCGCCGAGGTCACCACCGCGGTCGCCAAGGGCGACCTGTCGAAGAAGATCACCGTCGACGCCAAGGGCGAGATCCTTGAGCTGGTCACGACCGTCAACACCATGGTCGACCAGTTGCTGAACTTCGCGGACGAGGTGACACGCGTCGCACGTGAGGTCGGTACCGAGGGCATCCTCGGCGGTCAGGCGCGGGTGCGTGGTGCGACCGGCATCTGGAAGGACCTCAGCGACAACGTCAACCTGATGGCCAACAACCTCACCAGTCAGGTGCGGAACATCTCGCGGGTCTCGTCCGCCGTCGCCAACGGCGATCTGACGAAGAAGGTCACCGTCGAGGCGCGCGGTGAGGTCGCCGAGCTGGCCGACACCGTCAACACGATGGTGACCACCCTGTCGTCGTTCGCCGACGAGGTGACACGCGTCGCACGCGAGGTGGGTACGGAGGGCGAGCTGGGCGGTCAGGCCCGCGTCCCGGGCGTCTCCGGCACCTGGAAGGACCTCACCGAGTCCGTGAACTCGATGGCGTCCAACCTCACCGGTCAGGTGCGCCAGATCGCCACGGTCACCACCGCCATCGCCAAGGGTGATCTCACCAAGAAGATCGACATCGACGCGCGCGGTGAGATCCAGGAGCTGAAGAACACCATCAACACGATGGTCGACCAGCTGTCGTCCTTCGCGGAGCAGGTGACCAGAGTGGCCCGTGAGGTGGGCACCGAGGGGCAGCTGGGCGGCCAGGCCCGCGTGCGGGACGTCGACGGCACCTGGCGCGACCTCACCGAGTCGGTGAACGAGATGGCCGGGAACCTCACCCGGCAGGTGCGCGCCATCGCGGCCGTCGCGACCGCGGTGACCCGCGGCGATCTGAACCTGAAGATCGACGTGGACGCGGCCGGCGAGATCCAGGTGCTCCAGGACAACATCAACACGATGATCGCCAACCTGCGCGACACCACGCTCGCCAACAAGGAACAGGACTGGCTCAAGGGCAATCTCGCCCGGATCTCCGGTCTGATGCAGGGCCGCCGCGATCTGGACGACGTCGCCTCGCTGATCATGAGCGAGCTGACCCCGGTGGTCTCCGCCCAGCACGGCGCGTTCTTCCTCGCGATGGGGACCGGCGACACGGACGAGGTCGGCTCGGACGACGCCGACGACAACGCGTACGAGCTGCGGATGCGCGGCAGTTACGGGTACTCGGCAGGCTCGATGCCGACCTCCTTCCGGCCGGGCGAGACACTGATCGGCACGGCCGCCGAGGAGAAGCGCACCATCCAGGTGGACAACGTGCCGCCCGGCTATCTGAAGATCTCCTCGGGTCTCGGCGAGGCGCCGCCGGCCCATGTGATCGTGCTGCCGGTGCTGTTCGAGGGGAAGGTCCTCGGAGTGATCGAGCTGGCGTCGTTCCAGCCGTTCACCCACATCCAGCGGGACTTCCTGAACCAGCTCGCCGAGATGATCGCGACGAGTGTCAACACCATCAGCGTCAACACGAAGACGGAGAAGCTCCTTGAGCAGTCGCAGGAGCTGACCGAACAGCTCCGCGACCGTTCGCAGGAGCTGGAGAACCGGCAGAAGGCCCTTCAGGCGTCCAACGCGGAACTGGAGGAGAAGGCCGAGCTGCTGGCCCGGCAGAACCGGGACATCGAGGTGAAGAACACCGAGATCGAGGAGGCCCGGCAGGTCCTTGAGGAGCGCGCCGAACAGCTCGCGGTCTCGATGCGCTACAAGTCCGAGTTCCTGGCGAACATGTCGCACGAGCTGCGTACCCCGCTCAACTCGCTGCTCATCCTGGCGAAACTGCTGGCGGACAACGCCGAGGGCAATCTGTCGCCGAAGCAGGTGGAGTTCGCCGAGACGATCCACGGAGCCGGTTCCGATCTGCTCCAGCTGATCAACGACATCCTCGACCTGTCGAAGGTCGAGGCGGGCAAGATGGACGTCAGCCCGACCAGGATCGCGCTGGTCCAGCTGGTCGACTACGTCGAGGCGACGTTCCGGCCGCTGACCGCCGAGAAGGGGCTCGACTTCTCCGTACGGGTGTCGCCGGAACTGCCCGCGACGCTGCACACGGACGAGCAGCGGCTGCTCCAGGTGCTGCGCAACCTGCTGTCCAACGCGGTGAAGTTCACGGACACGGGCGCGGTCGAGCTGGTGATCCGGCCGGCGGGTACCGATGTGCCGAACGCGATCCGTGAGCAGTTGCTGGAGGCCGGTTCGCTGCGCGAGGTGGACGGTGACCTGATCGCGTTCTCGGTCACCGACACCGGTATCGGGATCGCGTCCAGCAAGATGCTGGTCATCTTCGAGGCGTTCAAGCAGGCGGACGGGACGACCAGTCGCAAGTACGGCGGTACCGGGCTCGGTCTCTCGATCAGCCGGGAGATCGCCCGGCTGCTGGGAGGCGAGATCCACGCGGCGAGCGAGCCGGGACGGGGCTCGACGTTCACGCTGTACCTGCCGTTGCACCCCAGCGAGTTGCCGCCGCAGGGCTATCCGCACATCGGGCCGGGGCCCGCCGAGTCGCACGGGGGCGTGGGTGACGACGGGGCGCGCGGGGAGACGTCCGGGCCCGTCGACGCGACGCGTCCGGTCGACGGACCGGCCGGTGCCGCGGGGCTGTTCCGGCACCGGCGCAAGGCGCTGGGAGCGGGGGAGCGGCGGCCCGCGCTGCCTCCGAGGCCGGCCGCCGAGCCGGCGCCGCAGGAGTCGTGGGTGCCGAGCACGGGTGGTCAGGAGGAGCCGGAGGCACGCAGGACGTTCCGGTTCCGCGGCGAGAAGGTGCTGATCGTCGACGACGACATCCGTAACGTCTTCGCGCTCACCAGCGTGCTGGAGCAGCACGGCCTCTCCGTGCTGTACGCGGAGAACGGCCGCGAGGGCATCGAAGTCCTGGAGCAGCACGACGATGTGACGGTCGTGCTGATGGACATCATGATGCCGGAGATGGACGGATACGCGACGACGACGGCGATCCGCCGGATGCCGCAGTTCGCCGGGCTGCCGATCGTCGCGCTCACCGCGAAGGCGATGAAGGGCGACCGGGAGAAGGCGATCGAGTCGGGTGCTTCGGACTACGTCACCAAGCCCGTCGACTCCGATCACCTGCTCTCCGTGATGCAGCAGTGGATGCGTGGAGAGTGAGTGCCGGGCGGGCTTGAAGGGGCGCGACAGAGACTGAAAATGCGATGAAGTGCTGATCGGGCGGGGGCAAAGGAGTGTGAGAGGGCCGGATCGGGGGAACCTTCTGATCTCCCACCGCGTTTCCGCTACGTGCGCTGTGACATCCACAGTGACATGGCGGTGACAGGGTGTGGCGACGAGCGGGGTGCGGTTACCATGACCGGCACAAGGACGGACGGCGTATGGGAGTCGTCCCCTGGGGCGGCACCCGGTGCGATTCCGGGGCGAGGAGGACGGGCCATGGTGCAGAAGGCCAAGATCCTCCTGGTCGATGACCGGCCGGAGAATCTGCTGGCGCTGGAGGCCATCCTCTCTGCGCTCGATCAGACACTGGTGCGGGCATCGTCAGGGGAGGAAGCGCTCAAAGCGCTGCTCACGGACGACTTTGCGGTCATTCTGCTGGACGTCCAGATGCCGGGCATGGACGGCTTCGAGACCGCCGCGCACATCAAGCGGCGGGAGCGGACGCGGGACATCCCGATCATCTTCCTCACCGCCATCAACCACGGCCCGCACCACACCTTCCGGGGTTACGCGGCGGGTGCCGTGGACTACATCTCGAAGCCGTTCGACCCCTGGGTGCTGCGCGCCAAGGTGTCGGTCTTCGTCGAGCTGTACATGAAGAACTGCCAACTGCGTGAGCAGGCGGCGCTGCTGAGACTCCAGCTGGAGGGCGGTGGCGGCCCCGGCTCCGGCGACGGCGAGCCCGCCGGGCTGCTGGCCGAACTCTCGGCGCGTCTCGCGGCAGTTGAGGAACAGGCCGAAGCGCTCTCCAAGCAGCTCGACGACGACTCGGCGGACGCCGGAGCGGTGGCGACCGCCGCCCATCTCGAACGCAAGCTGACCGGACTGCGCCGCGCGCTCGACGCGCTGGAGCCCGGTACCGGCGGCGTGAGCGCCTTCCCCGCGCAGAACTGACCGACCGTCCCACCGGCTTCGGCGGCGGTACCGGGCGCCGTGCGTGCCGTCGCGCCCGGTCAGGCGGTCGCAGGGCTGTGGACCGGCAGTGGCCCGTACCACGGTGAGGGCGCGTCAGCTTCGGTCCTTTTCCGAGCGACACGGTCGGGTGAAGAGGTGGGCGCACGTGTCGAGCGGCGCCGGCACCGGTAACCTCGGCCCCATGGCCTCACGTACGTCCGGCAAGGGTTCCCAGGGCACGGCGGGCCCCGCGAAGCGCGTCGGCCGTACTCCTGGCCCGGCGCGGAAAGCCGCGCCCGCCAAGAAGACCGCCGCGAAGAAGACCGTGCCCGCGAAGAGGGCGCCCGCCAGGAAGCCCCCGCCCAAGCCGGCGCCGTCCCCCACCGGGGGCGTGTACCGGCTGGTACGCGCCGTCTGGCTGGGCGCCGCGCACGGCATCGGCGCCCTTCTGCGCGGCATAGGGCGCGGCGCCAAGGGGCTCGACCCGGCCCACCGCAAGGACGGCGTCGCCCTGCTGCTGCTCGGCCTCGCGCTGATCGTGGCCGCGGGCACCTGGTCGAATCTGCGGGGTCCCGTCGGGGACCTGGTCGAGATGCTCGTCACCGGCGCCTTCGGACGCCTCGATCTGCTGGTGCCGATACTGCTGGGCGCCATCGCCGTGCGGCTGATCCTCTATCCCGAGAAGCCCGAGGCCAACGGGCGCATCGTCATCGGCCTCTCGGCCCTGGTCGTCGGAGTGCTCGGCCAGGTCCACATCGCCTGCGGGGCGCCCGACCGGGGGGACGGCACCGACGCCATGCAGGACGCGGGCGGGCTGATCGGCTGGGCCGCCTCCAAACCGCTGATCTTCACCATGGGTGAGGTGCTGGCCGTTCCGCTGCTCCTGCTGCTCACCGTCTTCGGGCTGCTGGTCGTCACCGCGACCCCGGTGAACGCGATCCCGCACCGGCTGCGCCAGCTCGGCGTCAAGCTGGGCGTCATCGCGCCGTCGTACGACGACGGAGCGGACCTCGGGGAGGAGAGCGACGACGAACGCTACGACGAGCAGTGGCGCGAGGCGCTGCCCGCCCGTTCCCGCCGCTCGCCCGTACGACGCTCCGAGGCACCGGGCGACCACCACGGTCCTGACGAGTACGAGGCCGAGGCCGAGGCGCTGACGAAGCGCCGCAGGCCGCGCAGGGCCTCCGCGCAGCCCGCCATGAACCGGCCGATGGACGCGGTGGACGTCGCCGCTGCCGCCGCCGCGGCGCTGGACGGCGCCGTGCTCAACGGCATGCCTCCCTCACCGGTCGTCGCCGACCTCACCCAGGGCGTCTCGGCCGACCGGGACCAGAGGCGGGCCGGAACACCGCTGCCTGGCGCCCGGGAGGCGGAGACGTCCGAACGCACCGCCGGACGGCGGAACGCGGGGCGGGCACAGGAGCCGGCGGCGACCGGTGGTGTGCCCGATCTGACCAAACCCGTACCCGACCGTTCACAGTCGGAGCCGCTGCCGTCGCGCGCCGAGCAGCTTCAGCTCTCCGGTGACATCAGCTACGCGCTGCCCTCACTCGACCTGCTGGAGCGCGGCGGCCCGGGGAAGACACGCAGCGCGGCCAACGACGCGATCGTCGCCTCGCTCACGAACGTCTTCACCGAGTTCAAGGTCGACGCGGCCGTCACCGGGTTCACCCGCGGTCCGACGGTGACGCGCTACGAGGTCGAGCTGGGCCCGGCCGTCAAGGTCGAGCGGATCACCGCGCTCGCGAAGAACATCGCGTACGCCGTCGCCAGCCCCGACGTCCGGATCATCTCCCCGATCCCCGGCAAGTCCGCGGTCGGCATCGAGATCCCCAACAGCGACCGGGAGATGGTGAACCTCGGCGACGTCCTGCGCCTCGCGGACGCGGCCGAGGACGACCACCCGATGCTGGTGGCGCTCGGCAAGAACGTCGAGGGCGGCTACGAGATGGCCAACCTGGCGAAGATGCCGCACGTCCTGGTCGCCGGAGCGACCGGTTCCGGCAAGTCCTCCTGCATCAACTGCCTGATCACCTCGGTCATGGCGCGGGCGACCCCGGAGCAGGTGAAAATGGTGCTCGTCGATCCCAAGCGGGTCGAGCTCACCGCGTACGAGGGCATCCCGCACCTGATCACCCCGATCATCACCAACCCGAAGCGGGCCGCCGAGGCGCTCCAGTGGGTGGTGCGCGAGATGGACCTGCGCTACGACGACCTCGCGGCGTTCGGTTACCGGCACATCGACGACTTCAACCACGCGGTGCGCACCGGCAAGGCCAAGCCGCCCGAGGGCAGTGAGCGCGAGCTGACCCCGTACCCGTACCTGCTGGTGATCGTCGACGAGCTGGCCGACCTGATGATGGTCGCTCCGCGTGACGTCGAGGACGCCATCGTCCGGATCACCCAGCTGGCGCGGGCGGCGGGCATCCACCTGGTGCTCGCCACCCAGCGTCCGTCGGTCGACGTCGTCACCGGTCTGATCAAGGCGAACGTCCCGTCCCGGCTGGCCTTCGCGACCTCCTCGCTCGCCGACAGCCGGGTCATCCTCGACCAGCCGGGCGCCGAGAAGCTCATCGGCAAGGGCGACGGACTGTTCCTGCCGATGGGGGCCAACAAGCCCACCCGTATGCAGGGCGCCTTCGTCACGGAGGCCGAGGTCGCGGCCGTCGTCCAGCACTGCAAGGACCAGATGGCCCCCGTCTTCCGCGAGGACGTGGTGGTCGGCACGGCCAAGAAGAAGGAGATCGACGAGGACATCGGCGACGACCTGGACCTGTTGTGCCAGGCGGCCGAACTGGTCGTCTCCACACAGTTCGGATCGACCTCGATGCTCCAGCGCAAACTGCGCGTCGGCTTCGCCAAGGCGGGCCGGCTGATGGACCTGATGGAGTCCCGGAGCATCGTCGGGCCCAGCGAGGGGTCGAAGGCGCGCGACGTACTGCTGAAGGCCGACGATCTGGACGGGGTGTTGGCCGAGATCCGCGGGGAAACCGCTTCCTGAGGACTGCCGGAGCAACCGAATCACCCCGCCGTACGTCAAGGTGAGGGAAGGGACAGCCCGATGTTTCACCCCTGGGGCCGACCCGCCAATCCGATGGCGTACAAAGTCCTCGCTCCCGGTTGCCCCACCCTTTCGTACCCCCCCTAGACTGAACACCCAGCAGGTGGCTCACGCTCGAAAGGCGCCCCCGTGTCCATCGGCAACTCTCCCGAAGACGACCGGCCTTCGATCGGTCGTGTCCTCCAGCAGGCCCGCATAGCCGCAGGTCTCACGGTCGAAGAGGTCAGCACCTCCACCCGGGTGCGCGTCCCTATCGTGCGCGCGATCGAGAGCGACGACTTCTCCCGCTGCGGCGGTGACGTGTACGCGCGCGGACACATCCGTACGTTCGCGAGCACCGTCGGGCTGGACCCGGAACCTCTGGTCTCGCAGTACGACGCCGAGCACGGCGGGCGTCCCGCGCCCACCCCGGCGGCGCCGCTGTTCGAAGCGGAACGAATCCGGTCCGAACCCCGCAGGCCCAACTGGACCGCCGCCATGGTCGCGGCGATCGTCGCGGTCGTCGGATTCGCCGGCTTCACCCTCCTCAGCGGAGGTGACGACAGCGGCTCCGCCGCGAAGGTCGCGGAGGGTCCGGCCCCCGAGAAGACCAGTGCCGAGCCGACTCCCAGCAAGCCCGCCGACCCCAAGCCCGTGCCCTCGGACAGCGCCATCGCGGCCGCACCGCTCGACAAGGTGACCGTGAAGCTCAGCGCCACCCAGGGAAAGAGCTGGATCTCGGCCAAGGACCACAACGGACGTCAGCTCTTCGACGGGCTCCTTGAGAAGGGCGACTCCAAGACCTTCCAGGACAAGGAGCGCGTCGATCTCATCGTGGGCGACGCCGGGGCCATCGAGCTCTTCGTCAACGGCAAGAAGGTCGAGGACGAGTTCGAATCCGGACAGGTCGAGCGGCTCTCGTACACGAAGGGTGACCCGGAGGACGGCTGACCGCTTCCCTTTCCCGGGACGGCTGGGCTTGCGGGCACGAGGTCCTCCGACTCCGTGGGGACGCGTGTGTCTTTCGGGCCGAGGGGGCGTCTCCACCGCCCAGGCACCTTGCCTTCCGTCACTCGCAGTAGCGGGGAACCCTGCGCGGTGGGCCGGTCGCCGCGACAAAGTAGTCTTGAGCCCATGCCCGAACGCCGTACCGTCGCCCTTGTCACTCTTGGCTGCGCCCGTAACGAGGTGGACTCGGAGGAGCTCGCAGGCCGCTTGGCAGCGGACGGCTGGGAGCTCGTCGAGGACGCCTCCGACGCCGACGTCGCCGTCGTCAACACCTGTGGCTTCGTCGAGGCCGCGAAGAAGGACTCCGTCGACGCACTTCTCGAAGCCAACGATCTGAAGGACCACGGCAGGACACAGGCCGTCGTCGCCGTCGGCTGCATGGCCGAGCGCTACGGCAAGGACCTCGCCGAGGCCCTGCCGGAAGCCGACGGAGTCCTCGGATTCGACGACTACGCCGACATCTCCGACCGTCTTCAGACCATCCTCAACGGCGGCATCCACGCCTCGCACACCCCGCGCGACCGGCGCAAGCTGCTGCCGATCAGCCCGGCCGAGCGGCAGGACGCCGCCGTCGCGCTGCCGGGCCACGCACAGGAGACGGCCCACGCCGCCGCCCCGGCGGACCTGCCCGAGGGTGTCGCCCCGGTCTCCGGTCCGAGGGCGCCGCTGCGCCGCCGACTGGGCACCAGCCCCGTCGCCTCGGTGAAGCTCGCCTCGGGCTGTGACCGCCGATGTTCCTTCTGCGCGATCCCCTCCTTCCGCGGCTCGTTCATCTCGCGGCGCCCCTCGGACGTGCTCGGGGAGACCCGCTGGCTCGCCGAGCAGGGGGTGAAGGAGGTCATGCTCGTCTCCGAGAACAACACCTCGTACGGCAAGGACCTCGGTGACATCCGACTGCTGGAGACACTGCTGCCCGAGCTCGCGGACGTGGCCGGAATCGAACGCATCCGGGTCAGCTACCTCCAGCCGGCCGAGATGCGGCCCGGCCTGATCGACGTGCTGACCTCCACGCCCAAGGTCGCCCCCTACTTCGACCTCTCCTTCCAGCACTCCGCCCCCGGGGTGCTGCGCGCGATGCGGCGCTTCGGTGACACGGACCGTTTCCTGGAGCTGCTGGAGACCATCCGTTCCAAGGCACCGCAGGCCGGTGCCCGCTCCAACTTCATCGTGGGCTTCCCCGGCGAGACCGAGGCCGACCTGGCGGAGCTGGAACGCTTCCTCACCGGCGCCAGGCTCGACGCCATCGGGGTCTTCGGCTACTCCGACGAGGAAGGCACCGAGGCGGTCGGCTACGAGAACAAGCTGGACGCCGACACCATCGCCGAACGGCTCGCCCACATCTCGCAGCTGGCCGAGGAACTGACCTCGCAGCGCGCCGAGGAGCGCGTCGGCGAATCCCTCCAGGTCCTCGTCGAGTCCGTGGACGACGAGGACGGCGCGATCGGCCGCGCGGCGCATCAGGCGCCCGAAACGGACGGCCAGGTGGTCTTCACAGCACGCGAGGGACTGGTGCCCGGCCGTATGGTCGAGGCGAAGGCAGTGGGCACCGAGGGAGTGGACCTGGTGGCCGAACATCACGAACTCGCGGAGGCAGCCAGATGACCGGAGCCCCGGCGTCCGCGGCACGCGGGTCCGGCTCCACGCCGGCTCCGCGCGGCGGCAAGCTGGGCACCGCGGCCGTCAACCAGGCCAGCCTGTGGAACATCGCCAACATCCTCACCATGGTGCGGCTGCTGTTGGTACCCGGCTTCGTCATGCTGCTGCTCCACAACGGCGGCTACGACCCGGTGTGGCGCTCGTTCGCCTGGGCGGCCTTCGCGGTCGCCATGATCACCGACCTCTTCGACGGCCATCTGGCGCGTAGGTACAACCTGGTCACGGACTTCGGGAAGATCGCCGACCCGATCGCCGACAAGGCGATCATGGGGGCGGCGCTCGTCTGCCTGTCCTCGCTCGGGGACCTGTCCTGGTGGGTCACCGGGGTGATCCTCTTCCGCGAACTGGGCATCACGCTGATGCGGTTCTGGGTGATCCGGCACGCGGTGATCCCGGCCAGTCGCGGCGGGAAGATGAAGACGCTGGCCCAGGGGACGGCCGCCGGGATGTACGTCCTGGCGCTGACCGGACCGCTGGCCACCCTGCGGTTCTGGGTGATGGCGGTGGCGGTCGTGATGACGGTGGTCACGGGACTCGACTACGTGCGCCAGGCGATCGTGCTGCGGCGCAGGGGGCTGGCCGCGGAGCGGCGGGAGTCGAATGCCGCGGGTTCGGAGCCGGCGGTGGCGTCCGGGGCGTCGGAGGCGTCTGCGACGGGTGCCGACGCGGACGCGGGCCCGGGTCCGGGTTCGAGTCCGGCGGAAGCCCGGGACTCGGCCGAGGTGGAGCGATGACGGCCGCGGCCCGCGTGCTGAAGCTGCTGCTGGAGCGGGGCGAGACGGTCGCGGTCGCGGAGTCGCTGACCGGTGGCCTGGTCGCGGCGGAGCTGACGGCCGCCCCTGGTTCCTCGCAGACCTTCCGGGGCTCCGTGACGGCGTACGCCACCGGCCTGAAGCGGGATGTGCTCGGTGTCGACGGGGACCTGCTGGCCAGGAACGGCGCGGTGGACCCCGGGGTCGCGCGGCAGATGGCGGCGGGTGTGCGTCGAGTGCTGGGGGCGGACTGGGGAGCGGCCACCACGGGGGTGGCCGGACCCGACGAACAGGACGGCCGTCCCGTCGGAACGGTCTATGTCGCGGTCGCCGGACCGGGCGGTGCGGAGAAAGTGCTGCCGCTGCGGTTGAACGGTGGCCGGGCGGACATCCGTACAGAGAGTGTACGGAGAGTGCTGGAACTGCTCTCCGGCGAACTCGTCGAAAACGCGAGGACACAGGATACGGAAGAGAACGGGGGGAATTGATGTTTGCAGCCCTGAGTGAACACGACATCGCTCCCCGCACGGCCGCCGCGCAAGGCGGTACGGTGGGGCGTGAAGGATGCGGCTACGCGGTCCGAGGAGGGAGCCACCGATGATTCTGCTCCGTCGCCTGCTTGGTGACGTGCTGCGTCGGCAGCGCCAGCGCCAAGGCCGTACTCTGCGCGAAGTCTCCTCGTCCGCCCGAGTCTCGCTCGGCTATCTCTCCGAGGTGGAGCGGGGGCAGAAGGAGGCATCCTCCGAACTGCTCTCCGCCATTTGCGACGCGCTAGACGTACGGATGTCCGAGCTCATGCGTGAAGTGAGCGATGAGCTGTCGCTGGCTGAACTGGCCGAGTCGGCAGCGGCCGGCGATCCGGTCCCTGTGCCGGTACGCCCCATGCTCAACTCCGTCTCCGTCACGTCGGTGGCAGGCGTGCCGACGGGGCGGATGACGATCAAGGCGCCCGCGGAAGCGGTGGATGTCGTCGCCGCCTGACCCACGCGGTCCGGTGTGAACCGAGGCCCCGGCCCGGCCCCCTACCAGGGGTGCCGGCCGGGGCCTCGGCGTATGTGCCTTCGTGTTCTGCGTTCCCGCGGGCTTCCGGGTGTGGTCCGCGAGCGGGAAGCGCGTGGCTGTGGGCACAGGTACGGCGGGCCGTCTGCTGCCGCGTCCGCACGCGGGGGGGTGTGCGGAGAGTGCGCGCGGCCGGGTGGGAACGCGGGGACCGTGCGGGACGCGAGTCGTCGAAGGTGTCACCCGTCGTGTGCATCCGTTCTCACCCGCCGCGTGTACCGCTCGTCGCAACGGGCAGGTGCGAAGTGAGGCCGGAAGAGTTCTCGGCCGACCGTTTTGGTGCATTTGTGCCATCGTGGATGGTGCGTCCAATCGGCTATGTGATGGGAGAAGTGCATGTCTGTGGTGAAGAGCCCGCTGTCCGAGGCCGACCTGAAGGTCGTGGGAGACGCGCTTCAGGGCGCACTCGTGGATCTGATCGACCTCTCGCTGGTCGCCAAGCAGGTCCACTGGAACGTCGTCGGACCCCGCTTCCGTTCGGTGCACCTTCAGCTCGACGATGTCGTCGACACGGCCCGTACCCACTCCGACACGGTCGCGGAGCGAGCTTCCGCGCTGGGAGTGAACCCGGACGGACGGTCCTCGACCCTTGCCAAGACCACCGCCATCCAGAACGCCCCCGACGGCTGGATCAAGGACGTGGACGCGGTCCGCGCCCTGGTCGACGCCCTGGGTGTGGTGATCGAGCGGATGCGTGAGCGGATCGACGTCACCGGCGAGCCGGACCCGGTCAGCCAGGACATCCTGATCACGCTCACCGGGGACCTTGAGAAGCACGCGTGGATGTTCCAGGCGGAGAGCGCCTGACAACCCCTCTTCGCCTCTTCACGAGGTGATCGGCCGCGGTGGCATCTCTCGCTGCCCGGCCGCCGGGCCTCTCGTTCGGACCGGGCCGGATCGGCGAGTGGGTCCCGAGGGCCCGGCACGGGCGTCCGGGCTCCGGCGCGCGGCCGGACGAGGGGACCTGGGTGGAAACGGGGCGTGCGGGGGCGCTCCAGCTGTTCCTGCCGCCGCTGTTCGGTGAGAGACGGTGTGGGGGAAACAGGGCGCATGTGTGCGCGTATGCCTCAACGGCGGTACGCGTCACGTGCGCCGCGTGCGTTGTCGCCGCTGCCGCGTACACCCGGTGTTCGCACCTTTGTCGCGTGGGCACGCCCCTCCTCGCGGGAGTGGCGGCACCAGCTTCGGCCGGAGGAGGCAGCCATGGTACGGCGGTGGGTGCCGGCGCTTGTGCTCGCCGGGTTGTGGTGGTGGGCAGTGCTGCGGCTGGTCCTTGAGCCCGGTCACAGCGGACTCGTCGAAGGCGCTGTGGCGGCGGGCGGTTGGGGGCTGAGTCTTCTGCCGGTCCACGTGGCCACGAGTGCCACCGGACGGTCGTCCGGTACGGACACGGGTGCGGGTGCGGCGGAGAGTGCTGGGGAGACTGAGCGGTCCGTTGCCGACCGAGGCGTGGTCGGCTGGGGTGTGATCGGGCGTATCTCGGCGGGGCGAGGCGTGACGGAGCGCGCGTCGGTGATGCGGTCGGTGGTACGGCATGTGCTGACCCGGCACGCGGCGCTACGGGTGGTGCGCCGCGCGGCCGTCGTCCTGCGGCAGCGCAGTTCGGGCCGCCGGACCATGGGGTTGAACGACCGCGCGGGTGCTCGTCCGATCAGCTGTGCGGACGGCGGCAACCGCGATTCGGCCGACGCATTGCGTGGGCGGACCTGAACGGGCGGTCCGGTAGCACGGTGCGGGGTGTGTCCGCGTGGCGGTGGTTCGTGCGGTGACGGTTCCTGCGGTGGTCCGTGCGGTGGTGGTCCGTGCGGTGATGGCTCGTGCGCGCGGTGCGGCGAGGGTGGCGCCGGATGTGTACCGGATGGGTGAGGGCGCGGCCGTGGTGTCCGGTGTTTCCGGGGCGGGCACGCGGGAGCCGGACCCGCCCGGACCTACGGGGTGGGGCCGGTCTGGCAGCGCGGGCACCAATAGGTGGGCCGGTTGTCCTGGTCGGCCACCCGGACAGGCGTGCCGCAGCGCAGGCAGGGGCGGTGGGTCCGGCCGTATACGTAGAGGCGTTCGTGGGCGTGGGTCGGCACCGCGGCCGCGAGGGGTCCTGTGGTGGTGCGCATGGGGCGGTCCCGGTTCGCCTCCAGCAGCCGCTTGGCCGTGGCGACCAGGCGGGTGGCGGTGGGTGTCGAGAGTTCGCAGACCGGCAGCCAGGGCGTGACGCGGGCCAGGAAACACAGCTCCGCCTTGTAGATGTTGCCGATGCCCGCCAGGTTGCGTTGGTCCAGCAGTGCCTCACCGAGCGGACGGCCCGGGTCGGCGAGCAGATTCCGGAGCGCGGTCCTCGCGTCCCAGTCGGGTCCCAGCAGGTCAGGACCCAGATGGCCGACGGCCTGCTCCTCGTCACGGGTGCGCAGGAGTTCGAGGACGGGCAGCCGGTATCCCACCGCGGTGTGTTCGGCGGTGCCGAGGACGGCGCGGATCTGGTGGGTCGGGCCGCCGCGCCAGCGTTCCGAGGGGGCGAAGATCTTCCATGCGCCGTCCATCCGCAGATGACTGTGGAGGGTCAGTCCGCCCTCGATCCGGGTCAGGAGGTGCTTGCCCCGCGAGACCGTGCCCAGGACGGTCCGGCCGGTGAGGTCGGCGGTGGCGAACCGGGGAACGCGTAGATCGCAGCGGGTGAGCGGCCGGTCCGCCAGCGCGGCGTGCAGACGTGTGGCGGTCTGCAGAACGGTGTCTCCTTCGGGCATGTCCTCCATGATGCGCGGTCCTCGGCCCGGTCGGCCGGTCAGGCGCGCAGTCGCAGTCCTCTCGGGGTGGCGTGGAAGCCCGCCGCCTCCAGCGTGCGTCCGAGTGGGGAAGTCAGCGACGAGACGCCGTTGGCGCGTTCCACGGTGACTGTGCCGAGGGTGCCCGCGCGCGCGGCGCCGGCGAGTGCCTCGGCCGCGGACCGGAGCGCGGGGTCGTCCGGGCCGGTCGGCCAGGCCAGCAGGGACTTGCCCCCGCGCTCCATGTAGAGCGTCAACTCGCCGTCGACCAGGACCACCAGGGAGCCCGCCTTCCGCCCCGGCCTGTGTCCGGCGCCGTCCGGGGGGTCGGGCCAGGGCAGTGCGGCTCCGTACGCGTTCGCCGGGTCGGCGGCGGCGAGGACCAGGGCGCGGGGAGTGTCGCCGGGGTCCGTACGGTCGCGGGCGGTGGACGCGGCGCGCAGCCGGTCGACGGCACCGTCCATGGCGAACTGCGCCGCGCCGAGCCCCTCGACGACGTAACCCCGGCGGGCTTGGCCGTTGTCCTCGAAGGCCGAGAGGACGCGGTAGATGGCGGAGAAGCCGCCCTCGATCCCTTCGGCCTGGACAGCGCCCCGGGTCACCACGCCGTGCCGGTCGAGGAGAGTACGGGCCAGGGCGTGCGCCCGGTGGGTGGGGTCGGGTTCGTGGGCGGGAAGCAGTGACCAGCGGCCCGAGACCGTGGGTGGTCCGGTCCGTGAGACCGGACGGGCGGCGGCCGTGAGTGACCCGTAACGACCGCGCGGCACACTGCGCCCGGCGCGGTGCGCGGTGGAGCCGGCGGTGCGACCCGAGCCGAGGAGTGAGCGCAACGGGGCGAGCGTGTCGTTGGTCAGACGGCCGGACCAGGCCAGGTCCCAGAGGGCGTCGGCGAGTTGTGGATCGGTGCAGTCCGGATGGGTGGTGGAGCGGACCTGGTCGGCGATCTGACGGAAGAAGAGGCCGTAGCCACCGGTCAGTGCGGTGAGGACGGACTCGTGGAGTGCGGACTGCTCCAGCGGGTGCGATGGAGGCAGCAGCAGAGGGGCGCTGTCGGCGGGGTAGAGAGAGATCCAGCCGTCCTTGCCGGGGAGGGCGCCCGCCCCCGCCCAGACCACCTCGCCGGTGGTGGTCAGCTCGTCGAGGAGGGCGGGGGTGTAGCCCATGACGCGGCTCGGCAGGATCAGCTTCTCCAGGGCCGACGCCGGGACCGGCGCTCCCTGCAACTGTTCGACGGCGCGGGCCAGGCCGTCGATCCCGCGCAACGCGTGGCTGCCGAGATGCTGCCACTGGGGGAGGAAGGAGGCGAGAGCGGCGGGCGGCACCGGCTCCAGCTCGTGGCGGAGGGCGGCGAGCGAGCGGCGGCGGAGCCGGCGCAGGACCGTGGCGTCGCACCATTCCTGTCCGATGCCCGCCGGGTGGAATTCGCCCTGCACGATCCGGCCGGACGCGGCGAGGCGGTGCAGGGCGCCGTCCGTGACGGCGGCGCCCAGACCGAAGCGCTCGGCGGCCCGGGAGGAGGTGAACGGGCCGTGCGTGCGGGCGTGCCGGGCGAGCAGATCGCCGAGCGGGTCCTTCACCGGTTCGGTGAACGCTTCGGGAACACCGACCGGAAGCGCCGTGCCCAGGGCGTCGCGCAGCCTTCCGGCGTCCTCGATCGCCGCCCAGTGGTCGGCCCCGGCGATCCGCACCTGGATCGCCCGGCGGGCCGACGCCAACTCGGGAGCCCACTGCGGCCGGGCTCCCCGTGCGGCCAACTCGGCGTCGGTGAGCGGGCCCAGGACGCGCAACAGATCGGCGACTCCTTCGGCGTCCTTGATCCGGCGGTCCTCGGTCAGCCACTGGAGCTCCTGTTCCAGCTCGCTCAGCACATCGGCGTCGAGAAGTTCACGCAGTTCCGCCCGGCCGAGGAGTTCGGCCAGGAGACGCGAGTCGAGGGAGAGGGCCGCAGCGCGCCGTTCGGCGAGGGGCGAGTCACCCTCGTACAGGAACTGCGCGACATAGCCGAAGAGGAGCGAACGGGCGAACGGGGACGGTTCCTGGGTGGTGACCTCGACGAGGCGGACACGCCGTGCTTCGAGATCGCCCATGAGCTCGGTGAGGCCGGGGACGTCGAAGACGTCCTGGAGACATTCCCGTACCGCTTCGAGGACGATCGGGAACGAGCCGAACTCGGACGCCACCTGGAGCAGTTGTGCGGCGCGCTGACGCTGCTGCCAGAGTGGGGTGCGCCTGCCGGGGCTACGGCGTGGCAACAACAGGGCGCGGGCGGCGCATTCGCGGAAGCGGGACGCGAAGAGCGCGGAACCACCGACCTGTTCGGTGACGATCTGATTGATCTCGCCCTGGTCGAAGGCGACATCGGCGGCGCCGACCGGAGGCTGGTCGCCACCGGTCCCCGTTCCGGTCGGAGCCGGGGAACCAAGGGGGCCACCGACCGCGTGGGACGGCGTGTCCCAGGCCGGCTCGGCGCCGTCGGCACCGTCCGCGGACCGGACCGGGTCGTGATCGAGGAGGTCGAAGCCCATCAGGTCCGCGTCCGGCAGACGCAGCACGATGCCGTCGTCGGCGTGCATGACCTGCGCGTCCATCCCGTACCGCTCGGAGAGGCGTGCGGACAGGGCGAGCGCCCACGGGGCGTGGACCTGGGCGCCGAACGGTGAGTGCACGACCACCCGCCAGTCACCCAGCTCGTCCCTGAAGCGCTCGACGAGCACCGTCCGGTCGTCCGGCACATGACCGCAGGCACGGCGCTGTTCGTCGAGGTAGGACAGGACGTTGTCGGCGGCCCAGGCGTCGAGACCGGCGGCGAGCAGCCGCAGCCTGGCGTCCTCCGGGGACAGCGCGCCGATCTCTCGCAGGAACGCCCCCAGGGCCCGGCCCAGCTCCAGCGGACGGCCCAGCTGATCGCCCTTCCAGAAGGGCAGCCTGCCGGGGACCCCGGGGGCGGGCAGGACCAGCACGCGGTCGCGGGTGATCTCCTGGATGCGCCAGGACGTGGTGCCCAGGGTGAAGACATCGCCCACCCGGGACTCGTACACCATCTCCTCGTCCAGCTCACCGACCCGTCCGCCACCCTTCTTGGGGTCGGACCCGGCGAGGAAGACGCCGAAGAGTCCGCGGTCGGGGATGGTGCCGCCCGAGGTGACGGCGAGCCGCTGGGCGCCGGGGCGGCCGGTGACCGTACCGGCGATCCGGTCCCAGACGACACGCGGGCGCAGCTCGGCGAAGGCGTCGGACGGATAGCGTCCGGCGAGCATGTCGAGCACGGCCGTGAAAGCCGATTCGGGGAGCGAGGCGAACGGTGCCGCTCGCCGGGTCACGGCCAGCAGATCGTCCACCTGCCAGGTGTCGAGGGAAACCATGGCGACCAGCTGCTGGGCGAGCACGTCCAGCGGATTGGCCGGGACGCGCAGGGCCTCGATCGCCCCCTCACGCATCCGTTCGGTGACCACGGCGGCCTGTACCAGGTCTCCCCGGTACTTGGGGAAGACCACCCCGGTGGAGACCGCGCCGACCTGGTGTCCGGCGCGGCCGACCCGCTGGAGACCGGAGGCGACGGACGGGGGCGACTCGACCTGGATCACCAGATCCACCGCGCCCATGTCGATGCCCAGCTCAAGACTGGAGGTGGCGACCACGGCAGGCAGCCGGCCCGCCTTCAGGTCCTCCTCGACCTGGGCGCGCTGCTCCTTCGAGACCGAGCCGTGGTGCGCGCGGGCGAGCAGCGCGGGGGCGCCCTTCGCCGCGCCCGACTCCGCCATGATCTCGGCGGGGGAGTGGTGTTCCGGCATCGCCTCCCCGGTCGCGCGCTCGTACGCGATCTCGTTCAGCCGGTTGCACAGGCGTTCCGCCAGACGTCTGGAGTTGGCGAAGACGATGGTGGAGCGGTGGGACTGCACGAGATCGGCGATCCGCTCCTCGACGTGAGGCCAGATCGACGGCTTGTCCGCCTGGTCCGTGTCGGTCGCCGGTGAACCGCCCAGCTCTCCCAGATCCTCGACGGGCACGACGACCGAGAGGTCGAACTCCTTGGTGGACGGCGGCTGGACGATCTCCACCTTCCGCTGCGGTGACAGGAAACGCGCCACTTCGTCGACCGGCCGGACGGTGGCCGAGAGGCCGATCCGCCGGGCGGGCCGGGGCAGCAGCTCGTCGAGCCGTTCCAGCGAGACGGCGAGGTGGGCGCCCCGCTTCGTACCCGCCACGGCGTGCACCTCGTCCAGGATCACCGTCTCGACGCCTGTCAGGGCCTCTCTGGCGGAGGACGTCAGCATCAGGAACAGCGACTCGGGCGTGGTGATCAGGATGTCCGGCGGCCGGGTCGCCATGGAGCGGCGCTCGGCGGGAGGGGTGTCACCGGATCTGATGCCGACCCGGATCTCGGGCTCGGGCAGCCCCAATCGCATCGACTCCTGGCGGATGCCGGTCAGCGGGGAGCGGAGGTTCCGCTCCACGTCGACCGCGAGGGCCTTGAGCGGGGACACGTACAGCACTCGGCAGCGCTTCTTCGCCTCGGCCGGGGGCGGCACGGCGGCGAGCCGGTCCAGTGAGGCCAGGAAGGCGGCGAGTGTCTTGCCCGAACCGGTCGGCGCGACCACCAGCACGTCCGAGCCCGCGCCGATGGCCCGCCAGGCGCCCTCCTGGGCGGCTGTCGGCGCGCGGAAGGCACCCGTGAACCAGCTGCGGGTCGCGGGCGAGAACGAATCGAGAGCGGAACCGGCCATGTCCCCATCGTGCACCCGACCACTGACATCGATGGTGGAAGGAGGCTGCGGGCGGTGGTGTCCCGACCGCTGACTGATGTGTCGTGGCCCCGGCCGCCGACTGATGTCCCGCTGAGCTGTCTTCGCGATGTTCCGTCCACTCGCACGCCTCACACAGGCGGGGCGCGTCACGCCGTACGCGCCGGGGAGAGGCTGGAGGCGCGGATGACGGAGGACCGGAAGAGTCGGAAGCGTGCAAGAACGGACAAGACCGATCCGATCGGCTCGCGTAGCGTCCGGTGCGTGGCAGAACAGACAACTCCGTCGGAGCGCACCGCGCCGACCGAGCGTACGGATTCGACAGGCGGAACGATGAGGCGACGAACGGCCCGAACGGCCCGAGGAGCGACGACCGGGGTGGCCGGCACCGCGGCGGCGTCGGCCGGACAACCGACGGACGCGGTGAAGACGGACGCGGCGGTCGTGCGGGACGCGCTGGGCGTCGGCGTGGCCGTGGGACTGTCCGGCTTCGCGTTCGGAGTCACCTCGGCGGGCTCGGGCCTGAGCCTTCCGCAGACCTGTGCGCTCAGCCTCCTGGTGTTCACCGGGGCCTCGCAGTTCGCCCTGGTCGGCGCTCTCGCCGCGGGCGGCAACCCGTACACCGCGGCGGCCGGGGCCTTCTTCCTGGGTGTGCGCAACGCCTTCTACGGACTGAGGCTGTCGCAGCTGCTCGCGCTGCCCCGTGCGGTACGGCCGTTCGCCGCGCAGTGGGTCATCGACGAGACGACGGCGGTGACCCTTCCCCAGCCCACCCGCCGCGCCGCCCGGATCGGGTTCACCGTCACCGGGATCACCCTGTACGTGCTGTGGAATCTGACCAGCCTGGTGGGGGCACTGGGCGCCGAGGCGCTGGGCGACACCGACGCCTGGGGGCTCGACGCGGCCGGTCCGGCCGTGTTCCTCGCCCTCCTCGCACCGATGCTGAAGAGCGCCACCGAGCGGATCACCGCCGCGCTCGCGGTGGCGCTCGCACTGGGACTGCTCCCGGTGCTTCCCATCGGCGCACCCGTACTGCTCGCGGCGCTCGCCGCACCCGTCGTCCTCTTCCTCAAGGGGCGCGGGACCGATGCCCCGAGCGGCGGCAGCGGCACGACGACGGCCACGACCGAGGAGAACCGGTGAACGTCTGGATCGCGATCGGTCTCACCGCCGCGGGCTGCTATCTCGCGAAACTCCTCGGTCTGCTGGTGCCCGCCGGAGTGCTGGAACGGCCGCTCGTCCAGCGCCTGGCGGCGCTCATGCCGGTGGCGCTGCTGGCCGCACTCACCGCGCAGCAGACCTTCGGCCACGGGCAGCAGCTGCTCCTCGACGCCAGGGGCGCGGGGCTCGCGGCCGCGGCGCTCGCACTGATCATGCGCGCCCCCTTCCTGGTGGTCGTCGGCGTGGCCGTCGTGGTGACGGCCGCGGTGCGCGCACTGGGGTGACGGGTGAGGGACGCTGAAGCACGGCTGAGGGATGAGTGAGGGGCGGTGGGTGAGGGGTGACGGTGGCGGGTGTGCCGAATCGCGGGCGCCTGTCGGATCAGCCCAGATCGCGCCCGTACGCCCGTAGCGTCTCCAGTGCCCTGAGCGTCACCAGGGGCCGCCCCTCCAGGGCTGTGCCGGGTGCCCACTGCCGCCAGTTCAGCGGCCAGCCGCCGTCCTGTTGCTGCTCGGACGCCAGATGGTCCAGGGAGCGCTCCAGCTCCTCGTCCGTGAACCAACGGCGGGCGAGCGAGCCGGGTTCCCGGGCGTAGTCGTACGGGAAGTGGTGCTCGCCCGGCGCGTACCCCGGCGCCACCGGACACCCCGCGCGCCGGTCGGGGTCGAGGACCACCAGCCGCTGCTCCCGCACCAGCCGCCCCAACCGGTCGGCCGCCGCCTCCGCGCGGGCCCGGTCGGGGACTCCGTCCAGGAACGCGACCGCCGCCTCGATCTCGTACGGATGCGATGTCCGCAGTGCGTCGACCGCCGCCCAGCAGAAGTCGGTGGCCCGGAACAGCCAGGCGTGCCACACCTGGTTGCGGTGCAGGAGTCCGACGACCGGACCGGTGGCCAGAAGCTCGGCCGGCGGATCGTCGACGATGGGGATGAAGGGGGCGGCGGGGTAGCCGCGCTGAGAGGGGTCGAGTGCGGGAAGCGCGCCCTCCTTCGTGGACACCCCGCTCAGGTAGCGGCAGACGCGCTCCGCGCGCAGTCCGTCGCAGCGGCCGATCGAGTCGAGGACGCTGAGCGCGTGGGCCGTGTGCAGTGGTTGGCTCACGGGACCACGGAGATCGGGTTCGAGCGCGTGCCCGTACCCGCCGTCCTCGTTGAGGTAGGCGGCGAGCGCGGTCTCGACGGGGTCGGGACTCGCGTCGAGGAAGCGGTGCGCGAACCGCCGTTGTTCGAGGACGCGGGCCGTGAGCCAGACGAACTGCTCGGCGCGGGCGAGGGAAGTTGCTCCTGTTCCAGCCATGGACCGACCGTAGAACGGAAAAGGCCCGCGCCGAGGTGCAGCATCCCGGCTGCACTCTCAGGAGCGCGATACTGGTGTCATGCGGTTGACGATTTTCTGGGAGCGGATGGCGGACCACTTCGGTGCGGAGTACGCGGACTCCTTCGCCCGGGACCACGTGATGGCCGAGCTCGGCGGGCGCACGGTGCACGAGGCACTGGCCGCCGGCTGGGAGGCCAAGGACGTCTGGCGAGGTGTGTGCGCGGCGGTCGGCGTTCCGGCCGACA
The DNA here is from genome assembly GCF_029167625.1 of Streptomyces sp. AM 4-1-1. NCBI lineage: Bacteria > Bacillati > Actinomycetota > Actinomycetes > Kitasatosporales > Streptomycetaceae > Streptomyces > Streptomyces sp. AM 4-1-1. The sequence continues at coordinate 5,747,763 of NZ_CP119145.1, forward strand.
AACGCTGAGGCACGGCCGACGCGGGGGCCCGCGCCCTCGCCCCTCGCGGGCGCGGCGTCGCGTCGCTGGGCTGACCCGCTGCTCGGCGACGGGGCGGGCGGCCGGTTGTCGGACCCGTAGGCGAGACTTGTTCCGTGCCATCGACCGACGAGACCGCCCACAGCCAGCCGCCCGCCTCCCCACCCGCACCACCGGCCGTACCGCCGACCTCACCGGCGGCCACCGGTCCCGTCCGCATGCCCCGCTGGCTGCCGCGTGCGATGGTCCTCGCCCTGGCGCTCTACGCCTGTTTCCGGCTCGGCAGCTGGGCGTTCGATCAGCTCATCGGTTTGCTGACCAACATACTGATCGCCTTCTTCCTGGCGCTCGCCATCGAGCCCGCGGTGAGCCGGATGTCGGCGCGCGGGATGCGCAGGGGGCTCGCGACCTTCCTGGTCTTCCTCGTGGTGCTGCTGGCGTCCGCCGGTTTCGTCGTCATGCTCGGATCGATGCTCGCGGGCCAGATCCTCGACATGGTCGACGAGTTCCCCAAGTACCTCGACTCGGTGATCAACTGGGTCAACCAGTCCTTCCACACCGAACTCTCCCGGGTGCAGGTCCAGGACAGCCTGCTGCACTCCGACTGGCTGCAGAAGTACGTCCAGAACAGCGCGACCGGTGTGCTCGACGTCTCCACCACCGTGCTCGGCGGACTGTTCCGGCTGCTGACGATCTTCCTGTTCTCCTTCTACTTCGCGGCCGACGGACCCCGGCTGCGCCGCGGGCTGTGTTCCGTCCTGCCGCCCGCCCGGCAGGCCGAGGTGCTGCGGGCCTGGGAGATCGCGGTCGACAAGACCGGCGGCTATCTCTACTCACGCGGTCTGATGGCACTCGTCTCCGCTGTGGCGCACTACGTCGTGCTGATGGTCCTCGGTGTGCCGTACGCGCCGGCGCTCGCGATGTGGGTCGGGCTCGTCTCGCAGTTCATCCCCACCATCGGGACGTATCTGGCGGGTGCCCTGCCGATGCTGATCGCCTTCACCGTCGATCCCTGGTACGCCCTGTGGGTGCTCGGCTTCGTCGTCATCTACCAGCAGTTCGAGAACTACGTGCTCCAGCCCAAGCTCACGGCCAGGACGGTGGACATCCATCCGGCGGTCGCCTTCGGTTCCGTGATCGCGGGTACGGCGCTGATGGGCGCCGTCGGGGCCCTGATCGCGATCCCGGCCGTCGCCACGCTCCAGGCGTTCCTGGGGGCCTATGTGAAGCGGTACGACGTGACGGACGATCCCCGCGTGCACGGCGGGCCGAGTGGGCGGCGCGGCGAACCGGCGGTCTCGCGAATCCGCCGTGCGATGCGGGCGGAGCGTGGGGCGGGCGGATTGGACGGATCGGACGGCTCGGACGGATCGGAAGGCGAGGCGGCCGATGGGGTGAACGGCGCCGGGAGGCTGGACGGCACCGGAGGGGCCGGGGGTCCGGATGGTCCGGTGGGCTCGGGGGGTACTGGGGGCGCGGCGGGCCCGGCGGGTCCGGACGCGCCGGGTCGGCCAGGTGGTCCGGCTGAAACGGATGGGAAGTAGTCGTAGGGGGCCGGCCGCGGCCGGTGTTCCGCCAATGCCGGTGGCAGGCCGGCCACCTCGGATTCGCCATGGGCACCGGGTCGGGACGACGACGTGCGCGAACTCGCGGCCGATCGCCGGACAAGCCCGCTCGGTCGCAGCGAACGCCTCCGCGGTCCGCTCGTCCACATCGTCCTCGGCGCGACCATCCACCACCCGGGCACGACCGTCCGCCAGCCGTACGCAGCGGTCAGGCGCGTGCCGCAGTCTCATCGCCATGGCGCCGGCGCAGCCGGAACGGGTGCGAGGCAATCCCCCACCACATCTGGGACGGGTCCGGCAGGATCAGCCGGCTCCGCCCCGGCCGCGGCTCGTGGCCCACATGTCCACCGGTGGTCACGGAGGTGACCATGCTGAGTCCTCACTGCGAGGGATCAGCCACGGCCGGGTGGTTCCCGGCAGGGCCGGTGTGGTGCGCTTGACACCGAAATCGAACATCCATTCTCATTGAATTCCGGCCGGGTTTTCCCGGGTCCGGCCGTGGAGTTGTCCACAGGCCGGGAGGACGCCGAGGCCCATTGTCAGTGGCAGGGGTTAGCGTCGTTGATGTGAAGCGATCGACTCAAGCAAATCGGGTGGAACCCATGGCAGGAACCGACCGCGAGAAGGCGTTGGACGCCGCACTCGCACAGATTGAACGGCAGTTCGGCAAGGGCGCGGTGATGCGCCTGGGAGAGCGGCCGAACGAGCCCATCGAGGTCATCCCCACCGGGTCGACCGCGCTCGACGTGGCGCTCGGCGTCGGCGGCCTGCCGCGCGGCCGTGTGGTGGAGGTGTACGGGCCGGAGTCCTCCGGCAAGACCACCCTGACACTGCACGCGGTGGCGAACGCGCAGAAGCTCGGCGGCACGGTGGCCTTCATCGATGCCGAACACGCCCTCGACCCCGAGTACGCGAAGAAGCTCGGTGTCGACATCGACAACCTCATCCTGTCCCAGCCGGACAACGGTGAGCAGGCACTGGAAATCGTGGACATGCTGATCCGCTCCGGTGCGCTCGACCTGATCGTCATCGACTCCGTCGCGGCCCTCGTGCCCCGCGCGGAGATCGAGGGCGAGATGGGTGACTCGCACGTGGGTCTCCAGGCCCGTCTGATGAGTCAGGCGCTCCGGAAGATCACCAGTGCGCTCAACCAGTCGAAGACCACCGCGATCTTCATCAACCAGCTCCGCGAGAAGATCGGTGTGATGTTCGGCTCGCCGGAGACCACGACCGGTGGCCGGGCGCTGAAGTTCTACGCCTCGGTGCGCCTCGACATCCGCCGGATCGAGACGCTGAAGGACGGCACCGACGCCGTCGGCAACCGCACCCGGGTGAAGGTCGTCAAGAACAAGGTCGCGCCGCCCTTCAAGCAGGCGGAGTTCGACATCCTCTACGGCCATGGGATCAGCCGCGAGGGCGGCCTGATCGACATGGGAGTGGACAACGGCTTCGTCCGCAAGGCGGGCGCCTGGTACACGTACGAGGGCGATCAGCTCGGCCAGGGCAAGGAGAACGCCCGTAACTTCCTGAAGGACAATCCGGATCTGGCCAACGAGATCGAGAAGAAGATCCTGGAGAAGCTCGGTATCGGGGTGCGGCCCGCAGACCCCACGGCCGAGCCCGGACCGGACGCCGCGAGCGGTGTGACGGCCACCGACGGGACGGCGGCGAAGTCCGTGCCCGCGCCGGCGGTCAAGGCCAAGCCGGTCAAGGCCGCGGCAGCCAAGAGCTAGTCCGTGACGCGGCGTACGGAGTGGTCCGACAGCCATGCCGAGCCCGGTCCCGCCACCGGCCCGGCCGGCGGGTTCCGTACCGAGCCGGGTCCCGGCACCGGCTTCGGCGAGGGTGTGGGCCGTCGCTCCCGCTCCCGTTCCACAAGCAGCGGTTCCCCCTCCTCGTCGAGGGCCGGGAAGGGGGAACCGCGAGACCCCGTCGAGCAGGCGCGCGACATCTGTCTGCGCCTGCTCACCGGCACCCCGCGCACGCGGAAGCAACTCGCGGACGCCCTGCGCAAGCGGGAGATCCCGGACGAGGCGGCGGAGCACGTGCTGTCGCGCTTCGAGGATGTGGGGCTGATCAACGACGCGGCGTTCGCGGACGCCTGGGTGGAGTCCCGACACCATGGCCGTGGACTGGCCCGGCGGGCTCTCGCCCGCGAGCTGCGCACCAAAGGTGTGGACTCCATGGTGATCGACGAGGCCGTCGGGCAGCTCGACGCGGAGCAGGAGGAGGCGACCGCCCGGGAGCTCGTCGCGCGCAAGCTCCGTTCCACGCGGGGTCTGGACCGTGACAAACGGTTGCGCCGCCTCGCGGGGATGCTCGCCCGCAAGGGGTACGGCGAAGGGCTGGCCCTGCGGGTGGTGCGGCAGGCGCTGAAGGAGGAGGGCGAGGACACGGAAGGGCTGGACGAGCCTTTCTGACCGGGGACCGGAAGCACATTGACGCAGGCGAGGGCGATAGCGGGAGTGGGTCGCGAGGGCCGGGACGAGGGCGGACCGCGGGGTGGTCGAGTGGTGGGGAGCGGTCGGCTCGGACCACTGCGGCCGGAGCGCGCAGGGGGAGCACAGAGGCGTCGAGCGCGGGCAGCCTGAGCGCGGAGGGCATGGGTCCGGGGCGGACGTCGGGGGTCGGCCTCGGACGCTGTGGCGAAAGCCGGCCACGGGCGTTCCGTCAGTGACCGGCCATGGACGTTCCGTCAGTGACCGGCGAGGGCGGAGCGGCGAATGGCGGCGTCGATCAGCGCGACGGCCTCCTCGGCGGTACGCCCGGGGTGCCGGTTCCATGGTCCGATCAAGCCGGGCCACCCCTGCGCACGGAGTTCGGCGATGAGCCACGCACCGGCCCGGTCGACGGTCTCCAGCGACCCGTATCCGAGACGGTGTGCGGTGAGCAGTGCGCCGCAGATGCAGCGGGCGCCACGGGCATCGCGCAACCGGTACGGGGTGTTCTGCCAGCCCCACTCCGTCAGGATCTGGCGCGCGTAGGCCAGCTGGGTCGAGGGACGCAGGTCGGGTTGCCCGACCCGCCGCCAGATGTGGAACCGGTCGGGCAGCGCCGCGCCCAGGCGTCCGGGCAGGGGACGTTCGCGGGGCGGGAGTGGTGGAAGCGTCCTGACCGTGTCGGCGATGAGCCGGTCGACGGGCATGGACAGCAGACTCCGCCAGTCGGCCCGGTTCTGATCCGGGCAGGGGGCCGGTACGAGCCCTTGACCGCTGACCGGATCAGGGGATTCCGGGCCGTCGGACCGCGCGGGCTCGGGGGTTGGGAGGTCCCAGCCGGTGATGATCTGTTGCCAGACCTCTGCGTCGTGGAGGCGGACGGCCCGGCGGTCCAGTTGTTCCGGGGAAAGGGTGGTGGTCGACATCGCTTCACAGCTTCCGTCATGTTATGTCCGGATGTTGTGGTGAATGTCGGTTGAATGGCGTCTTCCCTTCACGCGGATGTGGCGTTCGGGTGTGCCAGGAAGAGGGAGAGGGGTGGGGACTACGGCGCGGACACGCGGCTGGAGCGCTGGGAAGCGGGCGCCCATGAGGCCGTCGGCCGACGGGCAGGTCTGTGGACCGGCGGACCTGTGGACCGGCGATTCGGAGACCTGTGAAGACACGGACGGGGTGGCCGTCGCTGAGCGACGACCACCCCGGGCCCTTTTCCCGCTTCCCGTGCTTCCCCGTACTTCCTGAGTCCGCACCTCCCGAGACCCGCGCGTCACCCATGTCGCGCGTCCCCTACCTGGCGCGTGCGCTTCGATGCGGTTCAGGAAGTGACCGGGAGTCCTGCCGCGCGCCATGCCTGGAAGCCACCGATCAGATCGGTCGCCCGGTGCAGTCCCAACTGCCGCAGGGATGCCACGGCCAGGCTCGACGCGTACCCCTCGTTGCAGATCACCACGATCCGGAGGCCGTGGTCGACCGCTTCCGGGACTCGATGGCTGCCGCGTGGATCGAGCCGCCACTCCAGCTCATTGCGTTCGATCACCAGGGCTCCGGGAATCGTTCCGTCCCGTTCCCGCAGCGCCGCGTACCGGATGTCCACCAGCAGTGCGCCGTCGGCGGCGGCGTCGAAGGCCCCGCGCGGGCCGATCCGCTCGAAACCGGAGCGGACACGTTCCAGTAGTTCGTCTATACCGGTCGGCGCCGGTTCGCCGCCCGTGCCCGGTTCCTGTCGGCCGCTCACTGCCAGTCCCCGGGGCTCTCGACCTGCTCCAGGCGGAGCACCGCGCCCGTGCGGCTGAAGCGCCGGATCTGTGGCAGGGGCGGATAGTAGGCGTGGACCGAGATGGCGTGCTCTGCGGTGGACTCGTTCAGCACCTCGTGGACATGGTGCCGGCCGAACGCCCTTCCCTGACCGGACGTCAGGTCCCGTGACCGGTCGACGCCTTCGGCCAGTTCGAGGGTCTTCCAGCCGTCGGCGGGCAGCCGCACGGCGAGCGAGTGCTCCTTCAGCGTCCCCGTCGCGGTGAGGAAGGCGCCGAACGATTCGGCGTGGTCGTGCCAGCCGGTGCCCGTACCGGGCGGCCAGCCGATCAGCCATGCCTCGCTGCCGCCCGGCCCGTCGAGCCGTACCCAGGTGCGGCCCTCGGGGTCGAGAGGCAGCGAGGCGACGAGATCGGCGTCGGCCGCCACGCGACGGACGAAGTCGAGCAGTTCTCCGGCCGTCGGGGCTGGAACGGGTTCTGACGAACGGGCGGCGGGAGCCGCGGACCGGGAAGCGGAGACGGTCGGGGCGGGAGACTCGATGGTGGCCACGGAGGCACCGGCCGGGACGACGTCATCAGCGGGGGCGGCGGCGGACGCGGCAGGGGACACGGGAGAAGCGGGAGAGGCAGACACAGGGACCGTCCTGAGAGTTCGCGTGAACGCGCGACCGCGCGGAAGCCCGCGCGGTGCGGCGGTGAAAGGCGATTCAGCAGGACGGATGACACACGCAGCCCGCATAGCGGACGAGGTCCATGTGGACCCTCCGCCACAGGCGCACATCGGTGTCGGTCATGATTCGGAGTACACCATGTGCGCCCGCGATGGTCAATTGATGTCGGCCGTCCGGTCGGAGTGCGTGGAGGCAGGCTCCGCGCCCCCGCGCGCCGCGTCGGCCGCCGCGTGGAGTTCCGCGGGCCGCACCCCGGCGAACGAGTCCACCAGATACCCGTCGGCCCTGATCAGCAGCACAGTGTGGGCCGAGGCCCCGGGGTAGGCCTCGGTCACCAGGACCTCACCCTTGACGGGCAGGGCCTCGACGGCCTCGGCGAGCCGGGGCATGACGCCCGCCGTCATCCAGTGCCGCCGGTCCCACACCTCCGTACCGGGCGCGACCAGCACCACCAGCAGATGGTCCCGCCCGAGCCGTTCGCGCAGCCGCGCGGCGGTCCCGTCCGGAGCAGTGACCCGTACGTCCTCGACGAGTGAGCCCGGCGGCGTACCCACCGGCGTGTGCGCCTCGGCGTGGGGCGGAGCGAGTGGAGAGCGGGCGTACGACGGGGGCGCACCCAGCGGGCCGCGTCCCAGATGCCCATCGGCGAGCAGCGCGTCGTGCCCACGCGCGCTCCCCGGCACCAGCGTCCGCAGCCCTCCACCGCCGCGCAGCACCGGCAGTGACTGGTCGGCGGCGCGCAGCCGGGCGGCGACCGCGGTCCGGCGTTCCGCCTGGTAGCTGTCCAGCAGGGCCTCGGACGCGCCGTGATGCCAGGCCAGCGCGAGCTTCCAGGCGAGGTTCTCGACGTCCCGCAGTCCCTCGTCCAGCCCTTGGGTGCCGACCGCGCCCAGCAGATGAGCGGCGTCCCCCGCCAGAAAGGCCCGGCCGACCCGCCAGCGCCTGGCGAGCCGGTGGTGCAGTGTGTACACGCCGGTGTCCAGCAGTTCGTACGGGGGTGCCTCCCCGCACCAGCCGGTCAGGGTGTCCCGGATGCGGGCGATCAGGGCGTCGGGGGTGACGAGTTCACCGCGCGGTGGCAGCAGCCAGTCCAGCCGCCAGACACCGCCCGGCAGCGGCCGTGCCGTGATCTCGTCGCCGCCGGTGTGCCAGGGCGGCAGCCGGTGCAGTACGGCGCGGCCGGGCCACGGGAGTTCGGTGCGCAGCGCGGCGACGGCGTGCCGCTCCACGGCCGTGCGCCCGGGGAACCGGACGTCGAGCAGTTTGCGCACGGTGGACCTGGCACCGTCGCAGCCCACCAGGTAACTCCCGCGCCACCAGGTGGAGTCGGGTTCCCTGGTGTGTACGGTGACCCCGGAGCGGTCCTGCTCCAGTGTGTCGACGCGGCTGAGCCGCGTGACGCGTACCAGCCGTTCGGCGTCGACGGCCTGCCGCAGTCCGCGCGTCAGTGCATGCTGCGGCAGATGGAGCGTCCCGGGCAGCGGCTCGTCCTGAGCGGAACCGGCCGACGGCAGTTCCCGTATCAGCTGTTTGCGACGCATCGAACGCCAGCCCGACCAGCGGAATCCTTCGTCCCGCAGGGTGTCGTGGCCCAGCCGTTCCACCAGGTCGGCTGTGTCCTCCCGCAGGACGACCGTACGGGCCAGCCGCGTCTCGTCCTTGCCGGGGCTCTCGTCCAGGAGGACGGAGGGGACGCCCTGCGCGGCGAGGGCCAGTGACAGCGCCAGTCCGACCGGCCCGGCGCCGACGACGATCACCGGGTCCACGACACGGCTCCTCGGACCCGGGCGGTCGACAGGGGCGAGGGCGCGGGCGGTGAAGAGCGCGAAGGGCGTGACAGAGGGGACGCGACGACGGAGGCAGGGGACACGATCACAGAACGTATGCAACCCACTGCGAGTGCTTGCGTCAAGTGACAGTGGGCGCACGCGGGGGCGGCTCCGGATCGGTCCTCGCCCGCGCGTGCCCCGTCGTGCGTCCGGTGGTCCGGCCGGTATCCGTCCGTCACGGGGTCACGCCCGAGGGGTGCTCGCCGTCAGGCGAGCACCCCTCGGGGCGGTGGTTGTGGACGACCGCTGCTCCCCCGGCCTGTCGGGAGGCCGGGGGAGCGGAGGGGCGCTGCCGGAAGACCGTGGACCCGCGGACCCTCCAGACATGCCGGGAGGCGGAAGCCGCTGCCCCTCCCGGCCTTGCTGGGCACGGGCGCTCCCGGGAGGCCGCGGAGACCCCGGGGAGACCGCCGCCCCCCGTCGGCCACTGCTCGGTCACCCGTGGGGATTGTCGTCCCCCCGCGGCGGGGCCGGAGCGTTCAGCGTTTCCAGCGTGCCCGCTCCGGGCACCTGCTGTCCGGCCGCGGTCAGCGGCGCGCCCTTCCTGGCCCGCCTTCCGCGCTTCTCGATCCAGGTGGCGAGCGCCGACAGCAACAGACACATGCTGATGTAGATGGCACCGATGACGGTGATCGTCGAGACGTACGGATACTGGCCGTTGACCTGGGTGTTGGAGGCGATCAGCCGGGCCGTCTGAAGCAGTTCCGGGTACAGGATGATGAAGCCCAGCGAGGTGTCCTTGAGGGTCACGACGAGCTGGCTGATGATGGTCGGAAGCATCGCCCGGACGGCCTGCGGAATCAGTACGCCGGCCATGACCTGGGTCTTGCTCATGCCCAGGGCGTACGCCGCTTCGCTCTGTCCCCTGGGCACCGAGTTGATCCCGGCACGCAGCACCTCGGCCTGGACGCAGCCGTTGTAGACGGACAGTCCCAGTGCCAGCGCCCACATCGAGTAGTCGGTGAGGAAGCCGACCCAGACGGCGTAGATGGTGATCAACAGGGGGATCGAGCGGAACAGTTCGATGAACGTGGTGGCCGCCCAGCGGACCGGTTTGTGGTCCGACAGCCGGCCGACGGCGAGCACCACGCCGAGGATCAGTGAACCGATCGCGGCCAGGCCGAAGGCCTTGAGGGTGGCCACCAGGGCGTCCGCGATGTTCTGCCGGATGCCCGAGTAGTTGAAGATGTCCCACATCTCGGGAGCGAGATGCCCCTTGTCGGACAGTCGTACGACACTGACGGCGAGGAGCGCCAGGATGGCGAGGCTGCCGACGACCGCGTAGATCCGGTTGCGCAGGACGGCCTTGGGGCCCGGCGTGTCGTAGAGAACGCTGGCACTCATCGGGCGACCTCCATGCGGCGCTCCAGCAGCCGGAACAGGCCGCTGATGACAAAGGTGACGACCAGATAGCCGAGAGCCACCCAGATGAACACCGGCGTGATGTTGTAGCCCCGGTCGCTCATCAGCTTCTGCCAGCCGAAGAGCTCGGCGACGCTGAAGGCGCCCGCGATCGCGGAGTTCTTGGTCAGCGCGATGAAGATGCTGCTCAACGGCGGGATCACGGTCCTGGTGGCCTGGGGGAGGACGACGATCCGCAGCGTCTGCGCGAACGACATGCCGATGGAGCGCGCGGCCTCCGCCTGTCCCAGTGGGACCGTGTTGATGCCCGAGCGGACCGCCTCGCACACGAACGAGGAGGTGTAGAAGCCGAGCGCCAGCGCCCCGAGCAGGAAGGGACTCATGCCGGGGAACAGGATCTCCGGCACGACGAAGAAGAAGATGAGGAAGAGGAGGGTGAGCGGGGTGTTGCGCAGCAGCGTCACCCAGGCGGTGCCGAAGAACCGCAGAGGCGGCACGGGGGAGACCCGGAATCCGGCCAGGGCGACGCCGAGCACCAGGGCGATGACCGAGCTGACGGCGGTGATCGACACGGTTCCTATGAAGCCGTCGCGGAATTCCGGGAAATTGTCGAGCAGTACGTTCATGAGGTCTCCGCGTCGGCGGTCAGCGGCATCGGACAGGGACGTCCCGTACGCACACCGTGCCCGGCGTCATCGGCAGCGGCGGCGTACGGGACGCGTCACTCACGCGTGGGCGTCAGTGGCGAGGCGTCGGCAACGGGGTACGTCAGTACCGTTCGACGGAGGGGGGAGCCGTGTACTCCGAGCCGGACAGGCCCAGGGTCGCCTCGTAGATCTTCTTGTACGTGCCGTCCTTGACGTGCGCTTCGAGCGAGTCGTCGATCGCGTCGCGGAGCACCTTGTCGTCCTTGTTCAGACCGACACCGTACGGCTCCTCGGTGAACGGCTTGCCGACGACCATGAGCTTGCCGGAGTTCTGCGCCGCGTACCCCTTCAGGATCGAGTCGTCGGTGGTGACGGCGTCGACCTGCTTGGTCAGCAACTGCTGGACGCAGTCGGAGTACTTGGCGAGTTCGACGACCTTCGCGCCGTACTCGGGCTTCTTGATCTCCTGGAGCGGCGTGGAGCCGACGATCGAGCAGACCTTCTTGCCCTTCACCGCGTCCTTGCCGGTGATGGAGGTGTCGCCGTGGCGGACCAGCAGGTCCGCGCCCGCCTTGTAGTACGGGCCGGCGAAACCGACCTGCTTCTTCCGGTTGTCGTTGATCGTGTACGTACCGACGAAGTAGTCGACCTGACCCTTGGAGATCGCGGTCTCACGGATGCCGGAGTCGACGGTCTTCCACTCGATCTGCTTCTCGGAGAAACCGAGGTCGGCGGCGATCATCTTGGCGATCTCGATGTCGAAACCGGAGCGTTCCTTCGTCGACTGGTCCTCGAAGCCGAGATACGGCTGGTCGGCCTTGGCACCGATGACGAGCTTGCCGCGCTTCTTCGCCTCCTTGAACGTCGGCGAATCCAGGTCGACGCCCGACGCGACGGTGTACGTGGGCAGCTTGGGCGCTCCGGAGGCACCGGGCTTGGTACCGGACGGCTTGTCGCCGGCCGAGCCCTCCTTGCCACCGCAGGCCGTCGCGGTCAGAGCGAGCACAGCGATGGCCGCGAGGACGGCCGGCGTGCGGAACTTCATGTGAACATCCCTTGCGTCGGTGGTGGTTGTCGTCAGTGGTGAAGGATCTTCGACAGGAAGTCCTTGGCCCGGTCACTGCGCGGGTTGCTGAAGAACTGGTCAGGCACCGCCTCTTCGACGATCTTCCCGTCCGCCATGAAGACGACACGGTTCGCCGCCGAGCGGGCGAATCCCATCTCGTGCGTGACGACGACCATGGTCATGCCGTCGCGTGCGAGCTGCTGCATGACCTCCAGCACCTCGTTGATCATCTCCGGGTCGAGCGCGGAGGTCGGCTCGTCGAAGAGCATGACCTTCGGGTCCATCGCCAACGCCCGCGCGATGGCCACACGTTGCTGCTGACCGCCGGAGAGCTGGGAGGGGTACTTGTCGGCCTGCGTGGCCACGCCCACCCGGTCGAGCAGGGTGCGGGCCTTCTCCTCGGCGGTCTTCTTGTCCGTCCTGCGGACCTTCAGCTGACCCAGCATCACGTTCTCGAGCACCGTCTTGTGCGCGAAGAGATTGAACGACTGGAAGACCATCCCGACGTCGGCGCGCAGCCGGGCCAGTTCCTTGCCCTCCTGGGGCAGCGGTTTTCCGTCGATCGAGATCGCGCCCGAGTCGATCGTCTCCAAGCGGTTGATCGTGCGGCACAGCGTGGACTTCCCGGACCCGGAGGGCCCGATGACGACCACGACCTCGCCACGGGCGATGGTCAGGTCGATGTCCTGGAGCACATGCAGCGCGCCGAAGTGCTTGTTGACGTTGCTCAGTACGACAAGGTCGCTCGCCGCGGGTACCGCGTCCTCGGCGGCCTTGGTCACTGGAACTCCGCTCATCGGCTCTTGCTCCGTCCTCCTCGGTTGGGAAGGACCCTAGTGACGCAGTGCGACCAGCGTCATTACATCTGAGCGGAAATTGAGCATAACGATCCGGCTTCGGCCGGACACTCCGTGTGAACGGGGCGCCGGACGGTGTATTCATGGCGTACCGGGTGGGTAACGGAAACCACGCCGGTACGGAACGGGACTTGACTGGCGCACCGCTCATCGGAGTGGATGCCCTGGTGCGTCAGCCTCCGAAACACCGGCGTGCGGGCCCGTCCCCGCATGGCGGCGAGTCCCATGCCGCATGCCACGTACACCGCGCTCGAAGTGCCGAGAAGTGCGAACCGAGAAGTGCGAACCGAGAAGTGCGAACCGAGAAGTGCGAACCGTGAAGCACAATCGGGGCACCAGGAGCACCACAGGAGAGGGGGTCCGATGAGACTGCTGCTCGTCGAGGACGACGACCACGTCGCGGCGGCCCTGTCCGCCGTGCTCGCCCGGCACGGCTTCCAGGTCGTCCACGCCCGCAACGGCGAGGAGGCCCTGCGGGCCCTGCTGCCCGCGGACGAGGAGCCCTTCGGGGTCGTGCTCCTCGACCTCGGACTGCCGGACCAGGACGGCTACGAGGTGTGCGGCAAGATCCGCAAGCGCACCGCCACGCCGGTGATCATGGTGACCGCGCGGGCCGACGTCCGGTCCCGCATCCACGGCCTCAACCTCGGGGCTGACGACTATGTCGTCAAGCCGTACGACACCGGTGAACTCCTCGCCCGCATCCACGCGGTCAGCAGGCGCACGACCGCCGGCGAGGAGACCGGGCCGACCCCCGTCGCCGCGCTGCGGCTCGGCCATGTGCACATCGAGCTGCCGACCCGCCGGGTCAGCGTCGACGGCCAGGAAGTGCAGCTCACCCGCAAGGAGTTCGACCTGCTCGCGCTGCTCGCCCAGCGACCCGGCGTGGTGTTCCGCAGGGAACAGATCATCAGCGAGGTCTGGCGCACCAGTTGGGAGGGGACGGGACGCACGCTCGAAGTGCACGTGGCGTCCCTGCGCTCCAAGCTCCGGCTGCCCGCACTGATCGAGACGGTGCGTGGGGTCGGCTACCGCCTCGTCACGCCCTCCGCGTAGAGCCGTACGTCCCGGTGCGCACCCGTCTGCTTCCACTGCTCATCGTCCTGATGGCGGGTGTACTGCTCGCGCTCGGCTTCCCGCTCGCGGTCAGCGTGGCCGCCGCCGAGCAGCAGCGTGTCGTCGTCGACCGCATCGACGACACGGCACGCTTCGCCGCGCTCGCCCAGTTCGTCACGGAGGGCTCCCAGGGCAAGGACGAACGCCGGCGCACACTCCAGGCCGAGCTGGAGACGTACGACTCCGTGTACGGCATCAAGGCCGGCGTCTTCCACCGCGAAGACGACACCGCCATGGCGAAGGCCCCCGCGGGCTGGCGGCTGCCCACCGAGGGGGAGGGGCGCGAGGCGTTCAAAGAGGCGCTGCTGGGCCGCCGCAGCCACGATCCGCCGCAGGTGTGGCCCTGGCAGCGTGGCCGGGTGGTCGTCGCCTCACCCGTGGTCAGGGACGGGGACGTGCTCGCCGTCGTGGTCCTCGACTCCCCGACCGGCGAGATGCGTTCGCGTACGCTGCACGGCTGGCTCCTGATCGCGGCGGGCGAGGCGGTCGCCATGCTGATCGCGGTCGGTGCCGCGATCCGGCTCACGGGCTGGGTGCTGCTGCCGGTGGGGACGCTGGACGCCGCCGCCCACGACATCGCCAGCGGCCGGATGCGGTCCAGGGTGGCGGCCTCCGGCGGTCCCCCGGAACTGCGGCGCCTGGCCAGGTCGTTCAACGAGATGGCGGACAACGTCGAGGACGTCCTGGAGCAGCAGCGCGCCTTCGTGGCCGACGCCTCGCACCAGTTGCGCAACCCGCTGGCCGCGCTGCTGCTGCGGATCGAGCTGCTGGCACTCGAACTCCCGGAGGGGAACGAGGAGATCGCCTCGGTGCGTACGGAGGGCAAGCGCCTCGGCCAGGTGCTGGACGATCTGCTCGACCTGGCACTGGCCGAGCACGCCGAGGTCGATCTGCGGCTCACCGACATCGGCGCGCTCACCGCGGAACGGCTCGGGTCGTGGCGGCCGGTCGCGGAGGAGAAGGGCGTGCGGCTGACAGCGGCAGGGGCTTCGGCGGCGACCGCCTGGGCGGACCCCGTCGCGCTCTCCAGCGCCCTCGACGCGGTCATCGACAACGCCCTGAAGTTCACCCCTGAGGGGGAAGAGGTCGACGTCACGGTGGCCACCGACGGCCCGCACGTCACCGTGGTCGTCACCGACCGGGGCCCCGGGCTCACCGAGCAGGAGCTGGCACGCGTCGGCGACCGCTTCTGGCGCAGCAACCGCCACCAGAACGTCCAGGGTTCCGGCCTCGGCCTCTCCATCGCCCGGGTGCTGCTGGCGACGGGCGGGGGGTCGATCACGTACGAGCGGTGCGAACCGCACGGACTGCGGGTCGCCGTCTCCGTACCCCGCGACGCCCCGCACACCTGAGCCCTGGCCGGCCCGCCGGTCAGGGCTTGACCGAGCGGTAGTAGCGCTTGGCCCCTTCGTGCAGCGGCAGCGGGTCCGTGTAGATCGCCGTCCGCAGGTCCACCAGCTGCGCGGCGTGCACCTCCCGTCCGATGCGGTCCCGGCTGTCGATCACGGTCCGGGTGAACGCCTCGGTCATCGCCGGGTCCGTACGGTCCGTGGTCACCAGGAGATTGGCGATGGCCACGGTCTGCACCGCCCCGCCCAGCTGGGCATCGTGGTAGGCGTCGGCGGGCATCAGCGCCGACCGGTAGAAGCGGGTGGGCCCTCCCGCCGCCTGGAGCTCGGTGACCAACGAGTTCTCCAGCGGGACCAGCCGGATCGCGTACCGGTCCGACAGATCCTGCACCGCGGCCGTGGGCAGCCCGCCGGACCAGAAGAACGCGTCGAGCAGCCCGTTCCGCAGCCGCTGAGGCATCGTGTCGATCCCGGCCGGGACCGGTGTGACGTCATGCTCCGGGTCGAGCCCCGCGGCCGTCATCAGCCGGTCGGCCACCAGCCGCACCCCCGAGCCCCGCTGCCCCACCCCGATCCGTCGGCCGCGCAGATCGGAGACCTTCGTGATCCCCGAGTCCTTGGGCACGACCAGTTGCACGTAGTCGTCGTACAGCCGGACGCACGCCCGCAGCCGCTCGGCCCCCGGCTTGTCGTCGCGCAGATAGGTCGCGACGGCGTCGGCCGTGGCGATGGTGAAGTCGGCCTCCCCGGTCGCCACCCGCTCGATGTTCTGCTGGGACCCCTCACTGGTCAGGAGCCGTATCGACACCTTGGGCAGGTCCGTGGCGAGCGCGCCCCTCAGACGCTCGCCGTAGCGCTGGTAGACGCCGCTGCGCACACCGGTGCTGAAGGTCAGCGAACCACTGGGCGAGGGGTTCCCGAGCGGCAGCAGCCACCACAGCAGCAGCCCGAGCACGACCACGATCGCCGCGCAGCCCTGGAGGACGCGCAGCCGGCCGAAACGGGACAGTGCCTGAAGCATGGCGTGATCCTGCCAGTTGGCCCGGCGCGGTGGCCAGAGGCGGCGGCCGTAAGCGGTGGCCGGAGACGGATGCCGGAGAACGGCCCGGGCCGACGGTACGGGAGGACTCGGCGTGGGGAGGCCCCCGGGCCAGCGCCTACCCTTGTCGTATGAGCAGCAGCGACCGGAGCGAGACCGTGGACGGCAGAAGAAGTTACGAGGTGCGCACCTACGGGTGCCAGATGAACGTCCACGACTCCGAGCGGTTGTCGGGACTCCTGGAGGACGCGGGGTACGTACGCGCGCCCGAGGACGCCGACGGTGACGCCGATGTCGTCGTCTTCAACACCTGTGCGGTACGGGAGAACGCCGACAACAAGCTCTACGGCAACCTCGGCCGGCTCGCCCCGATGAAGACGAAGCGGCCGGGGATGCAGATCGCCGTCGGCGGCTGCCTCGCGCAGAAGGACCGCGACACCATCGTCCGGCGGGCGCCCTGGGTCGACGTCGTCTTCGGCACGCACAACATCGGCAAGCTGCCCGTCCTGCTGGAGCGCGCCCGGGTCCAGGAGGAGGCGCAGGTCGAGATCGCCGAGTCCCTTGAGGCGTTCCCGTCCACACTGCCGACCCGCCGTGAGTCCGCGTACGCCGCGTGGGTCTCGATCTCCGTCGGATGCAACAACACCTGCACGTTCTGCATCGTCCCGGCGCTGCGGGGCAAGGAGAAGGACCGCCGCACGGGCGACATCCTCGCCGAGATCGAGGCGCTCGTCGCGGAGGGCGTCTCCGAGATCACCCTGCTCGGCCAGAACGTCAACGCGTACGGCTCCGACATCGGTGACCGTGAGGCGTTCTCGAAGCTGCTGCGCGCCTGCGGGCGGATCGAGGGGCTGGAGCGGGTGCGCTTCACCTCACCGCACCCCCGCGACTTCACCGACGACGTGATCGCGGCCATGGCCGAGACACCGAACGTGATGCCGCAGCTCCACATGCCGATGCAGTCGGGCTCGGACGGCATCCTCAAGGCGATGCGCCGCTCGTACCGGCAGGAGCGCTTCCTCGGCATCATCGAGAAGGTGCGCGCCGCCATGCCGGACGCCGCGATCTCCACGGACATCATCGTCGGCTTCCCCGGCGAGACCGAGGAGGACTTCGAGCAGACCATGCACGCGGTCCGTGAGGCGCGGTTCGCGAACGCCTTCACCTTCCAGTACTCCAAGCGCCCCGGCACCCCCGCCGCCGAGATGCCGGGACAGATCCCCAAGGCGGTCGTCCAGGAGCGGTACATGCGGCTGTCCGCGCTCCAGGAGGAGATCTCCTGGGACGAGAACAAGAAGCAGGTCGGCCGGACCCTGGAGATCATGGTCGCGGAGGGTGAGGGCCGCAAGGACGGTGCCACGCACCGGCTCTCCGGCCGCGCTCCCGACAACCGCCTGGTCCACTTCACCAAGCCGGACGGCGAGGTGCGCCCCGGCGACGTGGTGACCGTGGAGATCACCTACGCCGCCCCGCACCATCTGCTCGCCGAGGGCACCCCGCTGGGCGTGCGGCGCACCCGGTCCGGCGATGCCTGGGAGAAGCGCAACGCGGTACCCGCCACGAAGCCCTCCGGCGTCATGCTCGGCCTCCCGCGCGTGGGCGCTCCGGCCCCGCTTCCCGTGGCGGCGGCCCCGGGCTGCGGCTGCGACTGACGGGGGCCCACGCAGTACGCTGGCCGGCATGCTTGTCGCCGCCGCAGTGTGTCCCTGTCCGCCTCTGCTGGTGCCCGAGGTAGCCGCGGGCGCCGCGCCCGAGCTGGACGCCGCGCGGACCGCGTGCCTCGACGCGCTGGGCCTGCTGGCCGCGGCCCGGCCCGACCTGCTGGTCGTCGTCGGGCCCGTGGACGCCGACGGACTCGCCCCGTACCCCCAGGGCGCCACCGGGTCGTTCCAGGGCTTCGGCGTCGGCGTCTCCGCAAGCCTCGGAGAGCGCGGAGACGCCGATCCGGACCACCCGCTCCCGCCGTCGCTCGCGGTCGGTGCCTGGCTGCTCGGCCGCGCCGGGTGGGCGGACGCCCCGGTCGAGGGTCTGGGCGTGGGGGAACGGCTTGCCACTGAACGCTGCGTGTCCGCCGGGCGGCGGCTGGCGGCCCGCGCGGACCGCGTGGCCCTGCTGGTCATGGGCGACGGCAGTGCCTGCCGCACCCTCAAGGCCCCCGGCTACCTCGACGGGCGCGCGGCCGGCTTCGACGCCGCCGCGACCCGCGCGCTGGGCGCGGCGGACCTCGCCACACTGAGCGCGCTGGACGAGTCACTGGCGTACGAACTCAAGGCGGCCGGCCGCGCTCCCTGGCAGGTGCTCACCGGTGCGGCGGAGGGCGCCGGGCTCGGCGGGCAGCTGTTGTACGAGGACGCTCCGTACGGGGTCGGATACACCGTCGCCGTCTGGTCCTAGGGACCGTTCCCGGCCCCCGGGCGCCAGGACAGGGACGCGGGCGCGGACGGGCACGAGTCGACTCCGCGCCCGTCCGCGCCCGCCCTCACACCGGGCCCGCCGGCTCAGGAGGCGGGCGGCGTGCTCCCGGGACCACCGGTGCCACCCGTACCGCCGACGCCCCCGCTGCCGCCCTCGTCCTTGTGGGACAGCCGCTCCATGGCGTCCTTGGCCTTCTGGGTGCCGGACTCGATCTTGTCGCTGTACTTGCCCTTGGTCCTCTGGTCGACCGTCCGTGCCGCCTTGTCGAGACCTTGGTCGATCTTGTCCCCGTGCTGCTGCGCGAGGTCACCGACCTTGTCCTTCGCCGGGCCGAGTTTGGCCTTCAGTGTGTCGAGGAAACCCATGGGGCACCTTCCCTGCGGTCGAACTGCGTGCGGGCGATCCGTCCTGCCCCATTGTCCGCCTTCCCGCCTCTCCGACCGCCCGACCGGACGCCGGCCCGGGCCCGCCGCGGGGGCGGCGGGCACGGGCCGGCTGGTCGAACGGTCGGAGAGGCGGGGCGCGCGACGGCCGGACCGTGGAAGAAACGCCCATGTCCCTCCCGAATCTACTCACACCGGCACCATCCCGTCCCGCCCGAACCACCCGGCTTGCCCCGCGCCACCCGCAGCGTCGGGAAGGGGGCCCGGGGTTTGCGAGACTGGCGCGGTGAGAAGCTCAGCTCCCGCTCCGCGGGTCATCGCCGTCGTCGGTCCCACGGCGGCCGGAAAGTCCGATCTCGGGGTCCACCTCGCCCGGCAACTGGGGGGAGAGGTCATCAACGCCGACTCCATGCAGCTCTACCGGGGGATGGACATCGGCACCGCGAAGTTGACGTACGCCGAGCGCGGAGCCGTTCCGCACCATCTGCTCGACATCTGGGACGTCACCGAGACCGCCAGTGTCGCCGAGTACCAGCGGCTGGCCCGTGCCGAGATCGACCGGCTGCTCGCCGCCGGACGCGTCCCCGTGCTGGTCGGCGGTTCCGGTCTGTACGTGAAGGGGGCCATCGACGCCCTGGAGTTCCCCGGTACCGACCCGGAGGTGCGTGCCCGGCTGGAACGGGAACTCCTCGAACACGGCTCCGGCGTGCTGCACGATCGGCTTCACGCGGCCGACCCCGAGGCCGCCCGCGCGATCCTGCCGAGCAACGGCCGCCGTATCGTCCGGGCCCTCGAAGTCATCGAGATCACCGGCAGACCGTTCACCGCCAACCTCCCCGGCGACGAATCCGTCTACGACGCCGTGCAGATCGGCGTCGACGTCCCACGCCCCGAACTCGACGAGCGCATCACCGTCCGGGTCGACCGGATGTGGGAGGCGGGACTCGTGGACGAGGTGCGCGCGCTGGAGGCGCGAGGACTGCGTGAGGGCCGCACGGCGTCCCGCGCGCTCGGCTACCAGCAGGTGCTCGCCGCGCTCGCCGACGAGTGCACCGAGGACGAGGCCCGCGTCGAAACGGTCCGCGCCACCAAACGGTTCGCACGCCGTCAGGACTCGTGGTTCCGCCGCGATCCCCGGGTGCACTGGCTGAGCGGAGCGGCCGAGGACAGCGGGGAACTTCCGCACCGGGCCCTGACGTTGGTCGAACGGGCGGTCACAGCCTGATCACGTGATGGCATCGGGAAGCTCAGCCCGTCATTCCGGCACCCCGGAGCGTGCCATCATCGAGCGACGATCGACCGGTGAGTCCGAGTGGGGAGGGCGCGTGGCGATGGAGGCCGGCCCTCGCGACACGGAGCGGGACGCGGCGGACGCGGGGCACGAGGCGGGACGCCTCAGCCCTGACGGCCCGGACGAACTCGCGGTCACCCCCGAGGTCGAGGTCGAGCTGCGGCCCGCGCGCCGACTGCGGATCTGGCAGCTCGCACCGATCGTGATCCTCGCCGCCGTCGGCTCCCTGATGTTCGCCTTCCCGCTCGCCTTCGAGGTCGGTGAGGGTGGCGCGGTCGTCGCCATGCTGGGACTGCTGATCAGCGGCTGCGCCGCAGGCTGGGGCATGATGGCCGCCCGCCGGGTGGGCCACACCTGGCCCGGACTGCCGCCCCGGGAGGCCGGCGAGCGCCCCGACTGGCGGGTGGTCGCGCTGTACGTGGTCGCGGGCGCGGCCCTGGTGGCGCTCGCCGTCTGGCGCGTCGACCGGCTCCGCTGACCGGCACCGGGCGGCGGAAGCCGGTGTCGGCGCCGCCTCGTACAGTTGACCTGTGAGCACTTCGCAGATCCCATTCCTCAAGGGGCACGGCACCGAGAACGACTTCGTGATCGTTCCCGACCCGGACAACGCCCTCGACCTGCCGGCGTCCACCGTCGCCCGGCTGTGCGACCGCCGGGCCGGCATCGGCGGCGACGGGCTGCTCCACGTGGTGCGGTCCGCCGCGCATCCCGACGCGCGGACCATGGCCGACGAGGCCGAGTGGTTCATGGACTACCGGAACGCCGACGGCTCGATCGCCGAGATGTGCGGCAACGGCGTACGGGTCTTCGCCCGCTACCTCCAGCGCGCCGGGCTCGCCGACGAGGGAGACCTCGCGGTCGCGACCCGTGGCGGCGTCAAGCGGACGCACATCGCCAAGGACGGCGGCGTCACCGTGACCATGGGCCGCGCCCGGCTTCCCGAAGAGGGCGTCACCGTCACGGTCGGCGGACGCAGTTGGGCCGCCCGCAACGTCAACATGGGCAATCCGCACGCCGTCGCGTTCGTCGACGACCTCGCGCACGCCGGCGATCTGCTCTCCGTACCGCCCGTCAACCCGGCCACCGTCTACCCCGACGGCGTCAACGTCGAGTTCGTGGTGGACCGCGGTCCGCGGCACGTCGCGATGCGGGTGCACGAGCGTGGTTCCGGAGAGACCCGCTCCTGCGGTACGGGGGCCTGCGCCGTGGCCGTCGCCGCGGCCCGCAGGGACGGCACCGACCCCGCCGCCACCGGCGCGGCCGTCACCTACACGGTCGACCTGCCCGGCGGCACCCTGGTCATCACCGAGCGGCCGGACGGCGAGATCGAGATGACGGGCCCCGCGGTGATCGTTGCCGAGGGCTTCGTGGACCCGGTTCTGCTCGAAACGGTGAACGTCTGAAGCTTCGCTCGAATGGGTGATCCGTTTCACGCTGGGCGAGAGGTGGACTGCGCCACGTGGTGGGCTCGGTAGCATCAAGCACCGGCCCGGAGGCGCGTCCGCTTCCTCCCCACCGCCGGTAGACGCTGCCGGAGGTGCCCCATGAGCGCAGAGGCCACGAACCCTGGTGCCCCCATCCGCAGGCGAGGCCGCCCCCGGATCGACATCCGCAGACTCGGCAGGGTCGCACTGCTCGGCCCCGAACCCCGGGACCGGCTGCCCGCCGCGATCGGCCATGTCGCCGAGGCGCACCGCGCGCACCACCCGGACGCCGACCTCGCCATTCTCCACAAGGCGTACGTCCTCGCCGAGTCCTCGCACCGGGGGCAGATGCGCAAGAGCGGCGAACCGTACATCACCCACCCCCTCGCGGTGACCCTGATCCTCGCCGAACTCGGCGCGGAGACCACCACGTTGACCGCCTCACTGCTCCACGACACGGTCGAGGACACCGAGGTGACGCTCGACCAGGTGGGCGAGGAGTTCGGCGAAGAGGTCCGCTACCTCGTCGACGGCGTCACCAAGCTCGAAAAGGTCGACTACGGCGCGGCGGCCGAACCCGAGACCTTCCGCAAGATGCTGGTCGCCACCGGGGACGACGTCCGCGTGATGTCGATCAAACTCGCCGACCGGCTGCACAACATGCGCACCCTCGGCGTGATGCGCCCCGAGAAGCAGGTCAGGATCGCCAAGGTCACCCGCGACGTGCTCATCCCGCTCGCGGAACGGCTCGGGGTGCAGGCCCTCAAGACGGAGCTGGAGGACCTGGTCTTCGCCATCCTCCACCCCGAGGAGTACGCGCACACCCGCACCCTGATCGCCGCCTCCGACCGGTCCGGCCGAACCGGCGGCCGGGCGGCCCCGGGCACGGCGGCGTCCGGCGCGGGCAGTGCCTCCGGCAGCTCCCGGGCGTCCGGTGCGTCCGGTGCGTCCGGTGCGTCCGGCGCCGACGATCCGCTCGGGACCATCGCCGAGAACGTCGGAGCGG
The DNA here is from genome assembly GCF_029167625.1 of Streptomyces sp. AM 4-1-1. Classification (NCBI taxonomy): domain Bacteria; kingdom Bacillati; phylum Actinomycetota; class Actinomycetes; order Kitasatosporales; family Streptomycetaceae; genus Streptomyces; species Streptomyces sp. AM 4-1-1. Next base: position 5,769,996 of record NZ_CP119145.1, read on the forward strand.
TCCTGCGGGAAGCGGGCATCTCCGCCGAGGTCCTGATCAGACCCCGCCACTTCGTCTCCCTGCACCGGGTCCGGATCAAACGCGGTGAACTGCGCGGCACCGACTTCGGACGGCTGCTGGTCCTGGTCGGTGAGGACGCCGACTGCTACGCCGTCCTCGGCGAACTGCACACCTGTTTCACCCCGGTGATCTCCGAGTTCAAGGACTTCATCGCGGCCCCCAAGTACAACCTCTACCAGTCACTGCACACGGCCCTCGCCGGCCGCGACGGCGCCGTGGTCGAAGTCCTCATCCGTACGCACCGCATGCACAAGGTCGCCGAGGCGGGCGTCGTGGCGCTCGGCAACCCGTACACCCCGGACGGTTCCGCGGCCCAGCAGGCCGCGGAACCCTCGGACGGCGAACGCGCCGACCCCACCCGCCCCGGCTGGCTGTCCCGGCTGCTCGACTGGCAGCGTTCGGTCACCGATCCGGAGACCTTCTGGACCACGCTCCGCGCCGATCTCGCCCAGGACCGGGAGATCACGGTCTTACACCCCGACGGCGGCGTCCTCGGCCTCCCCGCCGGGGCCAGCTGCGTCGACGCCGCGTACGCCCGGTACGGCGAAGGGGCGCACCGCTGTATCGGCGCCCGGGTCAACGGCCGTCTCGCCAGGCTGAGCACCGTGCTGAGCGACGGCGACACCGTGCAGCTGCTGCTCACCAAGGACCCCGCGTCCGGGCCCTCGCGCGACTGGCTCGACCACACCCGCACGGCCGCCGCCCGGATCGCCATCAACACCTGGCTGGACGCCCATCCCGAGGACGCGCAGGGCGGCCACGGGGCCGTCGCGGGACCGGTCCCCGCCCCCGAGCGGCTCCTCGCGGCCGGTTCCGGGCCGCAGCAGCGCGCCGCGGAACCGGGACCGGCCCCGGCAGCCGGACACCGGGCCGCCGGCGCCGTCGTGGACCGGCCCGACGCGGCCGTACGCCTCGCGGGCTGCTGCACACCCGTACCTCCCGACGCCGTCACCGGCTTCACCGTGCGCGGCGGCGCCGTCACCGTGCACCGGGAGGAGTGCTCCGCCGTGGCCAGGATGCGGGCCGTGGGCCGGGTACCGGTCGGGGTGCGCTGGGGCGACGAGCCCGGCTGCCGCGTCACCCTGGTCGCCGAGTCGTTCGGCCGGCCACGGCTGCTCGCCGACCTCACCGAGGCCATCGCGACGGCTGACGCGGCGATCGTCTCGGCCACCGTCGAACCGCCCAGCGAGCAGCGGGTCCGCCACACGTACACCTTGCGGCTCCCGGACGCGGCGGGACTGCCCGCGCTCATGCGGGCCATGCGGGACGTGCCCGGGGTGTACGACGTGAGCCGTGCCCAGCATCCGGCGGGTACGCGCTGATCCGTGCCCAGCATCCGGCGGGTACGCGCTGATCCGTGCCCAGCATCCGGCGGGTACGCGCTGATCCGCGCCCGGCACCCCGGCCGGTACGCGTCGTTGAGCCATCTCCAGCCCCGGCCGTACGCACCGAGTCACGCCCCGTCTCCCCAGCCGGTACGCGTCGAGTCACGGCCCCCGGCCGGCAGGCGCCGAGCCGCGGGGCGCCCGCCCCGCCCGCTCCTCGTTCGGGTGGCCCGGAGCGCGCCGCGCCCGTGCGGGCGGTCGTCGCTGATAGCCGTAGACCATGCCGCTCACCTCCCGCCGACTGCGCGCCGCCCTGCTGGCCACCGCGTCGGTCACCCTCGTCGCCGCCACCCTCCCCGCGCCCGAACCACTGGGGATCGGGGACCCGCTCTTCCCGCACCTGGGCAATCCCGGGTACGACGTCCGTTCGTACGACATCTCTTTCACCTATCGGGGCGACAACACCAGGCCGCTCGAAGCGGTCACCAAGATCGACGCCACGACCACCGCACCGCTGGACCGGATCAACCTCGACTTCGCCCGTGGCACGGTACGGTCCGTCGAGGTCAACAGCGCCCCGGCCGAGTTCGCCGTCACGGACGAGGACCTGGTCGTGCGGGCACCCGGCACGCTTCCCGCCGGGGCCCCGCTGCGGATCACCGTCCGGCACACCAGCGACCCGAACGGCGACCGCGACAGCGGCGGCTGGCTGCGCACCGCCGACGGACTGGCCATGGCCAACCAGGCGGACGCCGCCCACCGGGTCTTCCCGGGCAACGACCATCCCTCCGACAAGGCGCTGTTCACCTTCCGGGTCACGGCGCCCAAGGCGCTCACGGTGGTGGCCAACGGACTGCCCGCCGGGAAGTCCTCGCACGGCTCCGACACCACCTGGACGTACCGGACCGAGCACCCCATGGCCACCGAGCTGGCCCAGGTCTCCATCGGCCGCTCCGCCGTCGTGCCCCGCACAGGGCCCCACGGACTGCCCGTGCGCGACGTCGTGCCGGTCGCCGACCGGGCGAAGCTGGAACCGCTGCTGAAGAAGACCCCGGGCCAGCTGGAATGGATGGAGCGGCAGGTCGGCCCGTACCCCTTCGAGACGTACGGCCTGCTGATCGCCGACACGGAGACCGGCTTCGAGCTGGAGACACAGACGCTGACGCTCTTCGAACGCTCGCTGTTCACCAACTCCTCCTACCCCGAGTGGTACCGCGACTCGGTCATGGTGCACGAGCTGTCCCACCACTGGTTCGGCAACAGCGTCTCGCCGCGCGCGTGGTCCGACGTCTGGCTGAACGAGGGCCACGCCACCTGGTACGAGGCCCGCTACGCCGAGGAGTTCGGCAAGCAGCCGATGGAGCGCCGGATGCGGGCCGCGTACGACATGTCCGACAACTGGCGGGCCGACGGGGGGCCGCCGGCCCGTCCCGCGGCCCCGGCCAGGGGACAGAAGATCAGTCTGTTCCGGCCGGTGGTGTACGACGGCAGCGCCCTGATCCTCTACGCGCTGCGCCAGGAGATCGGCCCGGACGCCTTCGGCCGGCTGGAGCGGAGCTGGGTGCGCGAGTACCGCGACGAATCGGCCACCACGGCCGACTTCACCGCGCTGGCGTCGAAGACCGCCGGACGGGACCTGACCGCGTTCTTCAAGGGGTGGCTGTACGCGAAGAGGACCCCGCCGATGCCCGGACACCGTGACTGGCGCAGCGCGCGCCCGCAGACCCGGTGAGCCGCGGACGCGGCGACCTGCGTACCCCGTCATCCGGTGACCTGTGAGGGGAGCGGTTCACGCCGTCCGTCGCGCACGGCGTAAACCGGAGTGACGGGCCGGGCGGGGGCATGTCACTATCGGCATGCCGGCTCGACAGCCGGACCGGCCGCCCCGGTGGCCTCCGCCCGCGGGAATCATCCGGGGACGTCACGCGTTGTGACAGATACAGCGGAACCCATCGACTTAAGGATGCAATGACCTCCTCTTCTTCCCTTCCCCAGGACGCGCGGAACGCGCGGAGCGCCACGGAGAACACCACCGAGAGCCTCAACGAAAGCCTTCGGGCGGACGCCCTGATGGAAGAGGACGTCGCCTGGAGCCACGACATCGACGGGGAGCGCGACGGCGAGCAGCTGGACCGCTCCGAGCGAGCGGCGCTGCGACGGGTCGCGGGGCTCTCCACCGAACTCGAGGACGTCACCGAGGTCGAGTACCGACAGCTGCGCCTGGAGCGCGTCGTGCTGGTCGGTGTCTGGACCTCCGGGACCGTGCTCGACGCGGAGAACTCCCTCGCGGAGCTGGCGGCACTCGCCGAGACGGCCGGTGCCGTGGTCCTCGACGCGGTGTTCCAGCGCCGTGACAAGCCCGACCCGGCCACCTACATCGGTTCGGGCAAGGCACTGGAGCTGCGCGACATCGTGCTGGAGACCGGGGCGGACACCGTCGTCTGCGACGGTGAGCTCAGCCCGGGACAGCTGATCCACCTGGAGGACGTCGTCAAGGTCAAGGTCGTCGACCGCACGGCCCTGATCCTCGACATCTTCGCGCAGCACGCCAAGTCCCGTGAGGGCAAGGCGCAGGTCTCGCTGGCCCAGATGCAGTACATGCTGCCCAGGCTCCGTGGCTGGGGTCAGTCGCTGTCCCGTCAGATGGGTGGTGGCGGTTCCAGCGGTGGCGGTGGCGGGATGGCCACGCGTGGCCCCGGTGAGACCAAGATCGAGACGGACCGGCGCCGTATCCGCGAGAAGATGGCGAAGATGCGCCGGGAGATCGCGGAGATGAAGACCGGCCGCGATCTCAAGCGGCAGGAGCGCAAGCGCCACAAGGTGCCCTCGGTGGCGATCGCCGGGTACACCAACGCGGGCAAGTCCTCGCTCCTCAACCGGCTGACCGGCGCGGGTGTGCTGGTGGAGAACGCGCTGTTCGCCACTCTCGACCCGACCGTCCGCCGGGCCGAGACGCCGAGCGGCCGGGGGTACACCCTGGCCGACACCGTCGGGTTCGTACGGCATCTGCCGCACCACCTCGTCGAGGCGTTCCGGTCCACGATGGAGGAGGTCGGCGAGTCCGACCTGATCCTGCACGTGGTGGACGGTTCCCATCCGGTGCCGGAGGAGCAGCTGGCGGCGGTCCGTGAGGTCATCCGTGACGTGGGCGCGCTGGACGTGCCCGAGATCGTGGTGATCAACAAGGCCGACGCGGCGGACCCGGTCGTGCTCCAGCGGCTGCTGCGGATCGAGAAGCACGCGATCGCCGTCTCGGCGCGTACCGGCGAGGGCATCGACGAACTGCTGGCGCTCATCGACGCCCAACTGCCGCACCCGTCCGTCGAGATCGAGGTCCTGGTGCCCTACATCCAGGGCGCACTGGTCTCCCGGGTGCACGCCGAGGGCGAGTTGATCTCCGAGGAACACACCCCGGAGGGCACACTGATCAAGGCCAGGGTGCACGAGGAACTGGCCGCGGAACTCGGCTCGTTCGTCCCCGTGGCCCACTGACGTCCGTACGGACGGCGGGCCGTCGGCCCACCACGTGGGAACGGCCGCGCACGACGCCGGCCACACGGAAGAACGAAGGCCCGCTCCCTCGGTATCGAGGGAGCGGGCCTTCGGGCGTTGCCGGGGGCCGGCCGGGCGGCGCCGTGCCGCTGGTGCCGGAGCACCGCTCGGGCCGGGGGACCGGGCCCACGGGCCCGAGTCACGGACCGCCCGTACTGGTCACCGCCCGGCGTACTTCTCGCTCACCGAGTCGTAGACGCTCCTGGCCTCCGGACCGAGCCGCGGTCCTGCCAGCCAACCGGCGTTCACCGGGCCGATGGAGGTGTTGGAGACCAGCGCCGGCTTGCCGTCCCGGCCCTTCGCCACCCAGCCGCCACCGGACGAACCACCGGTCATGGTGCACCCGATGCGGTACATCGTCGGGTCGTCCTTCACGACCGAGAGGCGGCCGGGAGCGTCCTCGCACCGGAACTGCCTCTGCCCGTCGAACGGCGGAGCCGCCGGGAAACCGGTCGCCTTCAGGTTCCCGATCCCGGACACGGCCGGCGCGTCGAAGTCGACCGGCAACGCCGCGCCGACCGTCTCCTCCAGGGACTTGTCCGTCGACCCCTTCTCCGGGGTGACGTGCAGCACCGCGAAGTCGTACGGAGCGCCCTGGCCGCCGACCGAGGCGCCCTCGCCGATCCACTGGTCGGACGTCTGCGCCCAGTCGCCCCACCAGATGCCGTAGGGGGCGACCTTCTCCTTCGCCGCGCCCCGCAGACCAGCCATCGACAGACCGTCGTTGTTGTACGACGGGACGAAGGCGATGTTGCGGTACCAGCCGCCCTTCTTGCCCGCGTGCACGCAGTGTCCGGCGGTCCACACCATGTTGGACCTGCCCGGGTGCGCCGGGTCCTGGACCACGGTCGCGGAGCAGACCATCGATCCCTGGGGCCCGTCGAAGAAGAGCTTTCCGAACTCGGGAGCGCTGTCGTGGTACGGCGTCGGCACGGACACGGCCGGTACGGGCGCCGGCGTCGGGTCCGTCACGCCCTTGTCGCCGGAGATGTCGTTGTCGACGGGCTTCTCCGGGGACTTGTCGGCGTCGCGCATCCGGTCCGGGTCCCAGAGGTCCTCGATGACCGGGTTCACGAAGTCCTTGGCCTCACGCAGCCACTTGTCCTTGTCCCAGTTCTTCCACTCGCCGTTCTTCCACTTGCCGAGATCGATCCCGTGCTGCTTGAGCCGGTCCTTCAGATCGTCCGGAACAGTGATCCTGCCGTGCGACTGACCGGCGGAACCGCTCGGCTTGTCCCCGGCGTCCCCACCGTCCTCGTCCGGACCGCACGCGGTGGCGGTCAGGGCGAGAAGGGCGGCCACGGCCGCGGCGGCGAACACGGGGGAGGGCCCGCGGCGGGCGCCGCTCCCACGGCGTGCGGTGGAACCTGGGCGTATCGGTCGCATCTTCGGAGATCCCCCTGGGACTTCGTCACTCGTCACTTCTGTACCGCACGGCAACCGGGCTGCCGGCCGCACACGGCGGACTCCGGCGGTGCCGCCCGATGCCGGAGTCCGGCCCCCACTATGCCGTTGCCGATGGGGACGGCGGTCGGCAGGGCCACGGTTCCCCTCCGCAAGGATCTTCCGATTTACCCGTGATCCTTCGTGCCCCGCGTCGTTGGTACGTAAGGGGGACACGAGGGAAGAGTTCATCCGGGCACCCCTCTGTTCAGGCAACGTACCGTCGTGCAACACAACTGCAACCGCGGGAGGATCGACACCGTGGCCCTGACCGAACCAGCTCCGGTGGCGTCGGCCGCTGCCCACGAGGGGATTCTGCGCCGCCAGTCGTCGCGCGAGTCGGCGGCCCGCACCTACGCGCGGTCGCTGCCGATCGTGCCGGTACGGGCCCGGGGGATGACCATCGAGGGTGCCGACGGTCGGCGCTACCTCGACTGTCTCTCCGGCGCGGGCACGCTGGCGCTCGGCCACAACCACCCGGTGGTGCTGGAAGCGATCAAGAAGGTCATCGACTCCGGAGCGCCGCTGCACGTCCTCGATCTCGCGACCCCGGTCAAGGACGCCTTCACCACGGAGCTCTTCAGCACGCTGCCGCGGGGATTGGCCGACAACGCGCGCATCCAGTTCTGCGGACCGGCCGGCACGGACGCCGTCGAAGCGGCGTTCAAACTGGTCCGCAACGCGACCGGACGCGGCGGGCTCCTGGCCTTCACCGGCGCGTACCACGGGATGACGGCCGGAGCGCTCGGGGCCTCCGGCGGCGCCACCGACATCCAGGTGACCCGTCTCCCGTTCCCGCTCGACTACCGCTGCCCGTTCGGGATCGGTGGCGAGCGGGGCGCCACGATCGCCGCCCGCTGGACGCGGAACCTCCTGGACGACCCCAAGGGCGGGGTGCCCACGCCCGCCGGAATGATCGTGGAACCGGTGCAGGGCGAGGGCGGGGTCAACCCGGCCCCCGACGCGTGGATGCGCCGGATGCGACAGATCACCGCCGACCGCTCCATCCCGCTGATCGCCGACGAGGTGCAGACCGGCGTCGGCCGGACCGGCGCGTTCTGGGCGGTCGAGCACAGCGGCATCGTGCCCGACGTCATGGTGCTCTCCAAGGCGATCGGCGGCTCCCTCCCCCTCGCCGTGATCGTCTACCGCTCGGAGCTCGACACCTGGCGGCCGGGAGCGCACGCCGGTACGTTCCGTGGCAACCAACTCGCCATGGCGGCCGGCGCGGCCACCCTCGCCCACGTACGGGAGAACGGGCTCGCCGCGCGCGCGGCGACCCTCGGCGCCCGCATGACGGCCCGGCTCCAGGGGCTCGCCACGGCTCATCCGTCGATCGGGGACGTCCGGGGCCGCGGCCTCATGATCGGGATGGAACTCGTCGACCCCGAGGCCGCACCGCGCGCCGACGCCTCCGGCGACGGCATCGAGGACACCGCCCCGCCACCCGCACCTGACTTCGCGGCGGCCGTTCAGCAGGAGTGTCTGCGTCGCGGACTCATCGTGGAACTCGGCGGACGCCACTGCGCGGTCGTCCGCCTGCTCCCACCCCTCACGCTGACCGACGAACAGGCGACCGCGGTCGTCGACCGTCTCGCCGACGCCCTGGCAGCCGCCGAACGCTCTCCGTACCGCCGGACCGCGACCGGGTCGGACCACTGACCCGGACCCTCACAAGGAAGACCGCCGTGAACCCCACCCCCGCTCCCGACGCGCCCGAGGCCGACGGCCCTTCCTCCGGCCCGTACCGGGACCCGGACGGGCCCGCCGGCCCGCTCGCGGTCGAGGTGACGACCGTGCCGCGCCAGAAGGAAGGGCCCAGCGGAGACCGGCGCGCCCAGCACGCGGCCCTGGCCGGTCCGCCGCCGGACGACGACCTACTCGACCACCCCGACCCGGCCAGGGCCGCCGACACCGCGGGCGTCGAGAACCTGCTCCGCTGCTGGGTCCGGGAGAACGGCCTTTCCGCGCCCGACCGGAAGATTCTCCGGCTTCCCCTGCCCGCCAGCGGCACCGCGCTGCTCGTTCCCGTCCTCTACTGGTCCCCGACCGGCTGGCACCGCTTCGGCCGCCCCGTCCTGGAAGGCGTTCCCGACGGCGCCCCGACCGTCGACGCCGTCACCGTCGCGGCGCTCATCAGCCGCGAATCCGGGCACGGCGAGGGCTCCGACCTGGTGGGCCGGGTGGCCGACTCGGTCCGGCGCACGGCCTGCTTCATCGCCGAACGGCGCAGCTCACCCGGCGACCCCGCCGACACGGACCTCTTCCTCAGCGCCGAGCAGTCACTCGTGCTCGGACACCCGATGCACCCCACCCCGAAGAGCCGCGAGGGACTGTCCGACGCCGAATCGCGCCTCTACGCACCCGAGTCGCACGGCTCCTTCCCGCTGCACTGGATGGCGGTCGACCGGTCCGTACTGGCCGGGGAGTCGTCGTGGCGGGACGGCGACCGCCCCGTACCGGCCACGGAACTCATCGCCCCGCACGCCGAAGGGCTGCGGCTGCCCGCCGGCACCGTCCCCCTGCCGCTGCACCCCTGGCAGGCCCGGGACCTGGGCCACCGCCCCGAGGTCACCGCCCTCCTCGACGCCGGCCTTCTGCACGACCTCGGACCGCACGGTGAACGTTGGCACCCCACCTCCTCGGTCCGTACCGTTCACCGCCCCGGTGCGAACGTCATGCTCAAGCTCTCCTTCGGCGTACGCATCACCAACTCACGGCGCGAGAACCTCCGCAAGGAACTCCACCGTGGGGTCGAGGTCCACCGGCTCCTCGACGCGGGGCTCGCCGCGCAGTGGCACGCCGTCCACCCGGGCTTCGACATCATCCGGGACCCCGCCTGGCTGGCCGTCGACACCCGGGACGGTGAGCCCGTGCACGGCCTCGACGTGATGGTGCGCCAGAATCCGTTCGGTCCCGAGGACGACGCCGTCTGTGTCGCCGGGCTCACCGCACCGCGCCCCTGGCCGAACCGGGCCGGTATGCGCTCGCGGCTCACGGAGATCGTCCGAGGGCTCGCCGTACGCACCGGCAGGACGACCGGCGCCGTGGCCGCCGAGTGGTTCCTGCGCTACCTCGACCACGTCGTACGGCCGGTGCTCTGGCTCGACGGCGCGGCGGGGGTGGCGCTCGAAGCCCACCAGCAGAACACCCTGGTGCTGCTCGACCCCGACGGCTGGCCCATCGGCGGTCGCTACCGTGACAATCAGGGCTACTACTTCCGGGAGTCCCACCGAACCGCGCTCGAACACAGTCTGCCCGGCATCGGATCGGTGAGCGACACCTTCGTCTCCGACGCCGTCACCGACGAACGCTTCGCCTACTACCTCGGCATCAACAACGTCCTCGGTCTGATCGGGGCGTTCGGTGCCCAGCAGCTCGCCGACGAACACATGCTCATCGCCGCGTTCCGCCGCTTCCTGACCGGGGCGACGGAACTCGGCTCCCCGCTCCCCGCCCATCTGCTGGAGGCCGCACAACTGCGGTGCAAGGCCAACCTGCTGACCCGGTTGCACGGCCTCGACGAACTCGTCGGTCCCGTCGACACCCAGTCCGTCTACGTCACCATCGCCAACCCCCTGCACGCATGAGGAACACGACCGCCCCCTCCGCACGCACAAGGAACCCGACCACCTGACACCACGAGAGGAGAGCGGCACCGTGCCTCCCGCCGACGCGCACCCCGACACCGGAACCGGCCCTGCCCCACAGGCCGGCACGGGCACCGAGGACACCCTGGACCTACAGCTCTCCGAAGAACTCCTCGCCCTGTTCGCGGACGGCGCGCCGCGACCCGCCACGCCTGGCCCGCCGCCCCCCGTCCGGCCCGCGACACTCCCTCAAGCGCCCGGCGCCGGAGCGGAGTTACGGCCGGGCGGCGCCGGACTCCTCGACGGCCCCGCCCAATGGCGGCCGGTGACGACCCCGGCAGGCGTGTTCCAGCTCGTCCCCGTACGACCGCGACGCGATGTGGCGGCCATCAGCCGCTGGATGAACGATCCGGCCGTGGCCGCCTTCTGGGAACTCGCCGGACCCGAATCCGTCACGGCCGCCCATCTGCGGTCCCAGCTCGACGGCGACGGACGCAGCGTCCCCTGCCTCGGCGTGCTGGACGGTACCCCCATGAGCTACTGGGAGATCTACCGCGCCGATCTCGACCCCCTCGCGCGCCACTACCCCGCCCGCCCCCACGACACGGGCATCCACCTCCTCATCGGCGGTGTGAGCGACCGCGGCCGGGGCGTCGGCACCACCCTGCTCCGGGCCGTCGCCGATCTCGTGCTCGACAACCGGCCCCGGTGCGCGCGCGTGGTCGCGGAACCCGACCTCCGCAACACCCCTTCCGTCTCCGCCTTCCTGAGCGCCGGCTTCCGCTTCTCCGCGGAGGTCGAACTACCCGACAAGCGAGCCGCCCTGATGATCCGCGACCGAGCCCACCGGGCCCTGTTGTGAACGAGACGACGCACGCACCACACCGCTCGAACCCCATCGGTTCCACCCCGAGGAGTCCCCGTGCCGAAATATCCCGCCGGCCGTGACGCGGCGGAGCCCGCCGCTCCACTCGCCACCCCGGAACTGAACCGGTCCGTCTGGGACCGGACCGCGGCCCGCCTGCTGGCGAAGATGCTCGGCGAATTCGCGTACGAGGAGATCATCGAGCCGATCCCGTGGACCGACGCCGCAGGGCGGACCGAACGGGAGGAGCCGGGACGGGAAGTGCGGAGACGCCCGGCCGCCCCGGAGGGCGGGACGGCTCCGGGCGCCCGGACCGGCATCCACACGCTCCGGCTGGACGACGGCGCACTCCTGAGCTTCCGCGCCCGGCGCGGGGTGTACGACAGCTGGCAGGTCGCGCCGGACTCGATCCGGGTCGGGGAGCCCGCCGCACCGCCCGGCGCACCCCGCCCCCCGGCCGAGGAGCAGGCGCCCCTCGATGATCGCGCCACCGGATACGCGGCCGTCAGTGACCCGGCCACCCCCTTCCGCGATCCCCTCCAGTTCCTGGCCCGCGCCCGCGCTCTCCTCGGGCTCGACGGAGCCACCCTCGGGCACCTCATCCGGGAGATCACCGCCACACTCGCCGCTGACGCCCGGCTCGCGCACACGGCGCTCCCCGCCGCCCGGCTCGCCGACCTCGACTACGCCGAGCTGGAGGGGCACCAGACCGGGCACCCCTGGCTCGTCGCCAACAAGGGGCGCCTCGGCTTCTCCGCCACCGACGCCGCCCGCTACGCCCCCGAAGCACGCCACCCGGTCCGGCTGCCGTGGATCGCCGTCAGCACCCGCATGGCCGGCTACCGAGGGGTGCCCGGCCTCGCCGACCCCGAAGACCTCTACCGGCGGGAACTCGATCCCTCGGTCCGCGCGTCCTTCGACGCGGTCCTGCGCGGCCGGGGCCGGGACCCCCGTACCTTCCTCTGCTTCCCCGTGCACCCCTGGCAGTGGGACGAGTGGATCGTTCCGCTGTTCGCCCCGGCCATCGCCGCGGGCGACATCGTCCCGCTGCACGCCGACGACGACCTCCGGCTGCCCCAGCAGTCCATCCGCACGTTCGCCAATGTGGGACGGCCCGACCGGCACACCGTCAAGCTTCCGCTGTCCATCCTCAACACCCTTGTCTGGCGCGGGCTGCCGACCGAGCGCACGCTCGCCGCGCCCGCCGTCACCGGGTGGATGCAGGGTCTCTGCGAGACGGACCCGTTCCTGCGGGACACCTGCGGGGCGATCCTCCTCGGCGAGGTCGCGTCCGTGGCCGTCGAGCACCCGCTGTACGACCACCTCCCGGAGACGCCGTACCAGTTCAAGGAGATCCTCGGCGCCATCTGGCGCGAACCCCTTCAGCCCCGGCTTGCCCCCGGCGAACGCGCGCGCACCCTCGCCTCGCTGCTCCACACCGACCCCGACGGCCGGGCCTTCACCGCCGAACTCGTCGAGCGCTCGGGCCTGACGCCCACCGTCTGGCTGACACGTCTCTTCACGGCGCTGCTGCCGCCGTTACTGCACTTCCTGTACCGGTACGGCACGGTGTTCTCCCCGCACGGCGAGAACGCCATCGTCGTCTTCGACGAACGGGACGTCCCGGTACGCCTGGCGATCAAGGACTTCGTCGACGACGTCAACGTCAGCGCGCGTCCGCTTCCCGAACACGCCTCGATGCCCGAGGACGTCCGCCGGGTGCTCCTCACCGAGGAACCGTCCTTCCTCACCCAGTTCATCCATTCCGGGCTCTTCGTGGGCGTCTTCCGCTACCTGTCGCCCCTGTGCGAGGAACAGCTCGGCGTGTCCGAGGCCGATTTCTGGTCACTCGTCCGAGGGGAGATCCACCGGCACCACGCCCGCTTTCCCGAGCTCAAGGAACGCTTCGAGATGTTCGACATGCTGACGCCACGCATCGAGCGCCTCTGTCTCAACCGCAACCGGCTGCATCTCGACGGGTACCGGGACCGGCCGACGCGTCCGCACGCCGCCGTCCACGGCACGGTCCCCAACCCGCTGCACGCAGCCGGGGAAGTCCGGGAGTGATCGCCGTTGTCGGTGGAGCCCCGTAGGGTGGTCGGGCTATGACGAAGCCATCCCTCCCCGAGCTCCTGCACGCCGCCGTCACCGCCGTCGGCGGTACGGAGCGGCCCGGCCAGGTCACCATGGCCGAGGCCGTTGCCGAAGCGGTCGACGACAACGCCCATCTGCTCGTCCAGGCCGGCACCGGCACGGGCAAGTCCCTCGGCTATCTGGTGCCCGCCCTGGCGCACGGGGAACGCGTCGTGGTGGCCACGGCGACCCTGGCGTTGCAACGCCAGCTGGTGGAGCGCGACCTTCCGCGCACCGTCGAGGCCCTGCAGCCGCTGCTGCGCCGCCGTCCGCAGTTCGCGATGCTCAAGGGGCGGTCGAACTACCTCTGTCTGCACCGCCTCCACGAGGGCGCTCCGCAGGACGAGGAGGAGGGGCTTTTCGACCAGTTCGAGGCGGCGGCGCCGACGAGCAAGCTCGGCCAGGACCTGCTGAGGATGCGGGACTGGTCGGACGAGACGGAGACCGGGGACCGCGACGACCTCACGCCCGGGGTGTCCGACCGCGCCTGGGCACAGGTGTCCGTATCGTCCAGGGAATGCCTGGGCGCGAGCAAATGCGCGTACGGCGCGGAGTGTTTCGCCGAACGGGCCCGTGAGCAGGCCAAGCTGGCCGACGTGGTCGTCACCAACCACGCCCTTCTCGCCATCGACGCCATCGAAGGCGCGCCGGTGCTTCCGCAGCACGAGGTGCTCATCGTCGACGAGGCCCACGAACTGGTCTCCCGGGTCACCGGTGTGGCCACCGGCGAGCTGACTCCGGGACAGGTCAACCGGGCGGTGCGCCGCTCGGCGAAGCTGGTCAACGAGAAGGCCGCCGACGCGCTCCAGACGGCGGCCGAGAGCTTCGAGCGGGTGATGGAGCTGGCCCTCCCCGGCCGCCTCGAAGAGGTTCCGGAGGACCTCGGCTACGCCCTGATGGCGCTTCGCGACGCGGCGCGTACGGTGATCTCCGCGATGGGCGCCACCCGCGACAAGTCGGTCCAGGACGAGGACGCGGTCCGTAAGCAGGCCCTGGCCTCCGTCGAGTCCATCCACTCGGTGGCCGAGCGCATCACGCAGGGCTCCGAGTACGACGTCGTGTGGTACGAGCGGCACGACCGGTTCGGGGCCTCGGTGCGGGTCGCTCCGCTCTCCGTGTCCGGGCTGCTCCGGGAGAAGCTGTTCGCCGAGCGCTCCGTCGTCCTCACCTCCGCCACCCTCAAGCTCGGTGGGGACTTCAACGGGGTGGGTGCCTCGCTGGGCCTCGCCCCCGAGGGCACCGCCGGTGACGACGTCCCGCAGTGGAAGGGGCTCGACGTCGGGTCGCCCTTCGACTACCCGAAGCAGGGAATCCTGTACGTCGCCAGACACCTGGCCAACCCCGGCCGTGAGGGGTCGCGCGGCGACATGATGGACGAGCTGGCCGAACTGGTCGAGGCCGCAGGCGGACGGACGCTCGGACTCTTCTCCTCCATGCGGGCGGCCCAGGCCGCCGCGGAGGAGCTGCGAGGACGGCTCGACAAGCCCATCCTGCTCCAGGGCGAGGAAACCCTGGGCGAGTTGATCAAGAACTTCGCCGCGGACCCCGAGACCTGTCTCTTCGGCACGCTGTCGCTCTGGCAGGGCGTCGATGTCCCGGGTCCGAGTTGTCAGCTCGTGATCATGGACCGGATTCCGTTCCCGCGTCCGGACGATCCGCTGATGAGCGCACGGCAGAAGGCGGTGGAGGAGGCCGGGGGCAATGGATTCATGGCCGTCGCGGCGACCCATGCGGCGCTGCTGATGGCCCAGGGTGCGGGGCGTCTGGTACGGGCGACGGGGGACCGGGGAGTGGTGGCGGTCCTCGATCCCCGACTGGCCAACGCGCGGTACGGAAGCTATCTGCGTGCCTCGCTGCCGGACTTCTGGTTCACCACGGATCGCAACCAGGTGCGTCGCTCGCTGGCGGCGATCGACGCGACCGCCAAGGCCGACAACCGGTAGTGGCGCTTCCGGCGGTGTGCGCCGGAAGCGGCACCCAGGGCTGTCACCGACATGTGCCGGTCGGCGCGTGTGGGTGCGGGAGAGGGCGTACCGATCCAATCCGGCTGAGAGACTCCTTGAACAGTCCCCGTACACAGTGGTCCCCGGACACAGGTGGACCCCGGGACCGGCGCAGCGGGTCCCGGGGTCCGGTCCAGAGTCGGCGGGCCTTCACACCCGCCGCAGCACCGCCACGACCTTGCCGAGGATGGTCGCCTCGTCGCCGGGGATCGGCTGGTACGCGGAGTTGTGGGGAAGCAGCCAGACATGGCCGTCCTCCCGCTTGAAGCGCTTGACCGTGGCCTCGCCGTCCAGCATCGCGGCCACGATGTCGCCGTTCTCCGCGACCGGCTGTCGACGCACGGTGACCCAGTCACCGTCGCAGATCGCCGCCTCGATCATCGAGTCACCGACGACCTTCAGGACGAACAGCTCGCCGTCGCCGACCAGCTGGCGGGGGAGCGGGAAGACGTCCTCGACTGATTCCTCGGCGAGGATCGGCCCGCCGGCCGCGATCCGGCCGACCAGGGGAACGTACGAAGCGGCCGGCTTCCCGGTGGTGTCGGTCGGCTGCGGGCTGGGCTGGTCCGAGCCGCGTACCTCGTACGCCCGGGGGCGGTGGGGGTCGCGGCGGAGGAAGCCCTTGCGTTCCAGAGCCATCAGCTGATGGGCGACGGAGGACGTGCTGGACAGGCCCACCGCCTGACCGATCTCCCGCATGGAAGGCGGATATCCCCGACGCTGCACGGAATCCCGGATGACCTCGATCACTCGGCGCTGCCGGTCCGTGAGTCCTGAGCTGTCCGCCCGGATTCCCGGAGGTCGGCCGGGGAGCGAGCGCGCTGGTCGCGCGGGCTCCTGTCCGTCCGTATGTGTGACTGAGTCATTCATGGCATGCACCGGCTCGAGTCGGCTCTGGGAGCGGTCCTGGGCAGTGATGGTGGCACTGTCTGCGGTGGTGGTCACGTCGGCCCCTCTCGAATGGTCTCCCTAGCTGGACAACGGTAGTAGCTTTCGAAAGGTTGCGCCAAACACACGTTCGAGTGAAAAACGAATGAAAGGCTGTTGCCGGTGCTCTGATGGGTGTATGCGAGAGGGCCGGAGCGGTCGGCGACCGTGTCTCCGAGGCTAGCCTCGGGCGGTGCCGCACCGGTGCGGGGGGTGCGTGTGGCGGCTCCGGCAGCCCCCGGTGGAGTCGGCGGTCGAACATTTCCCGTAATCTCTTGCCCGGCCGCTCGCGACCCGCCGACCGTCCGGCGGGCGCGACACGCGCCGGGGCCGGTTGGGCGGCAAAACCCTAGATCTAGTGGTTGGATTGTTCCGGCCGCCCAGAAGTAGTGGTCCCGGGTCAGTCGGACTCGTGGTCATCGCCTATGCTGGTGCCAGCTTCGAAGGTCCCCGACAGGACCGGAAGAGGCCATTCAGTCGCGCTGTGAAGGAGGGTTGGGAGCCATGCACTGCCCCTTCTGCAGGCACCCCGACAGCCGGGTCGTGGACAGTCGCACCACCGACGACGGCACCTCGATCCGACGACGTCGGCAGTGCCCCGACTGCTCCCGCCGTTTCACCACGGTGGAGACCTGCTCGCTGATGGTCGTGAAGCGCAGCGGCGTGACCGAACCCTTCAGCCGTACCAAGGTCATCTCCGGTGTGCGCAAGGCGTGCCAGGGGCGGCCGGTCACCGAGGACGCCCTCGCCAAGCTCGGCCAACGGGTCGAGGAAGCGGTGCGCGCCACCGGCAGTGCCGAGCTGACCACCCACGACGTGGGTCTGGCCATACTCGGCCCGCTGCAGGAACTCGACCTCGTCGCGTACCTGCGTTTCGCGTCCGTCTACCGGGCGTTCGACACACTTGAGGACTTCGAGGCCGCCATCGCGGAGCTGCGCGAGCAGCGGCCTCCCGCAGGACAACACGGGCAGGGCGAGATCCTTGAGGTCCCCGCGCCCGCCGTCGCCGCCGACTGAGCGACGCGGACGGACCGGCCAGGGGCCGAGCGATCGCTCCTGGCCGGGGTCCGACGGCACACATACCTGTTCCGGGCACCGTGGGCGGCGTGCGGATCATCGATACACACTGTGCCCCGGGAAGTTCTGGGCACTTCAGGGCGTTTTTGCCCATATATGGGAGGCGGCATGACAGAGACGGCGAGCGGCCCGGCACGAGGTTCCCGCACCAAGGGATCCAAGGCCGGCAAGGGTCTGCGCATCGAGCGAATCCACACCACCCCCGGCGTGCATCCGTACGACGAGGTGGCATGGGAGCGCCGTGACGTCGTCATGACCAATTGGCGCGACGGCTCGGTCAATTTCGAGCAGCGTGGCGTCGAGTTCCCCGACTTCTGGTCGGTGAACGCGGTCAACATCGTCACCAGCAAGTACTTCCGTGGGGCGGTCGGCACTCCGCAGCGCGAGACCGGTCTCCGGCAGCTCATCGACCGGATCGTGAAGACGTACCGGAAGGCCGGCGAGGAGCACGGCTACTTCGCCTCTCCCGCGGACGCCGAGATCTTCGAGCACGAGCTGGCGTACGCCCTCCTGCACCAGATCTTCAGCTTCAACTCGCCGGTGTGGTTCAACGTGGGCACGCCCCAGCCCCAGCAGGTCTCCGCCTGCTTCATCCTGGCCGTCGACGACTCCATGGAGTCGATCCTCGACTGGTACAAGGAGGAGGGCATGATCTTCAAGGGCGGCTCCGGAGCCGGCCTGAACCTCTCCCGCATCCGCTCCTCCAAGGAACTGCTCTCCTCCGGCGGCAACGCCTCCGGTCCGGTCTCCTTCATGCGCGGCGCCGACGCCTCCGCCGGAACGATCAAGTCCGGTGGGGCCACCCGACGCGCGGCCAAGATGGTCATCCTCGACGTCGACCACCCGGACATCGAGAACTTCATCGAGACCAAGGTCAAGGAGGAGGAGAAGATCCGCGCCCTCCGTGACGCGGGCTTCGACATGGACCTGGGCGGCGACGACATCACGTCCGTCCAGTACCAGAACGCCAACAACTCGGTCCGGGTGAACGACGAGTTCATGAAGGCCGTCGAGTCCGGCGGCAAGTTCGGGCTGCGCGCCCGGATGACCGGTGACGTCATCGAAGAGGTCGAGGCCAAGTCCCTCTTCCGCAAGATGGCCGAGGCCGCGTGGGCCTGCGCCGACCCCGGTATCCAGTACGACGACACCATCAACGCCTGGCACACCTGCCCGGAGTCGGGCCGCATCAACGGCTCGAACCCGTGCAGCGAGTACATGCACCTGGACAACACCTCGTGCAACCTGGCCTCGCTGAACCTGATGAAGTTCCTCAAGGACGACGGGGAGGGCAACCAGTCCTTCGAGGTCGAGCGCTTCGCCAAGGTCGTCGAACTCGTCATCACCGCGATGGACGTCTCCATCTGCTTCGCCGACTTCCCGACCCGGAAGATCGCCGAGAACACCCGCGCCTACCGCCAGCTGGGCATCGGTTACGCGAACCTCGGCGCCCTGCTGATGGCGACCGGTCACGCCTACGACAGCGATGGCGGTCGCGCGCTCGCCGGCGCCATCACCTCGCTGATGACCGGCACGTCGTACCGGCGCTCGGCGGAGCTCGCGGCGGTCGTCGGCCCGTACGACGGCTACGCCCGCAACGCCGAGCCGCACCAGCGCGTCATGAAGCAGCACTCCGACGCGAACGCCAAGGCCGTCTTCGTGGACGACCTGGACTCGCCGGTCTGGGCGGCCGCCACGGAGGCCTGGCAGGACGTCCTGCGCCTCGGAGCGAAGAACGGTTTCCGCAACGCGCAGGCGTCGGTCATCGCGCCCACCGGCACCATCGGTCTCGCGATGTCCTGCGACACCACCGGTCTGGAGCCCGACCTCGCGCTGGTCAAGTTCAAGAAGCTGGTCGGCGGCGGCTCGATGCAGATCGTCAACGGTACGGTTCCGCAGGCGCTGCGCCGCCTCGGGTACCGGCCGGACCAGATCGAGGCGATCGTCGCCCACATCGCCGAGAACGGCAACGTGGTCGACGCTCCGGGTCTGAAGGAGGACCACTACAGCGTCTTCGACTGCGCGATGGGTGAGCGTTCCATCTCCGCGATGGGTCACGTCCGGATGATGGCGGCCATCCAGCCGTGGATCTCCGGCGCTCTCTCCAAGACCGTGAACCTGCCGGAGACGGCCACCGTCGAGGACGTCGAAGAGGTCTACTTCGAGGCGTGGAAGATGGGCGTCAAGGCGCTCGCGATCTACCGCGACAACTGCAAGGTGGGCCAGCCGCTCTCGGCCAAGACCAAGTCCAAGGAGAAGGCCGAGGTCACCGAGAAGGCCGAGGAGACCATCCGGGCCGCGGTCGAGAAGGTCGTCGAGTACCGACCGGTCCGCAAGCGTCTCCCCAAGGGCCGCCCCGGCATCACGACCTCCTTCACGGTCGGTGGCGCCGAGGGCTACATGACCGCCAACTCCTACCCGGACGACGGTCTGGGCGAGGTCTTCCTCAAGATGTCCAAGCAGGGCTCCACCCTGGCGGGCATGATGGACGCCTTCTCGATCGCCGTCTCGGTCGGGCTCCAGTACGGCGTCCCGCTGGAGACGTACGTCTCGAAGTTCACCAACATGCGTTTCGAGCCGGCCGGCATGACGGACGACCCGGACGTGCGGATGGCGCAGTCGATCGTCGACTACATCTTCCGCCGCCTGGCGCTCGACTTCCTGCCGTTCGAGACGCGTTCGGCGCTGGGCATCCACTCGGCGGAGGAGCGTCAGCGTCATCTGGACACCGGCTCGTACGAGCAGTCCATGAGCGACGACGAGATGGACGTCGAGGGCCTGTCCCAGTCGGCACCGCTCCAGGCGGAGCCGCTGAAGGCGGTCGTCGACCCCGAGGTGGCCGAGCAGCCCGCCCCGAAGACCGTGCACACCTCGGCGGAACTCGTCGAGATGCAGCTCGGGATCAGCGCGGACGCACCGCTCTGCTTCTCCTGCGGTACGAAGATGCAGCGGGCGGGTTCCTGCTACATCTGCGAGGGATGCGGTTCCACCAGCGGGTGCAGCTGAACCGCGCCGGCCGGCGACGACCGTCCCCGCCGTCCCTCGTCCTCAGTGGCAGGGTGAGACGGGAGCGGTCCGTCCGCTGACGCCCGAGTGACCGAACGGCCTGTCCCCCCGGAGCACCGCGCTCCGGGGGGACACCGCTTCGCCCGTCCGGCGGCCGCTCCGGAGCGGGACGTCTCACACGTCCGTGGCGCGGTTCCCCATGCGTGCCGCGAACGATTCGGGATCGCCGTCGAAACCGCGCACCGCGCTGTGGAACTCCCAGACACCGGAGGCGTCCCGGACGAACTCCGCGACGACCGCCGCCGAGGCGTCGGCGACCCCGGAGAGGTCGTCCTCCGACAGCTTGGTGTAGCCCTCGCGGATCAGGACGCCGGTGTTCTCTATCTCGCCGAAGGTCTTGCGGCCTTCGCGTTGCTGGATGGCGACCCCGACGACGACCCGGCCGTACGACGTGGCCAACCGGTCCAGTTCCAGCGTCATGACCTCGTCGTACCCGAATCCCTGTCCGGTGCGGCTGTCCCGGTTCAGGGTGATGGTGCCGTCCGGTGAACGGCTGTCGAAGTGCACGAGGTACGCGGGGCTGCCGTAGGGCTCGTCCGCCGGGTACGTCGCCGCGATGATGTCGAGGTCGTTGGGCGGCTCGCCGTGGGGACTGGGGTCCCATTTGACGCTCACCTCGACCTTTTCGAGGTCCTTGTTGGGGGTGCTCATCGGACTTCCTTCCTTGCCGCTGGGCCGACGGAACGGCCGCACCGTCCGATCATGTCCGTAACCGACCGTGGAACCAACCGGCTCGACCCGGGGAAGCGGGACGGGACGGCGTAATCGGGCCAAGTCGACGGAGGCCACGACCGGCGGGGTGGTACGAGGGCCGGTGAGGAGCGCGCGGTGGCGGTCGTCGGCGTACGAACCACGGGCACCGGGACGGAGACGCCCGCGCCGCCTCACCGATGAGCTGCACCGAGCGCGGCGCGCGGCCGGGCGTGGCTGTTCGCGTCCTCGGTCCGTCGAAAGGCGCGCGGGGTGAGGAGGGGACCGTTCGGATCAAGCCATTGTGCGCGTACACATCCCGGAGGGCGCGCCTGGCGGCGGGCGGATGACCGATTCGCGTGTACTCCGTCAGAGCGTGACCCGCGCCACGTCCGGCACCGTACGATGGCTCGGTGCTGGTCAAGTGGATTCGCTGCACCGCGGTGGACCGCCGTGGTTTCGAGCGGGGGCAGCGAAAGTGGGCGGGGCTGCTCGGTGAGCCGGGATTCAGGGGACAGGGCGGGGGGTGGAGCCGGGAACGACCGGACGTGGCGCATGTGTTCGCGTTCTGGGAGAACCGTGTCTTCTACGACTCGTTCATGGCGCGGGGACATGAGCAGTTGGCCGCCGCCCAGTCCGGGACGTACAAGGACGCCCAGGTCAAGCTCTTCGAGTACCGCTTCGATGTGAAGACCGGCTTCGAGCCCGTGTTCACCGATGTGGACGTGGTGCGGGTGGCGCACAGCCGCGTGCACGAGGACCGGGTCGAGCACTTCTCACTGATGCAGCGCCAGGTGTGGAATCCGGCGATGGCGGGATCGCCCGGCATGGTGCGGGGGGCGTTCGGGGAGGCGCCGGGCCATGAGTTCCTGGTGCTGTCGATGTGGCAGTCGAGCGCGGAGCGCGGCAAGTACCGGCCGAACAGCGTCGAACGGCTCTCCCTGCGCGCGGGGATCGAGGAGGACGTCGTCGCTCTGGCCGGGGACGTCGTGCAGCTCGAACCGTCCTGGACCGTCTGATCGGTCCGCCCTGCCCCGGGCGGCGGTCCGGGCGCGGGGGCCGCAAGGCTTCGGGGACGGCTTCGGGGAGAAGGCCGCCCGTGCGCCGCACCCGGCGCCGCGCGCTGTTCCACAGGGACCACGGGACAGCCCGTAGGGTCGATGCATGGCACGACCGCAACGCATAGTCCTCGTCCGGCACGGAGAATCCGAGGGCAATGCCGACGACACGGTGTACGAACGAGAACCCGATCACGCGCTGGGGCTCACCCCGGCGGGGCTGCGACAGGCGAGAGAGACGGGCGAGGGACTGCGCGAGCTGTTCGGCGGCGAACGCGTCAGCGTGTACGTCTCGCCCTACCGGCGCACGCACGAGACGTTCGGGTCACTGGGTCTCGACCTCGGCCGGGTCCGGGTACGGGAGGAGCCCCGGCTGCGCGAGCAGGACTGGGGGAACTGGCAGGACCGCGAGGACGTACGACTGCAGAAGGCGTACCGGGACGCCTACGGCCATTTCTTCTACCGCTTCGCGCAGGGCGAGTCGGGGGCCGACGTGTACGACCGGGTCGGCGCGTTCCTGGAGAGCCTGCACCGCAGCTTCGAGGACCCCGATCATCCTCCGAACGTGCTGCTGGTCACCCACGGGCTGACGATGAGGCTGTTCTGCATGCGCTGGTTCCACTGGTCGGTGGCGGAGTTCGAGTCGCTGTCCAATCCGGGCAACGCCGAGACACGCACCCTGTTGCTCGGGGACGACGGCCGGTACACGCTTGACCGGCCGTTCGAGCGGTGGCGGGTCCCCGAGCCGTACGGCATCACCGGATAGGGTTGCGGAGCGATGACCGCTGATCACACTCCCGGCCGGCGCTTCGAACGCGCCCTGGCCAGCCTGCGCGGGCTCTCCCTCGGAGACGCTCTGGGCTCCCAGTTCTCCCTCCCCGTCAACTATCCCTCACTGAAACGGCGCGAGCTGCCGCCAGGCCCCTGGCGATGGACCGACGACACGGAAATGGCCTGCTCGGTCCTGGCCGTCCTCCTGGCACACGACCGCATCGACCAGGACGCGCTCGCCCACTCCTTCGCCCGCCACCACGACCCGGACCGGGACTACGGCCCCGCCGTGAACCGGCTGCTCGGACTGGTCCGGGAGGGTGGCGACTGGCGCGGTCTCGCATCGGGACTCTTCAAGGGCCAGGGATCGTGGGGGAACGGCTCCGCCATGCGGATCGGGCCGCTCGGCGCCTGGTACGCGGACGACCCGGAGCAGGCCACGCACCAGGCCGAGATCTCCTCGTACACCACACATCAGCACCGCGAGGCGGTCGTGGGAGCGATGGCCGTGGCCGCTGCGGCCTCGCTCGCCGCCGCACCGGACGGGCCGCCCACACCGACGGGCCTGCTCGACAGGGTCATCGCGCTTCTGCCGCGCAGCGCGGTCGAAGCCGGCCTGCGCAGGGCGCGCGACCTCCTCGACTACCGCGATCCGGCCACGGTCGCGGCCGTTCTCGGCAACGGCCGCCGCACGAGCGCGCACGACACCGTGCCGTTCGCGCTCTGGTCGGCGGCCAGGAGCCTCAGTGATTTCGAAGAGGCGTTCTGGGTGACCGCGCAGGCCGGCGGCGACATCGACACGACCTGCGCCATCGTGGGCGGGATCACCGCCTCGGGCGCGGTCGGTGCGCCGCCCGCGCGGTGGCTGGCGCGGACGGAAGAGCTGCCGGACTGGCTCACCGGACCGGCCGTCTGACCGCCTCCGCTCAGCGCGCGCCCGGTGTCTCACGCGGCTGGGGTGAACGACGCGTGGGGCGGAACGGCTCCCGGCGCCGTCCCGGGCGGGACACCCGGACCGGCCACCGGCGGCGCGGCGGCGGCCGGCCGTGACAGCGACCTGGTGCCCCGGGGTGTCGCCCGCGTTCCCATCGGCGTACGCTGACTGGCGCCATGCCGTACGAACCTCCCACGCACACTGTCGAGCGCTCGCTGCGCGCCACCACCGGTGCCAAGACCGTCGCCGGTGTTGACGAAGTCGGGCGTGGCGCGTGGGCCGGACCTGTCACCGTCTGCGCGGCTGTCACCGGTCTCCGCAAACCCCCCGCCGGGCTCACGGACTCCAAGCTGCTCACCCTCAAGCGCCGCACGGAGCTGGCACCGCTTCTGCGGGGCTGGGTCACCGCCTACGGCCTCGGCCACGCCTCGCCTCAGGAGATCGACGAACTCGGGATGACTGCCGCGCTCAGGCTCGCCGCGGTCCGCGCCCTGGACGTGCTCCCCGTACGTCCGGACGCGGTCATCCTCGACGGCAAGCACGACTACCTCGGAGCCCCCTGGAAGGTCCGCACGGTCATCAAGGGGGACCAGTCCTGTGTCGCGGTGGCGGCGGCCTCGGTGATCGCCAAGGTGCACAGGGATCTGATGATGGCCGAACTGGGCGCGGATTCCGGTGAGTACGCGGATTTCGCGTTCGATGCCAACGCCGGCTACCCGTCGCCCGTGCACCGTGCCGCGCTGGAGGAGCGGGGGCCCACACCTCACCACCGCCTCTCCTGGTCCTATCTCGACGCGCTGCCCAGGTGGCAGCACCTGAAGAAGGTCCGTTTCTCCGCCGAGGCGGCCGCACTGGAAAGCGGGGGCCAGCTCGGCTTCGACTTCTGACCGCGCACACGCACCAGACATCCGCCGATGCCATCCGATCGGCGTGCGACAGACAACCATTCACGCCTCTCACCCCCGAGGAGCCTCAGATTCACGAGAGCGCCCAGGGTCCCCGCGTCACTCCGGCCGCCGGCCGTACCGCGCCGACCCCCCGTCCCGTACCCGGTCCGCGAACCGCGGCCACGCCGCGCCCCGGACGCCCCGGGCCCGGTCCCGCGCGGCCCGCGCCCCCGGCGCAGCGCGCGCAGTCCACGTCCACCGCCGCCCCCGTGCCGACCCCTGGCCGACCCCGGACGGCCCAGAAGGAGAATCGTTCCACTCCGGAGATCCAACTGGTCCCGGCCCCGATGAACGGCGCACTCGAAGCGGCCGACGAGGCCGTGGACCTGCTGCTCGACTCCGGGCGGGCACCGGGCGACATCCTGGTGCTGACCACCGGCGAGCGGCACCCGTGGGCGGCTCACGAGCTCACCTTCGGTGAGGCCGCCTACTGGGCCCTGCACGACGCCGCCGACGACGTCTTCTTCGCCGACGCCACGGCGGCGCGGCGTGCGAAGTCCCGTCCCGTGGTGGTGGTCGCGGTCAACGGCGACACCGACGGCAGCGCCGCCCGTGCCCTGCCGCTGGCGCGGGAGCGCGCCGGTGCGCTGCTGATCGTGTGCGGTGAGCCGCAGCGGATCAACGCCGCGCTTGGCGCCGGCGTCTGAGCCGTACGAGTGCGGGACCCGGCTGCCCGTGAGGGGTGGCCGGGTCCTTCACCGGGCGGCGGCGTGCCGAAGCGCCTCGGCGGCGCCACCACCCGAGCGCGACGGACCGGGAGCGGGGCCGAGGGAACTGTCGGCGAGGGAGACGGGCCGCGACACGGAACTGGGCCGGCGTCCGCCGCGTCCGTCGCCCAGCACCTGCCAGCCGCCGCGGGTCAGTGTGATGTACGCGCCGCACCGCAGGCCGTGGAGCGTGCAGGCGTCCCGCAGCCCCCACATCCACGCCCCGTCCTCCTCCGTCCAGCGTTCGTCCCCTTCCCGGCAGTACAGAAGCACGCCGGTACGGACAGGGGTGCGCCGGCGGAGATCGTGCGGTACGACGCGGCGCAGGTGAGCCAGCAACGCGTTGCGGAACTCCCAGCCGTCCACCGCGCCGGCCGGGTGGCGGACGAAGGACGCGCTCGCCGTGAGCCGTTCCTCGTGGTCGAGCACGGCGACGACGGCGGTCGCCGGGGTCGGCCGGTGCCGGGCGTGCAGGCCGTTGACGACTTCGCGCGGGCTGCGCAGCAACGGTATGCCCGCGGCTGCCCATTCGGCCGGTTCGAGCATTCTGGAGAGATGGCCGGCGGAGCCGGCGGACGCCGTGGCGGACGGCACCGGGGTGGCTGCGGACGGAGCGAATCCGAAGGTCACGGTCCTCCCTTCGCATACGCGCCCACGGTGCGGGCAGGGTCGGGTGAGGGCGCGCCGTGGCACAGCTCTTCCGGGCCGCGAAAGACTGTGCGGGGAGCGGGTCCGATTCTTCCTGGCGTACCGGCGGGCGGCAACGAGCAATATGGCGCGGCTGACGGGTATCAGCCGGAATGACACTGATATCCCTGCCCAAGAAGGGCACCACTGACGCCACTCGTCCCGCCTGAACGCCGAGGACCAGCGGAAACACGCCTTCACGTCCCGGCCCGGCGCAGCGGTCGTGTCGCCACGGTGGGTGTCCGGCCGGTGTCGGCACATCGTTCACGAGCGATACGGTTCCGCCCAGTTCACGAGCGGTACGGTTCCGCTCACCGGCGCCGGCGTCCCGGTCCGCTCGGTGCCGACGACGGGCCTCGTGCGGTGGGCGCACCCGCTGAGCGCCGTGGTCCGTGAGCCGGACCGTTCATGAGTCGGTTGTCACGTGGGGTGAATTGGTCGATTGTGCCTGCCATCGGGTTGCATGGGGGCATGGACAACCTGGAGCTCCGCACCGAAGCCGATGCCATCCTCGCCGAGCTCGTCGGCGCCCCGGGCGGCGCGGCGCGGCTGCGGGAGGACCAGTGGCAGGCGGTGGCGGCTCTGGTGGAGGAGCGCCGACGGGCGCTGGTGGTGCAGCGCACCGGCTGGGGCAAGTCGGCGGTGTACTTCGTGGCCACCGCTCTGCTGCGCCGGCGTGGCGCGGGCCCGACGGTGATCATCTCGCCGCTGCTGGCGCTGATGCGCAACCAGGTCGAGTCGGCGGCGCGGGCCGGTATCCGGGCGCGCACCATCAACTCGGCCAACCCGGAGGAGTGGGACACGATCTACGGGGAGGTGGAGCGCGGCGAGACCGACGTTCTCCTGGTAAGTCCCGAACGTCTTAATTCGGTGGATTTCCGCGATCAGGTGCTGCCCAAGCTCGCGGCCACGACCGGCCTGCTGGTGGTCGACGAGGCGCACTGCATCTCCGACTGGGGCCACGACTTCCGCCCCGACTACCGCAGGCTGCGGGCGATGCTGGCCGAGCTGCCGGCGGGTGTGCCGGTGCTGGCCACCACCGCGACCGCCAACGCGCGGGTCACCGCGGACGTGGCCGAGCAGTTGGGTACCGGCGCGGGCGAGGCCCTGGTGCTGCGCGGCCCGCTGGAGAGGGAGAGCCTTCGGCTCGGTGTGGTCCGGCTGCCGGATGCCGCGCACCGCCTGGCCTGGCTCGCCGAGCACCTGGACGAGCTGCAGGGCTCCGGAATCATCTACACGCTGACCGTGGCCGCGGCCGAGGAGGCCACGGCATTCCTGCGACTGCGCGGCTTCCGCGTGGCCTCGTACACCGGCAAGACGGAGAACGCCGACCGGCTGCAGGCCGAGGTCGACCTGCAGGAGAACCGGGTCAAGGCACTGGTCGCGACATCGGCGCTGGGCATGGGCTACGACAAGCCGGACCTGGGTTTCGTGGTGCATCTGGGTTCGCCGTCCTCGCCGATCGCCTACTACCAGCAGGTGGGGCGCGCGGGCCGTGGCGTGGCCCACGCCGATGTGCTGCTGCTGCCGGGCAAGGAGGACGAGGCCATCTGGCGCTACTTCGCCGACACCGCCTTTCCGCCGGAGGCGCAGGTGCGCCAGACCCTCTCGGCCCTCGCCGGTGCGGGGCGGCCGCTGTCGGTGCCTGCCCTGGAGGCGGCGGTGGAACTGCGGCGCAGCCGGCTGGAGTCGATGCTGAAGGTGCTGGATGTCGACGGCGCCGTCAAGCGGGTGAAGGGCGGCTGGACGGCCACCGGAGCCGAGTGGGTGTACGAGGCCGAACGCTACGCGTGGGTGGCGCGGCAGCGGGCGGCGGAGCAGCAGGCCATGCGTGATTACGTGAGCACGTCCCGGTGCCGGATGGAGTTCCTGCGCCGGCAGCTGGACGACGAGGGGGCGGCCCCGTGCGGCCGTTGCGACAACTGCGCGGGAGCCTGGGCCGAATCCTCCGTCTCGGCGGAGACGCTGACGGGGGCGACGAAGGAGCTGGACCGCCCGGGGGTGGAGATCGAGCCGCGCCGTATGTGGCCGACGGGGATGCCCGCGCTGGGCGTCGACCTCAAGGGGCGCATCCCCGCCAAGGAGCAGTGCTCCGCCGGACGTGCCCTGGGGCGGCTGTCGGACATCGGCTGGGGGAACCGGCTGCGCCCGCTGCTTGCCGAGAACGCGCCGGACGGGCCGGTCCCCGACGACGTCCTGCGGGCCGCGGTGGCGGTCCTCGCCGACTGGGCGCGCTCCCCGGGCGGCTGGGCGGCGAATGTCCCGGACGTCTCCGCCCGGCCGGTGGGGGTCGTCGCCGTACCATCCCTGACCCGTCCGCAACTGGTCGGCTCCCTCGCCCAGGGAATCGCGACCATCGGCCGCCTTCCCTTCCTGGGCGCCCTGACGTACACCGGCCCGAACGGCGCGCACGCGGCACGCCGCAGCAACTCCGCCCAACGCCTCAAGGCGCTCTCCGGCGCCTTCGCCGTCCCCGAGGAGCTGGCCGGTGCCCTGGCGAGTTCTCCGGGCCCCGTCCTGCTCGTGGACGACTGCACCGACTCGGGCTGGACGCTCGCAGTCGCTGCCCGACTGCTGCGCCGGGCGGGCAGCGAACAGGTCCTTCCGCTGGTGCTCGCCGCGGCGGGCTGAGCCTCTGCGTTCTGCCCGCGCCGATGGAAGACGCAGTCTCTGTCCCATGGCTCCCTCCCGAGGGTCCATGCAACCCGATGTCTCCGGCGGGCCGCGAACGGACCGATGAGGCTGTGGACAAGTTATCCACAGGGGGTCGCGGGATCTCGCCGAACGCGGGACGGTCGTGCCATGAACCAGCACCACGAATCCACCAGTCCTGCGGACGAGCAGGAGATCACCCTGCGCGGTCCCTCCGAACTGGCCGACGCCCTTCCGTACCTCATGGGGTTCCACCCGAACGACAGCGTGGTCATGGTCGCCCTGCACGGAGGCCGAGGCCGTTTCGGCGGCCGGCTCCGGCTGGGCATTCCGCGGGCACCACAGGAATGGCCGCACGTCGCCGATCAGCTCGCCGAATGCCTGATCAAGGGGAGTGAGAGGCGCGGGGACCGTCCCGACGCCGTCGTGATCTTCCTCTGTCAGGATTCCGCCGAAGGTGACACCGGCAGCCGCACCATGGAACGGCTGCGCCCCTTCGCCCAGCGTCTGCGTACCTCCTGCGGAGCCCTTGACGTACCGGTGTTGGAGGCACTGTGCATTTCCGACGGGCGCTACTGGTCGTACTGCTGCCCCGACGCCCGCTGCTGCCCGCCCGAGGGCAGGCCGCTGTCCATGCCGGGCACCTCCGTGATGGCGGCGGCCGCCACCTACGCGGGCATTCAAGTACGCGGATCGCTGCGGGAGATGGAAGCGCGGCTCACGCCGTGGCAGACCTCGGCGGTGGCGGAACAGCGCAAGGCCCTGGACACGGCGGGCGCCGCGCTGGTGCCCAGGATTCTCGACGCGACGGGCCGGGCGGAGGTCGGCGGGGAGACGCTGCGGCTGGCCCACCGGCTCATGAGGCGTCTGCGGCGGGCTCCGCAGGGCGCTCCTGCCGCCGCGGACACCCGGGACGACCGGCTGATCAGCCACGAAGAGGCCGCCGCGGTCATTCTCGGCCTCCAGGACAGGGAGACCCGGGACAAGGCCGCGGAACGGATGGAAGGCCCGGAGGCGGAGTCCGCGCTACGGCTGTGGCGGGCGCTCTCCCGCCGATGTGTCGGGCCGTACGTCGAGCACGCAGCAGCCCCCCTCGCACTCGCCGGATGGGTGTCCTGGTCGACCGGTGACGAGCCGGGCGCCCGTGTCGCCCTGGGGCTCGCCCTGCGGGCCGATCCTGAGTACACCTTCGCCCTGCTCCTCCATCAAGCCTGCAACCAGGGACTCGATCCGGAGACCCTGCGCAGCTGTCTGCGCGGTGAGCGCAGCGGACGGGCCGTGCGCGGCACCCGCCGTACGAGTCCCCGGCCGCGGCCCTGCCGGGTGAGCACGCGGAAGGTCCCTGCCCCGAGGAGGCCGCCCGGCTCCGCGCGCACCGAGTCCGGACCGGCACGACGACGTGTCCGGGACGCCCGCCGCCAGGGACCGAGCGGAACCAGGAGCGGACGATGACGGCCATATCCCGATCCCACGGGGCTACGGCGGTACAGGGACGGCGGGCCGGAACAACGCTCGGGCGGGCCGGAACGCCGCCGTTCGGCCTTCGGCCGCCGAACTCCAACGCCACCGCTCAGCGCTGGAGTTCGGGGAGCGGAGGGAGCGGACGTCCAGCAGGCTCAGGGGGGGGCGCGGTGGTCGTGGTCCGTGGGAAGACGCAGCGGGAGACGGGGCGTGCGCGATCCGGGACATCGCCGCCCGCGCACCGGCGGACCGCTCACCGCGTCCCGTACCCGCCTTGGGGCGGTCACCGTGCCGTGGGAGGGGGTTCCGTGGTGGAGCCCGCTGTCAGCGGGCTCGGTGGTGGGCTCCGGCAGCGGGCTCCGGTCCTCACGAAAGGAGTGTTTATCGTCAGGCAGACGACTATGATCACGGCATGCCGCCCTACGACCCGTCGAGCTTCCCGCCCTTCGCCGTCACCGTCGACCTGGTCGTGCTGACGGTACGCCGCCACGCGCTCTGCGCCCTGGTCGTGCGGCGCGGTGAGCCGCCGTACCAGGGCCGGTGGGCGCTGCCGGGCGGCTTCGTCAAGGCGGACGAGGACCTGGGCGCCGCGGCGGCGCGTGAACTCGTCGAGGAGACCGGACTGTGCGCGCACGACGCGGCGTCCCCGGCGACCGGTAACGGCGCGCACCTCGAACAGCTCGCGACCTACGGCGCACCCGAGCGGGACCCGAGGATGCGGGTCGTCAGCGTCGCCCATCTCGCTCTGGCCCCCGATCTGCCGGCGCCCCGCGCGGGCGGTGACGCGAACAGCGCGCGGTGGTCACCCGTCGACGACCTGCTGGGCCCGGAAGGTGGCTTCGGGCACGAGGACGGACAAGCGTCAGCGCTGGCGTTCGACCATGCCCGTATTCTCGCCGACGGGGTCGAAAGGGCCCGCTCCAAGATCGAGTACTCCTCGCTGGCGACCGCGTTCTGCCCGCCCGCCTTCACGGTCGGCGAACTGCGCAGGGTGTACGAGGCCGTCTGGGGAGTGGTCCTCGATCCCCGTAACTTCCATCGCAAGGTCACCGGAACCCCGGGCTTCCTGGTGCCGGCCGGAGGGACGACCACGCGCCAGGGAGGGCGGCCCGCCCAGCTCTTCCGGGCGGGGGCGGCCACGGTGCTCAATCCTCCGATGCTGAGGCCCGAGGTCTGAGCCGACGGAGCGCCCACCGTGACGACGCTGCAACAAAAGTCTGAAATGTCGCGTTATCGTGCTGCGGTACCCACTGCCGTCGAGCGGTCTCATCTTCCGCGGGAGAAGCGATGCTCCAGGCCTTCGGACTCACCAGCGCCCCCCGTCGTGACCGACCGCCCGCCCTGGACGACCTGACGTTCGAAGCCCGCCCCGGGCAGGTCACCGCGCTCCTCGGCGCTCCGGGGTCGGGCAGGACCACGGCCCTCAGGCTGATGCTCGAACTCGAACCCGGACGGGGCATCACCTACTTCCGGGGCCGGCCGCTGCACCGGGTCGCGCACCCCGCCCGAGAGGTGGGGGTGCTCCTCGGGGACGTACCGGGCCACCCGGCCCGGACCGCCCGGGGCCAACTCCGCATGCTCGCCGCCGCCGCGGGTGTCTCCGTCGGGCGGGCCGACGACGTGCTCGAAGCCGTGGGACTGGCCGGCCTGGGGGACCAGCGCATCGGCACGCTCTCGGCCGGCATGGACCGACGGCTCGGACTCGCGTCCGCGATCCTGGGCGACCCGCACGCCCTGCTGCTCGACGGGCCCGCCGAAGGACTCTCTCCGCGCGAGAAGGCATGGTTGTACGGGATGCTGCGGACCCATGCGGCCCGGGGAGGCACGGTTCTCTACACCACCGGCGACCCCAAGGAGGCCGCGCGCGCGGCCGACCGGGTGGTCACCCTCGCCCACGGGCGGCTCGTCGCCGATCAGGACGCCGCGGACTTCGCCCGTACCCGGCTCCGCCCCCGCGTCGCCGTCCGGACCCCGCACGCGGCCAGACTCGCCGCGGTGGTCAGCCGTGAGGCGCGCACCGCACGCCGCTCCATGGAAGTCGTCACCGAGGAGAACGGCCGCCTCTCGGTGTACGGCAGCAGCTGCGCGGAGATCGGCGACGCGGCCTTCCGGCACGGCATTCCCGTGCACCGACTCGCCGACGAGACCGGCGTCGGTGCTCCCGTCCCCGACGCCGCCACAGCCGCCACAGCCGATCGGTCCGGGTCCTTCCGGGCGCCCCCCGGCTCCCCGTTTCCCGGTGGCGCCAGTCCCGGACGCGCGCCCCTCATCCCGGTGCGTGCCGCTCGCGGCCCGCTCCAGCCGCTGCGCTACGAACTGCGCCGTCTGTTCGGGGTCAGGACAACCGCCTTGATCGTGGCCTCGGTCGTGGTCGTCTCCGCCCTGCTCTCCGTTCTGCTCGCCCGTACCGGCCGCGCGCCCGAGCCTGACCGGTTGGCGGCCTGGCCCGCCCTGCTGCCGCTGCCCCCGGCCGCGCTCGGAGCCGGACTGCTCGGCGCGCTCTCCTTCGGCGACGAGTTCCGCTATCCCGCGCTCGCGGCCGGCCGTGGGACCGTTCCCCGGCGCCTCGGCCTGCTGTTGGCGAAACTGATCGTGTCGGCGGCCACCGCCCTGTCGCTCGCTCTGCTCGTCGTCCTGGTCGACGCGGAGGTCCTCCACCTCCTGTACGGCGGTGCCTTGACCGCGATGCCTCGGAACGCGGCCACGCTCGCGGCGAGTTGGGCGGGTCTCACCGTCGGCTGCGCCTGGGCCGGTCTGCTGGCCGCGGGCGTCTTCCGGGTGACGGGGGCCGGGGTGGCCGCCGTCCTCGCCGTCCCCGTGCTCGTGGTGCCGCTCGTCAAGAAGGTACTGGCGGACCCGGCCGCGCGTTCGGCCATCGGGTTTCCGTCCAGGGTGCGGGGTCTGGCCTGGGTTCAGTGGCCGCACGAAATCGATCGATGGGTGCTGGCTGCTGTCCGAGTGGTGGCGCAACCTGTCGGGGCGGCACTGTCGTTGTCGCTTTCCGCCCTGATCTGTGCATATTTGTTCACCAGCCTTCGGGGCAGAGTTCGTTGGTGATCATCCGGGACCGTTGAATCGGTGTGAGCGCGCAACTCCCCGCGAAATGCACGCTTTGACCCGCTAAGGCGTCAATTGGGAGGCGGGCGCCGATCACCCTTTCGTGTGCTTTTCACCAAAGACCTCAAGAGGCGACGAACGGACGCCGACAAAGGATGCGTGAGTACCCTTGCGCACACCATGATGACCGCCGCCCGTTCCGCCGACTCCGGCCTCGCCGGCTCGGGTGATCTCGACCGCTACCCGTACACGGAGGCGCCGGCCGGCGAGCGCGCCGCCATCCGCCCGTGGGACGGCGCCGACGCCGAGCTGGGCCGGGTGAGCCGACGCGGTTCGGCCAGCCGGGGCCGTGGCCTGCACGGCCAACTCGTTCAGCAGCTGGGACAGATGATCGTCTCCGGCGACCTCGGCGCCGACCGGCCGCTCGTCCCCGAAGAGATCGGCCAGCGCTTCGAGGTCTCCCGGACCGTCGTACGCGAGTCGCTGCGCGTACTTGAGGCGAAGGGGCTGGTCAGCGCCCGTCCGAACGTGGGCACCCGGGTCCGCCCGGTCAGCGACTGGAACCTCCTGGACCCCGACATCATCGAGTGGCGGGCCTTCGGGCCGCAGCGCGACGACCAGCGCCGGGAGCTCAGCGAGCTCCGCTGGACGATCGAGCCGCTGGCCGCGCGGCTGGCCGCGGGGCACGGTCGCGAGGACATCCAGCAGCGTCTCGGGGACATGGTCGAGATCATGAGCCACGCGCTCGCCCAGAGCGACGGGATCACCTTCTCCCGGGCGGACGCCGAGTTCCACGCCCTGCTCATCCAGGCCGCCGGCAACCGCATGCTCGAACACCTCTCGGGCATCGTCTCCTCGGCCCTCCAGGTCTCCGGAGGCCCCGTCGCCGGCTGTGACCGCCCCACGGAGACGTCCCTCGCCCACCACGCCCGGATCGCCGGTGCCCTCGCCTCGGGCGACTCCGTCGGCGCCGAGACGGCCATGCGCCAACTGCTCGTCGCTCACCCGGACGTGGAACGGGTGGTGCCCGCGCCGCGCGAGCACTGAACGCGGCGCGACCGGGGTGTACGAACCAGTGTCGCCGGACCGCACGGTCCGGCGACACAATTGTGGAGTCTTGTCACCTTGCGCACCGTTCATCGCAAATGGGGTGTGACTCGGGCCACGTGGATTGGGCGTAACACTCCTCGAAACAGTGCGATGACTTAAGAGGTGACCGTCGCAGAAGGAATACAGCAACCCCAGGGTGCGCTGTGCAGTTCTGAGGCCAAACCCGCGCCGTCGGCACATTCCCGGCCGACGGTCGTCGGTTCCAGCCCTCCAGGGCCGGACCGGAAGCCGTTTCCATCGTTCCGAGAGGTTGTTCGTGTCGGCCAGCACATCCCGTACGCTCCCGCCGGAGATCGCCGAGTCCGAGTCTGTGATGGCGCTCATCGAGCGGGGAAAGGCTGATGGGCAGATCGCCGGCGATGACGTGCGTCGGGCCTTCGAGGCCGACCAGATTCCGCCAACCCAGTGGAAGAATGTTCTGCGCAGCCTCAACCAGATCCTCGAGGAAGAGGGTGTGACGCTGATGGTCAGTGCCGCGGAATC
Organism: Streptomyces sp. AM 4-1-1; assembly: GCF_029167625.1. NCBI lineage: Bacteria > Bacillati > Actinomycetota > Actinomycetes > Kitasatosporales > Streptomycetaceae > Streptomyces > Streptomyces sp. AM 4-1-1. The sequence continues at coordinate 5,804,591 of NZ_CP119145.1, forward strand.
GCCGAAGCGCACCCGCAAGAGCGTCGCAGCGAAGAGCCCGGTCAAGCGCACCGCCACCAAGACCGTCGCCGCCAAGACGGCGGTGACGAGGACCGTCGCGGCCACCGCGAGGCCGACGGCCGAGACCGTGGACGCGGCGGCCGACGACGCCACCGCCTCCGCTCCCGCCAAGAAGGCGGCAGCGAAGAAGACGGCTGCCAAGAAGACCACGGCGAAGAAGACCGCGGCCAAGAAGACCACGGCGAAGAAGGCCGGCAAGAAGGACGCCGACGAGCTGCTCGACGGTGACGAGGCGACCGAGGAAGTCCAGGCCGGCAAGGGCGAGGAGGAGGAGGGCGAGGGCGAGAACAAGGGCTTCGTCCTCTCCGACGACGACGAGGACGACGCGCCCGCGCAGCAGGTCGCTGTCGCCGGCGCCACGGCCGACCCGGTCAAGGACTACCTGAAGCAGATCGGCAAGGTTCCCCTCCTCAACGCCGAGCAGGAGGTCGAACTCGCCAAGCGCATCGAGGCCGGTCTGTTCGCCGAGGACAAGCTGGCCAACGCCGACAAGCTCGCGCCGAAGCTCAAGCGTGAGCTGGAGATCATCGCTGAGGACGGCCGCCGCGCCAAGAACCACCTGCTGGAGGCCAACCTCCGTCTGGTGGTCTCGCTGGCCAAGCGCTACACCGGTCGCGGCATGCTCTTCCTGGACCTCATCCAGGAGGGCAACCTCGGTCTGATCCGCGCGGTCGAGAAGTTCGACTACACCAAGGGCTACAAGTTCTCCACGTACGCCACCTGGTGGATCCGTCAGGCGATCACCCGCGCCATGGCCGACCAGGCCCGTACCATCCGCATCCCGGTGCACATGGTCGAGGTCATCAACAAGCTCGCGCGCGTGCAGCGTCAGATGCTCCAGGACCTGGGCCGCGAGCCCACCCCGGAGGAGCTGGCCAAGGAGCTCGACATGACCCCTGAGAAGGTCATCGAGGTCCAGAAGTACGGCCGCGAGCCGATCTCCCTCCACACCCCGCTGGGTGAGGACGGGGACAGCGAGTTCGGTGACCTCATCGAGGACTCCGAGGCGGTCGTCCCGGCCGACGCGGTCAGCTTCACGCTCCTCCAGGAGCAGCTCCACTCGGTGCTCGACACCCTGTCGGAGCGCGAGGCGGGTGTGGTCTCGATGCGCTTCGGCCTCACCGACGGTCAGCCGAAGACCCTGGACGAGATCGGCAAGGTGTACGGCGTGACGCGCGAGCGCATCCGCCAGATCGAGTCCAAGACGATGTCGAAGCTGCGCCACCCGTCCCGTTCCCAGGTGCTCCGGGACTACCTCGACTAGAGCCGTGAGCGGTACCGGCCGACGCGGCGGCATGCCGTGGCGGTAGGGGTGCGTCTACGCAGGCCGAGGGCCCGGACTCCAGGGGAGCCGGGCCCTCGGCCTATCCGGGCATGCGGTGATCGTCCGTGGGGATGACTCTGGGTGGACATCGTTCACCACAGCGTCAGGAGTTCCCATGCCCCGCACCGCCGTCCGCACCGCCCTTTCGGTGTTCGCGCTGACCGCAGCGGCAACCGTGCCGCTCGCTCCGTCGCGGGCAGTGGCCGACAGCATCGTCATCGGTGGCCAGCCCGCCCATGTCAGGGACGCTCCGTGGGTCGTGGCCCTGTCCAGCCGTGACCGTTTCGGTGAAGGCCGGGCGGGGCAGTTCTGCGGGGCGGTCGTGGTGGCCCCGACGAAGGTGCTGACCGCGGCGCACTGCCTCAGCGCGGACGTGCTCGGCATCGACGTCGGCAGGGTGCGCGATCTCGGGGTCATCACCGGGCGCGACGAGTTGAACGCGGGCGGTGGCCGGGAGATCCCGGTGAGCCGGACGTGGGTCAATCCGGGGTACGACCCGACCACCAACGCCGGTGATCTGGCGGTGCTCACCCTGACCGAAGCGCTCCCGGCCGGGAGCGCGATCCCGGTGGCGGAGGCCGGGGACGCGGCGTACGAGCCGGGGACCGGTGCGGTGGTCTACGGCTGGGGCGATACGAGTGGCGGCGGCAGCTACGCATCGGCCCTGCGCTCCACACGCGTGCGCGTCCTGCCCGACAGTACCTGCCAGAAGGCGTACCCGGGGGGCCAGGAGGGGGCGTACGACGCGTCCTCGATGCTCTGTGCGGGCGACCCTCAGGGCGGGCACGACGCCTGCCAGGGAGACAGCGGGGGGCCGCTGGTGGCCCGGGGCAGGCTCATCGGCCTGGTCTCCTGGGGCAGTGGATGCGGCCAGGCGGCCAGTCCGGGTGTCTACACGCGTCTCTCGGCCGCCGCCCGGTGGATGGCCGGCCGGGTCTGAGCGGGGCGGTCTCCCCGCGTACGAGCGCGCACGAGAACGGGCGGCCTGCCCCCACGCGGGGGGAGGCCGCCCGTCGGCCGGTCCGGGAAACCGACCCTTGGCTCGTCGTGGACGCGAGGTGTCAGTGTTGTTCCTCTTGGGCGGCGTGGGCCTGTGCGGCCGTCAGCCGGTCCGTCTCATCCTGTATTTCCGCGGCGATCTTCTTGAGTTCCGGCTCGAACTTGCGACCGTGGTGGGCGCAGAAGAGCAGTTCACCGCCGCTGGTCAGGACGACGCGCAGATATGCCTGGGCGCCGCAGCGGTCGCAGCGGTCTGCTGCGGTCAGCGGGCTCGCGGGGGTCAGAACAGTAGTCACGTCGCCTCTTCTCTAGCTCGACGAGCTGTCGTACCAGGGTCAACATCCAACCAGGCCGAAAACGTTCCCGCTCGTGGCTTTTCTTCGAAACTTCTTCTCAAGATGGCTGTCTGTTGCCGGTTGGCGGCGAATGTGCCGTATCGCGTAGCTCTACGGTTTCGCTTTGCTTGTCTTCGGTCGGTCCCTCCGGCTGGCTTGCCGGCTTGTTCATGAGGACGTGCCCGGAGCCTAAATGGTTCATGCCTCCGAAGGGAACGTGATGTGCATGTCACTCTCACCCTGGGATCGAACGTGCATGCGAGGCTGGACTAGTGTGAGGGTTCTCCGAGGGTGGCGTTGCACCCGCTCCACCAGGCATCGGTACCCTCTCAGCGGCAACCGAAGCCGAGCCCGCTACCCACTGGGCCCCAAATGAAATTCAGCGAGGAGCGAACCGCGTGACCGCCGATACGTCCGTGCCGTCCACTGCGCTGCTGACCGGAGCAGGGGGCGTCGTAGACAAGGACAGCTCCAACTACACCGCGCGGCACCTGCTCGTCCTGGAGGGGCTGGAGGCGGTGCGCAAGCGCCCCGGGATGTACATCGGGTCCACGGACAGCCGGGGCCTGATGCACTGCCTCTGGGAGATCATCGACAACTCCGTCGACGAGGCCCTCGGTGGCTACTGCGACCACATCGAGGTCATCCTGTACGAGGACGGCTCCGTCGAGGTGCGGGACAACGGCCGGGGCATCCCGGTCGACGTCGAACCGAAGACCGGGCTCTCCGGCATCGAGGTCGTGATGACCAAGCTGCACGCGGGAGGCAAGTTCGGCGGCGGGTCGTACGCGGCCTCCGGCGGTCTGCACGGGGTCGGTGCCTCCGTCGTGAACGCCCTGTCGGCACGCCTCGACGTCGAGGTCGACCGGAACAGCGCCACCCACTCGATCAGCTTCCGCCGTGGCGTTCCGGGCTTCTTCACCGAGCAGGGGCCGGACAGTCCGTTCGACCCGGCCAACGGGCTGCACAAGGGCAAGCGGGTGCCGAAGAACCGGACCGGCACCCGGGTGCGCTACTGGGCCGACCGGCAGATCTTCCTCAAGGACGCCAAGCTCAACCTGGAGAACCTGTACCAACGGGCCCGCCAGACGGCGTTCCTCGTCCCCGGCCTCACCATCGTCGTGCGCGACGAGCGGGAGGCCGACGGCGAGGGCAGGACGGTGGAGACGTTCCGTTTCGACGGCGGGATCAGCGAGTTCTGCGAGTACCTGGCCCAGGACAAGGCGGTCTGCGACGTCCTGCGGCTGACCGGACAGGGGGTCTTCAAGGAGACGGTGCCGGTCCTGGACGAGCGCGGCCACATGACGGCCACCGAGGTGACCCGTGAGCTCGGGGTCGACATCGCGATGCGCTGGGGCACCGGGTACGAGACCAACGTCAAGTCGTTCGTCAACATCATCGCCACCCCCAAGGGCGGCACACATGTGAGCGGTTTCGAACGCTCCGTGACCAGGACGGTCAACGAGGTCCTGCGCTCCGCCAAGCTGCTGCGGGTCGCCGAGGACGACATCGTCAAGGACGACGCCCTGGAAGGGCTCACCGCCGTCGTCACCGTCCGGCTGGCCGAGCCCCAGTTCGAGGGGCAGACCAAGGAAGTGCTCGGCACCTCCGCGGCCAACCGGATCGTCGCCCATGTGGTCGCCAAGGAACTCAAGGCGTTCCTGACCTCCACCAAGCGGGACGCGAAGGCGCAGGCCAGGTCGGTGCTGGAGAAGGCGGTCGCCGCCGCCCGTACCCGGATCGCGGCCCGTCAGCACAAGGACGCGCAGCGACGCAAGACCGCGCTGGAGTCCTCCTCGCTCCCGGCCAAGCTGGCCGACTGCCGCAGCGACGACGTGGACCGCAGCGAGCTCTTCATCGTCGAGGGGGACTCCGCGCTCGGCACGGCGAAGCTCGCCCGCAACAGCGAGTTCCAGGCGTTGCTGCCCATCCGGGGCAAGATCCTCAACGTCCAGAAGTCGTCCGTCTCGGACATGCTCAAGAACGCCGAGTGCGGCGCCATCATCCAGGTGATAGGAGCGGGTTCCGGCCGGACGTTCGACATCGACGCGGCTCGCTACGGCAAGATCGTCCTGCTCGTGGACGCCGATGTGGACGGCGCCCACATCCGCTGTCTGCTGCTGACGCTGTTCCAGCGCTACATGCGGCCCATGGTCGAGGCCGGCCGGGTCTTCGCCGCGGTGCCGCCGCTGCACCGGATCGAGCTGGTCCAGCCCAAGAAGGGCCAGGACAAGTACATCTACACCTACTCGGACAACGAGCTGCGCCAGCGGCTGCTCGGCCTCCAGCGCAAGAACATCCGGTACAAGGACTCGATCCAGCGCTACAAGGGTCTCGGTGAGATGGACGCCGACCAGTTGGCGGAGACCACGATGGATCCGAGGCACCGGACGCTGCGCCGGATCAACATCGGCGACCTGGAGTCCTCCGAGCAGATCTTCGATCTCCTGATGGGTAACGAGGTCGCTCCTCGCAAGGAGTTCATCACCAGCTCGGCGGCCACACTGGACCGCTCGCGCATCGACGCCTGAGTCGTCCACCCGTGGGTGGGGACGCGTTCTCCACCCACGGCCGGCCCGGAGCCGATGCCCGTCGGCACGCGGCGGCCCCGGTGCGTGTGAGCAGGTCGGCGGAGCGGTGGGACCGCCGACGGTCGCGGAGCCGGCGGGGGAGCGGTGGCAGGGTGAGCGCCGTCGACGGGGCGCGCCGAAGAGAGGCGGTCACGGAGCGGGTCCGGGCAGCGGCTGGGGCGGCCGGGGCCCCTCGTAACGGCCACTGGGGCGCATGCGCAGCGGCCGTTCCGCGTACTCCTCCAGTGCGTGTGCGATCCAGCCCGCCGTACGGGCCACCGCGAACACCGTTTCCCCCGCCTCCGCGGGCATGCGGGCGGACACCGAGAGTACGGCGAGCGCGAGATCGACATTGGCGTGCAGCGGGACGTGGCGGGCGGTCGTGGTGACCACGTCACGGGCGGCCTCCAGGGCGGACGCGGCCCACGGCACCCGCGCGAGCAGGTCGAACAGTGTCCGGGCGCGCGGGTCCTCACCCGTGTAGAGACGGTGGCCGAGTCCGGGCACCCCGCGTCCCGCGCGCAGATGGTCCGACACCACGGGAGCGGCGCCGCCCCGTTCCAGCACCTCGGCCAGCATCCGGTGCGCCAGGCCGCTCGCCGCGCCGTGCAGCGGCCCCTCCAGCACTCCGAGGCCCGCCGAGACCACGGCGTACGGATGGGCGCGGGCGGACGCGGCGAACCGGGCGGCCAGGGTCGACGCGGCCAGATCGTGGTCGATCAGCAGGGCAAGTGCCGTGTCCAGCACGGCGAGCGAGGCGTCGTCGGCCGGACGCGCGGTGAGGCTCGACCAGAGCCGACGGGCGGACCCGCCACCGCCGTCCCCACCGCCGCGGTCCCCGTCGTCGTCCGGGCCCCCGCCCGGCCCCTCGGCCGACAGGGCGCCGACCAGCGTCGGGATCAGGTTCCGCGCGCCCGCGAGCACCGCGCCGGGCGAGAGGTCGAAGCGCAGCGGATCGGCTGCCGCCGCAGCGACGACCGCCACCCGCAGCCGGTCCGTGGAGCCGCTGTGCGCGGGCAGCGCGCCGACCGCTCGCCGTGCGGCGTCCAGTGCCTCGGCCGGCGCGGTGAAGCGGATGCCCGGCCGCAGTTCGCCGGTCCACAGCCACTCGGCGACCTCCTCGTAGCTGTGCCGGCGGGCCAGTTCGGTGGCGTCGACGCCCCGGAAGTAGTAGCGGTCGCCTTCGACGAGTGTGATCGCGGTACGGAAGACCAGGTCACCGGCGGCCGGGGAGGGCTCTCTGCGCCCCGTACGCCTGGCCAGCGCGTCCACCTCGGCGGCGTCGAACGTGCTGCCGCGCCCCCCTGGCGCCCGCTCACTGCTCAACTGGCCACGGCTGACGTACGCGTAGACCGTTTCCGGTTTCACCCCCAACCGCTCGGCCGTCTCCCGGGTGGTGAGCCGACGGGCCACCGGTGGGCCGCTGTCGCCGCCACTTCTCTCTTGATCCGTCACGCTGCCTCACAGTACACATATTGATTCAATCAATATTGACAAGGTTGGAGTCAACCATGGATGGTCGAATCAAGTTACGGATGAACCGCGAACGATCCTCGGAACGACCCCTGGAGGGCGACATGGCCACCATCGGCGACACCGGAGCCACCGGCGTCAGGAACCCGCTCGACGTACCTCGCGGCCTGGCCGGGGTGGTCGTCACCGACACCGCTCTCGGAGACGTCCGGGGGCGCGAAGGGTTCTACCACTACCGGCAGTTCTCGGCCCTCGAGCTCGCGCGGACCCGCTCCTTCGAGGACGTCTGGTACCTGATGTTCCACGGTGAGCTGCCCGACCGGGGCGCCCGCGACGGGTTCGCCGCCCGCGTCGCGCCCCTGCGTCACCTGCCCGAGGAAGTGCGGGAGGCGCTGCCCGCGATAGCGCGGTCAGGCTCCGTCTCCGGCCCGCTCGCCGGACTGCGTACCACCCTCTCGCTGCTCGGGGCCACGGCCGGCCTCCGGCCCGTCTACGACATCGACGCCGGACAGCGCCGGGAGGACGCCCTCGCCCTCTGCGCGGCCGTACCCACCGCGCTCACCGCACTGCACCGGCTGAGCCAGGGGCTGGAGCCCGTCGAACCGCGTGACGACCTTCCGTACGCGGCCAACTACCTCCACATGCTGACCGGAAGCGCGCCGGACGCCGAGCGGACCCGGGCCGTCGAGCGCTATCTCGTGTCCACGATCGACCACGGCTTCAACGCCTCCACGTTCACCGCCCGCGTCGTGGCCTCCACCGGCGCCGATGTCGCCGCCTGCCTGGTCGCCGCGATCGGCGCGCTCTCCGGGCCGCTGCACGGCGGAGCGCCGAGCCGGGCCCTGGACACCCTGGACGCGATCGGGACCCCGGACCGGATCGACGGCTGGATTCGTGACCGGGTGCTCGCCGGGGAGCGGATCATGGGCTTCGGACACCCTGTCTACCGCACCGAGGACCCTCGCTCCCGGATGCTGCGGGACATCGCGCGGGGCTTCGGCGGCCCGCTCGTCGACCTCGCGGTCGAGGTCGAGCGACAGGTGGAGACGATCCTCGCCGAGCTGAAACCCGGCCGCGAACTGCACACCAACGTCGAGTTCTACGCGGGCGTCGTCATGGAGCTGTGCGGGCTGCCGCGCACCATGTTCACGCCGACCTTCTGCGCGGCGCGGGTGGTCGGCTGGAGCGCCAATATCCTGGAGCAGGCGGAGGACTCGAAGATCATCCGTCCGGCGGCGCGCTATGTCGGCGCACCCCCGCCGCAGCCCGTCCCGGCGCTCTGACCCCTCGGAGAAAGGCCCCCGTTGTCCTCGTCGATCACGCCGCCCCGCAAGCAGATCCCGGTCATCGTCCTCGCGGGCTTCCTGGGCTCCGGGAAGACCACGCTGCTCAACCACCTGCTGAGGCACCGGGCGGGCAACCGGATCGGTGTGATCGTCAATGACTTCGGGGCCATCAAGATCGACGCGATGACGGTCTCCGGACAGGTCGGCTCGACCGTGTCGCTCGGCAACGGCTGTCTGTGCTGCGCCGTCGACGCGAGCGAACTCGACACCTTCCTGGGGAAACTGACCGGCCCGGCCGCTCGCCTCGACGTGATCGTCATCGAGGCGAGCGGCCTCGCCGAGCCCCAGGAACTCGTGCGCATGCTCCTGGCCAGCGACGATCCGCACATCGTGTACGGGGGACTGGTGGAAGTCGTCGACGCGGCGGAGTTCGGGCGCACCCGGCGGCGCCACCCCGAGATCGACCGCCATCTCGCCGTCGCCGACCTCGTGGTGCTCAACAAGACGGACCGGATCGACGAGGCGGAGGAGGACCGGCTACGGTCCCTCGTCGAGGCGATGGGCAGCGGGGCGGCCGTCATCTCCGCGACCCACGGCCGGATCGATCCGGAACTCCTCTTCGATCCCGCCCACCGGCCGGATGCCGACGAGAAGGTCCGTCAGCTCACCTTCGAGGATCTGCTCCAGGCGGAGCGCGAGCACGAGCGGGAGCGCGAGCGGGAGCGGGCGAGCGACGGGCAGTCGGGTGGCGGGCACGGGCACCATCCGCACGCGGCGTACGAGAGCGTCGCGTTCACCGCCGACGTACCGATGAGTCCCCGCCGTTTCATGGCCTTCCTGGACTCCCGGCCCGAGGGTCTGTACCGGATCAAGGGATTCGTGGACTTCGGCCCCGGCGATCCCCGGCACAGCTACGCCCTGCACGCGGTCGGCAGATTCCTCCGGTTCGTCCCGCAGCCGTGGGCACGGGACGAACCCCGCCTCACCCAGCTGGTGCTGATCGGTACCGGCCTGGACGCGCCCGCGCTCTCCGCGCGGCTCGCCGACTGCCGGGAGAGCGGTACGTCCTCGTCGGGCGCCCCTCGGAGCATCCCGCAGGACATCCCGCAGGACGCCGACGCTCTGGAACAGAGCATGTGGGGCGTCCTGCGGTACGTACAACAGCCTGACGACGAGGCGTAGCGCACGCGCAACGCAGGCACGCACGACGCGTAGGCACGCACGTCAGGTCCGCGCCGCCTTCGGCCGGCCATGCGTCTCCTCCCGCACGACAGGACCGGCGGCCGTGCGCGTACGACGGCCGGACGTGTACGACGACCGTGCGCGTACGACGCCGGGCGTCGGCGGCGGTCTCGGCGCGGTGCGTGGCGCCCTCGGCTACACCGGTCCCGCGATCACCGCGACCGGCTTCGCCAGCGGTACGCCCGAGCCGTCGCGCCTCGGGTCCAGCTCGGGCAGATCCGTCGGCGTGCCGTTCTTCTGCGCGGCCCGTGCCGGCGTCTCACCCGCCCAGGCGAACACCAGGACGTCCTCGCCCTTCAGGAAGCGCTGGCAGCGCACACCCCCCGTGGCCCGGCCCTTGCGCGGATACTGGTCGAACGGCGTCAGCTTCGCCGTCACGGCGGAGTCGTCCAGGGTGCCGTGCGACCCCGCGACCGTGAACACCAGCGCGTCGGCGGCCGGGTCCACCGCGGTGAACGCCAGCACCTCGGCCCCGGCCGTGAGCTTGACCCCCGCCATGCCGCCCGCGGGACGGCCCTGCGGACGCACCTGCGCCGCCGGGTAACGCAGCAACTGCGCGTCGGAGGTGATGAAGACCAGATCCTCCTCGCCCGTGCGCAGTTCGACGGCGCCCACGATCCGGTCACCGTCCTTCAGGCCGATGACCTCCAGCTCCTCCTTGTTCGCCGGGTAGTCGGGCACCACCCGCTTGACGACGCCCTGGAGAGTGCCGATCGCCAGTCCCGGTGACGCCTCGTCGAGCGTGGTGAGGCAGATCAGCTCCTCGTCGGGCTCCAGCGTGAGGAATTCACCGATCGGAGCGCCACCGGAGAGGTTCGGCGCCGCGTGGGTGTCCGGCAGCTGGGGCAGATCGATCACCGAGATCCGCAGCAGCCGGCCGGTGGAGGTCACCGCGCCGACATCGCCGCGGGCCGTCGCCGGGACGGCCGAGACGATCACATCGTGCTTGGCGCGCTTCGCGTCCTCCCCGGAGACGACCGGGTCGGCGTTGGCCGTGCGCGCCAGCAGACCCGTCGAGGAGAGCAGCACCCGGCACGGGTCGTCCGCGACCTCCAGCGGCACCGAGGCGACCTGCGAACCCGCCGACTCCAGCAGCACCGTGCGCCGTTCGGTGCCGAACTTCTTCGCGACCGCGGCCAGTTCGGCGGAGACCAGCTTGCGCAGCTCGGAGTCCGACTCCAGGATGCCGGTCAGCTCGTCGATCTCCCCGTTGAGCCGGTCCCGCTCGCTCTCCAGCTCGATCCGGTCGAACCGGGTGA